>CALXRS010000023.1 GCA_944390915.1 uncultured Alphaproteobacteria bacterium
CGTAGGTTCGACCGCGAGACAAGTCATAAAAAGAGCCGTGAGGAAAATCACGGCTTTTTTTATGGCGTCGACGAGAGAGATGCTAAGCAAAAACAACCGCTGCTCCGGTTGTTTTTGTCTGAAAATCCACGGCTATCTTAGGTTATGGAAGGAGAACGACGTTCTCCGCGCCAAACCTTAGATACCAGTGAACGAACCGTAGGTTCGACCGCGAGACAAGTCATAAAAAGAGCCGTGAGGAAAATCACGGCTTTTTTTATGGCGTCGACGAGAGGACTCGAACCTCCTGCCCACAGTTTAGGAAACTGTTGCTCTATCCTGATGAGCTACGTCGACACAAAAACAACAGCGCATATTATATATGTTTTTTTAAGAAAAGCAATCATTCTTCGTCGTCTATCCACGATTTCAGGCTGGCAATTTCGGCTTTGAAATCGGCTTTGGCGTTTGCCCAAAATTCCCTGAAATCCGTTTTTTTCCAGGTGGTGACAAGCCAATACGCGAGAGAGGAAACAATGGCGACAAGGCCGATGGCAAAGCCGCAGGCCAAAAGCCAGACAACGGTGATGCCCACCGAAAGGGCGAGAATCAACCCCCAGGAATAGTCCGCGCCTTTCACGAAATGGATGGAATAGATAAACATGGCCAACACGGCAACGATGCCGGCAAGCGAACACCAGCGGGCAAAAGGCTCGTATTTTTCGATTTTGAGGTTAAGAATCCATACGCAGCCCGCTGTCAGCAAGCCGCAGAAAATTAACCCCAAAGTCAACAACATGCTCATGTTTTTTTACAGTTTTTTTTACAGTTTTTTATGTTTTGCATCGAGTTGCAATGATAGTACTTTTTCCTGTTTGTGTCCAGTCATTTATTGCGGGGCTTTCAGTCCCGTTTATCAGCCAGCCGGTGCAAAAAGAGTTTTTGAATTTCCGCCAGCTGTTCCACCGACTGCCAGTCCACATATTCGCCGCCGGCGTGCATGCCGTCGCCGCTGCCCGAATGCATGATGACCACCGAGCCGCGCTCGGCAAAAGCGCGCGAGTCGGTGGCGCCGCCGATGTATTCAAAAGCAAGTGTACGGTTGAGATAGTTTTCGGCCAGCTGTTTATAAGCGCGGATATAAGGGTTGTTTTCGTCCATGACCACGGGGCGGCCGGCGGAAACAAGGCGATAGGACACGCCGTCGACCATTGATTTTTTGAGATTTTCTTCCAGTCCGGCCAGGGTCGATTTTTCGGTCAGGCGGAAATCGAGCAAAGCTTCCGCGTGGTTGGAGATAACATTGGCCGCTTCTCCGCCCTCGATTTTGGCAAAATGAACGGTGTCCACCCAGGTGTCGGCCGGCCGCGGCAGAGTTTTGTCGTAATAGGGATAGATTTGGCGGATGTTCTGCCAGGTTTGCAGCAGTTTTTCGTTGGCGTCGATACCTTCCCACGGGGTGGAGCCGTGCGCTTCCCTGCCTTCGGCGGTGAGCCTGACAAAGACCGGGCTTTTGCAACGGGCGACAATTTTGCCGATGTCGCCGGCGACATCAACGTCAAAAACGATTTTGGCCTTTAGGTTCGGATTGTCTTTGAGAAAGGCTTCCAGCCCGAAGCTGCCTTTTTCTTCGTCGGAAGAAAGCAGCACGCCGAATTTCAGCGGCAAACGGTTGTTGATGACATATTCCAGCGAGTTGAGCCCGACCATGGCAAAAGATTTCATGTCGAGCGTGCCGCGGCCGTGCATTTTGCCGTCTTTCATGTAAGGGATAAACATGTTGTCTGCGGCCGGCACTACATCGATATGCCCGACGACAAGCACGTCAAAATCCCGCTTTTCGCCGTTTGAAAGCAGCATCACCGGCGCCAGAGCGTCTTTTTTGTAGATTTCCGTTTCCGCGCGGATGCCGGCCGCAAGCTTTGCCAGCCAGTTCATAGCGCGGTCGATTTCCGGCAGGTTGCCCGTTTCGGTGCGAAACTTTATCAGTTCTTCGGTGTTTTTTTGCAAATCCATTTTTTATCTCCGAAAAAATTTTACTTTTTTTTTATCACAAAAATTTTACTTTTTATTTATCATATAATCGTTATAATCGGGTCAATTTGATAAAAAAGCATTAATTTGAGGACGGGTAAATGAAAATATTTTGGAGTCTGCTGGCTGTTTTTTGCCTGTTTTCCGCCGCGCCGGCACAAAGCGGCGAAGATGAACCGGACGGTCGCCTGCTGCCGCGGATGGCGTCGCTCAGGTCAAAACTGGTCAACGCCCGTTCTGGTCCCGGTTCGCGCTATCCGATAGAATGGGTTTATAAGCAGAAAAACGCGCCGGTGGAAATTATTGCCGAATTTGACCTTTGGCGCCAGATACGTGACTGGGAAGGATCGGAAACATGGGTTTATAAGCCCATGTTAAGCAGCGGCCGGTGGATTAAAATGACGAGGCAGGGAACGAGCAATATTTACGCCAAACCGGAAGCGGACGCCAAAATAATTGCCAAAGTGGAAGATCAGGTTATCGGAGAGGTTGAAAAATGTCCCGAAGGAAAAGATTTTTGCCTGATTAAATTTGCAACTTTGGAAGGCTGGGTTAACCGCAACGATTTTTTCGGCGTTTACCCGGGTGAAGTTATTGATTAAAAAAAATTTATGGATTTAAATAAAGTTTACGGGACAGACTGATGAGCACGGTTAACGAAATAAATTTTTCCGATATATATATTACCCCCGACAAAGTGGCATATATTCCGGACGGTAAGACGGCCAACGGGTTGATGAGAATCAAACCCGATGATTTCAACTATTTTTACGATAAGGTGGAAAGCACGTATGACGGCAACAATCCGAGCTATTCCGTCCTATACAACAAAATTCTCTATCGTGTGGAAAGAAGCGTCAGCATATACGGCATACAATATTGCGCCCGTAAAATGCCGCCCGAGGTTCCGGCTTTCAACTCGCTCGGCTTTGCTCCGGAGCTGAGAAAATATCTGCTGAATTTGGGCGATTGCGCCGGGCTGATATTGTGGTCCGGACCGACCGGCGCCGGCAAAACGACGGCCGTTTCGTCGCTGATGAAAGAATATCTTATCTCCGAAGGCGGCTTTGCCTATACCATCGAAGATCCGGCGGAAATGCCGCTTGACGGCGTTTACAGTGCTCTAAACGGCAGTCTCGGACTGTGCAAGCAAACGCAGCCGGTGGAAGGAAACTGGGGCGGCTGTCTGAAGTCGGCTCTGCGTTCCAAGCCGCGGTTTATTCTGGTGGGCGAAATCCGTACGCCGGAAACGGCAAGCGAGGTGCTGCGCGCCTGCACGTCGGGGCATTTGGTGTTGTCGACCATCCACGCCAACAACGTAACCGACGCCATCAACTCGGTGATAAAATACGCTTCGTCTTCGGGCATGACCGAAGATCTGGCTTACGACCTGTTTTCTCGCGGGGTATTGGCGGTGTTGCACCAGACTTTGAACGGCATTCGCAAAAAAGTGCCGTCGGTTTCCTTTTTGTTTGCCAACCCCGATACGACGCAGGGCGATCAGGTGCGAGCCATCATCAAAACCGGCAAGCTTAATCTGGCAACCTCCATCGATACCCAGCGCAGCCGTTTGTCGCTCGGCAAAGATTTGTTCCCGAAATTTATGGACAGGGAATAAATCGGCTATCCGTGTTCGGCTTTTATTTTGTATATATATTCGATGACTTCCGGATGATCCCAGCGGGCGGAGCCGCGGATGCGGCCGATTTCTTTGCCGTTGCGGCTGATAAAGACGGTTACCGGTGAGGAAAAAATGCCAAACGCCGCGGCCAGGTCGCTTTTGTTGTCAACGTAAGGTTCAATTTCCGGCGCGCCCAAGCGGGCGAGGAAACGCTTTTGTTCGGAAAAGCCGCCCTGCCATTCTTCTTTCGGGGAAATAAGAATCACTTTGATGCCGTCGTTTTTCGTCCGGTCTACAAATTTTTGCAGGGCTTTCATTTCCGCCAGACAGGGAACGCAGTGGCGCGACCAGAAAACGGCCAGCACAAACTTGCCTTGAAAATCGTCCATCTTGACCCGTTTGCCGGTTTCGGCGAAGACTTGTTTAGAAGGAACGTTTCGCGGCGTGTCATAAATGTTGACGCCGGGTTGGGCGGCCGCCGCCGTTGTCAGCAAACAACCAAAGATGCCGACGGCCAGTATTTTTGTTAAGATATCCATTTGTCTATTGATAAGTGCAATATTTTACCTTGTTTATGATTGTGGAATAATATATAAACATGAATGACGGAATGCACAAGAAAAAGGTACGCCGAAATGAAAAAAAAAGCATTATTTGCAATTTTGTTTATTGTTGCCGGGATGGCGCTTGCCGGTTGCGGCAAAATGTCGCCGCCCGAAACTTATGAAGGCAGCGGCTATCCGCACAGCTACCCCCGGAGATAACGGATATTTAAGGAAAAAATAAAATGGCCGAAAACAATTTTGTGGACGAGATGATCCCCTATGTGGAGTTTGCCGACAACGCCAATGAGCGCACGCCCTGCGTGTTGGTGCTTGACTGCTCCGGTTCCATGCGCGGCGAGCCGATAAGACAGCTCAATGTCGGCTTGAAAGCGCTGGAAAAGGAGCTGAAAGAAGACATTGACGCCAGCTCTCGGGTGCAGCTGCTGATAATCAAGGCTTTCGGCAAAGACGAAACGGAAGTTTCCGCCGACTGGATCGACGCCATGAATTTTACCGCGCCGGAGATGGTCGCCGGCGGCCTGACGCCTCTTGGCAAGGCGATGGAACTGGCGCTGCAAAAAATAGAAGATCAGAAATGTCTCTACGACAGCTGCGGCATCACCTCCAAGCGGCCGTGGATTTTTCTTATCAGCGACGGCGAGCCGACGGACTACGACTGGGAAAGCGTGGCGTGCAAGTGTCGCGAGGCTCAGGAAAACAAGAAAGTGGTTGTTCATGCGGTGGGCACCGAAGGCGCCAATTTGGAAAAACTGGCCAAGTTTTCGCTTAATTCGCCGAAGCGCCTGAGCGGCCTGAAGTTTACCGAATTTTTCCTTTGGCTCAGCCGCAGTGTTTCCTGTATATCCAAAGCCGCGCCGAACGCCGAAGACATGTTTGACGATACGGGAAATTGGGATGAAGAAAACTAAGCCGAGAAAAATTACCGTGCGGGCGGTCAGCGTAACCGGACCGGTGCATCTTATCCGCGGGCAGTCGTGTCAGGATTATTGTCGCTATTCGACGCGCGGCAAAAATTTCGTGGCGGTGGTGTCCGACGGGGCGGGGTCGGCCAAATACGGGCGAATCGGGGCAAGGATAGTCTGTGATACGCTGATTGATTTGCTTGTTGACGCGCCTTTCAAAAACATCCGCGAAGCGGTTGTTCATGCCATTGAAGTGGCTCGCGGCAAGCTTCTTTTTCACCGCTATAACTCCGCTGCCAACAAAAAAGGCATTATGGCTTTTGCCGCCACCGTGGTCGGCGTGGTCTGCCATCGCGGGGAGGGGGTGTTTTTCCATATCGGCGACGGGGCGGCTTTGGCCTTTGTTGCCGAAGATTTTTCGCAATATGTGGCATCGCGTCCCGAAAACGGCGTTTTTGCCTGCGAAACGTATTTTTACACCATGGATGACTGGCAGGAAACGCTTCGTTTTACGCCTTTTCGGCAGGCGCATACGCTGATGCTGATGTCCGACGGGTTGACCAATTTTTCGTTTACGCCGGATTTCAGCCGGATAGAACCTAATTTTCTGCGTCCGATAGACGATTTTTTGAATAAAGAAAAACAGCGGACGCGGGCGGTCAGAGCTCTGGCCAACACCTTTAACACCGTGCGTGCCAAAAAGCTCAACCCCGATGACAAAACTTTTTTGTGGGTCAGGTTATGACGGAAGAAAGCGCGCGGACATATCATGCCATATACGGCGACGGCAGTTGGGAAGAAATCACGCTCGGGGAAATGGTTAACAGAGGCGGTGCGGCCGGACGGATATTTGCCGTTGACGGACATCCCCGTCTGGTGGCAAAAATTTTCCACAATCTCGGCAAAAGCAGCACCAATCGCGAAAAGCTGCAGGCCATGCTGCTGAACCGGCCGGCTTTTGCGCCGGCAATGAAAGACGGACGGCAGTTTACCATGGAAGACGGCAACAGCTATGTGCAGATAGCCTGGCCGGAAGCTTTGCTTGAAGATTCTTCGGGTTTTTGCGTCGGCTATCTGATGCCGTTGATCGATTTGAGTCAGGCAACTTCGCTTGATCATTTTATGCAAAAAGCCATCCGCCAAAAACTGAAGCTGACCGAAAAATACGAACACCGGCTGCAGGCCGCCTGCAATCTGTGTGCCATGGTGGCGGCTCTGCACGAAAAAGGGCATTACATTGTGGACTTAAAGCCCTCTAACGTCTATGTTTATAAACAAAGCATGCTGGTGGCGCTGCTGGACTGCGACGGCTTTTCCATCTGCGGGGAAAAGGGGCGCTATCCGGCGGAATTTGTCAGCGAAGAATATATTTATCCCGAAGGCATGCGGGAAACTTGCGATAAAATGGGCGAAGAGCAAGACAAATTTGCTCTGGCGGTGATTTTGTTTAAGCTGATGAACAACGGTATTCATCCGTTTTCGGGCACGCCGCGCCGGCAGGGGACGCAAAACCTGACCATTCAGGAGCGTATAGCCGGCTATCATTACGCTTACGGTTCCTGGGCGGATCTTTATCAGGCGCCGCATCCTTACAGCATCCACAATTACTTTGCCCGGGATACGCTGGAACTTTTTGACCGCGCGTTCGTAAAAGGGATGAAGCGTCCTTCGGCCGCGGAATGGGAGCGGCATTTGCGCCATCTGCTGCAAAACCTGCGGCAATGCAAAAAGAACCCGAACCATGCCTATTTTACTTCCAAAGGCTGCGGACTGTGTCTGATGGAAGAAAAATTCAAAGCGGACATGAAAGAGCGACAGGCTCGCCTGCAATCGCCGAAAACCGTGCGCGGGGTGGATCCGGAAAAAATATCTCCCGAAAAACTGGAAGAAGAAAAGCTGCTGCAACACAAAAGAAATATTCGGATCAACCATCTCACCGCGGCGGCCGTTGTTTGCTATTTGTTGTTTTTCGGTTTTGCCCATATGCTGCTGCAGCCGTTTGCCGATATTTTGCGACAAGCGGGAATAGGCCTGCAAATGACGGGCGCCGTTCTGATTTTGACGGGAATATATTACGGTTTTCGCAAAATCAAACCGATGGTGCCGCTTTTCCGTTACGAGTTTTTGCCTTTGCTGTTGGAAATATACGCGTTCCTCTGCCTTTTTATCGCCGTCGTCGCGGTTAACGGGCTGCCGGTTGAAATATTGCTGCTTGCGCCCTAAATTTTTACTAGGAAAAAAATTTTTTTTATGCTATAAGCATGGTTAAGAAAAAATAAGAAAGGACAAGATCTTGAAAAGCTTAAATCCCATTCTGATTTCCGGTAAAGAGGTTTTGCCGCTGGTTGAGGGCGGTAAAGGCATTAATGCCAGCGACGGGCGCAGCAGCGGCGCCTGGGCGCACGAAAACTGCGTCGGCACGTTTTCCGGCGTCAGTCCCGATTTTTATGACGAAAAAGGAAACGTTGTTTCGGAAGTGTTTTTTAAGAAATCGCGTCCCGAAAGACACGAAGAAATGGTGGAAAGAGCCATTAAAGGCGGTATTGCTCAGGCGCAGGTGGCGCATGAAATTTCCAACGGCAACGGCCGCATTCATATGAACATGCTGTGGGAACTGGCGGATTCGCAAAGGATTCTCGAAGGCGTGCTGGAAAAGGCCAAGGGGCTGATTAACGGCATTACCTGCGGTGCGGGCATGCCCTATCACCTGGGCGCTCTGGCATCTAAATTCGGCGTTTATTATTACCCGATTATTTCTTCGGCGCGGGCGTTTAATATTTTATGGAAGCGCGCCTATTCCAACTTTACGGAATTTTTGGGCGGCGTGGTTTATGAAGATCCGTGGCTGGCCGGCGGACACAACGGTTTGTCAAACGCCGAAGATCCGACCAAACCCGAAAAGCCCTATGATCGCGTGGTTGCCCTGCGGCGGATGATGGACGGTTACGGACTGGCCGACAAACCGATTATTCTGGCCGGCGGCATCTGGTCGTTGAATGATTGGGAAGACTATATCGACAATCCGGAAATCGGCAAGCTGGCCTTTCAGTTCGGCACGCGTCCCATGATTACCAAGGAAAGCCCGATCAGCGAGGCGTGGCAGAAAGTGATGCTGCATGTTAAAAAAGGCGATGTCATTCTGCAGCGTTTCAGCCCGACGGGGTTTTTCTCTTCGGCCATTAAAAACACGTTTCTGGAAAAACTGATTGATCGCAAAAACGGCGAAATCGCTTTTCGTACGGAAGCGGACGGAGAATTTTCGCAGCCGCTGAAAATAAGCGACCACAAAACCGTGTTTATCAAGCCGGCCGACATGCCGAAAGCCAACAATCAAATTAATGCCGGGTTGACGGCCATTAAGGAAACGCCGGATCAGACAGTGGTGTTTATGACGCCGGAAGACTGGGAACAAATGAAAGAAGACCGCAAAAACTGCGTCGGTTGCCTGTCGCAATGTCAGTTTTCCACCTGGTCGGCGGCAAGCCCGACCGGCTCGACGGGGCGCATTCCCGATCCGCGCACCTATTGCATCCACAAGACGCTGTATGAAGTCGGGCACGGCGGCAGTGTGAAAGACCATCTGCTGTTTGCCGGACATCAGGTCTATCGTTTTGCCACCGATCCGCTGTATCGCAACGGTTGTATTCCGTCCGTCAAGGAACTTATCGAAAAGATTAAGCGCGGCGAATAGGCAGCGATTAAGCATAATCTCCCCCTTTTGCAGACCGTTTTTTGTTTTGCGGTTTGCGGGGGAGATTTTTCTTATTTCAAAAAACATATAAGTATTTGAATAAAACGGCGGATTTTGTTTGCCATAAAAATTTTTATATGCTAGTTAATGACTTGAAATTCAAATGCTTTGGTAAGGTAGGGTTTTGGTTAAGCGGGATAAGGAAATATTCTTTCGTTTCAAGCAGCTACGCAATGTCATTAAAAAATTTGCGGTGGCTTTGGCTTTTGTTTTTGCCTTTGTTTTTATGTTGCTGACCAAAAGCGAAAACGTCCTGATTGAAAAAACCTCCGGTGCGGCCAACGAAATCGTTTCCGCGGCGACGGACGTGCTGGTTTCGCCGGCTTCTCTTTTGGCCGAAGGTTACGGTTATCTGCGCAGTCTGCGCAAGATAGACGCCGAAAACCGGCGGCTGAGAGAAGAAAACCGGCGCCTGATTATGGAAAACGCCCGAAACAGAGCAACGGACATTGAAAACCGGTTGTTGGCGCAAATGCTGAATTACGCCGTTTTGCCGGGGGCGTCGTTTGTTACCGCCAAAGTCGTGGCGGAAGAAGGCAGCGCTTTTGCCCATGCCGTAACCGTTTATACCGCCGGCAGCCGAAACGTGCGCAAAGGTCTGGCCGTTATCGGCAGCAGGGGCATTGTCGGCAGGGTGGAAAAATGCGGACCGAATTATGCCAGAATTTTCCTTGTTAACGATATCAACTCGAAAATTCCCGTGATGACGGAAAAAAACCGGGTTCGCGGCGTGTTGGCGGGAGACAACACGCCGTTGCCGAAGATGATTTTTATTCCTCTGGAAGCCGATGTTAAGGAAGGGGATAAAATCGTTACCTCCGGTTTGGGCGGCGTGGTTCCGCCGGGGCTGCCGGTAGGCGTGGTGATAAAGGCGGACAAAGACGGCGCCGTCGTTCGTCCGTATGACCGGTTGAACAGGCTGGAATATGTGCAGATTGTTGACTACCATCTGCCGGATCCGACGGATGAACTGTTTGCCGAGGGAGAGGACAAATGACGGAAAGCTGGTCGGAAACGGCAAAAGATAAGCTGTATCGCTTGTTGCCGCTTTTGTGTTCTCTGCTGCTGGTGTTTTTTTCTTATTTGCCGCTTTCTTCGCCGATGGCAGACAATGCGCGGCCTGCCATGGCCTTGATGTGCGCTTATTTTTGGCTGGTCTATCGACCGGATTTGTTTAATCTCGGGGTGGTTTTCGTCTTCGGGATGATTGCCGACGGGTTGTCTGCGGCGCCTTTCGGATCCGGTTTGGCGGCGCTGTTGGTAATGTATCTTTTGACAACCAACCTGATAAGATATCTGAACGGGCGGGTTTTCGTTGTGTTATGGGCCGGTGCCGCGCTGTTGCTGCCGGTGTGTCTGCTGGCGCAATGGTTGCTTCTTTCCTTTTATTACGGACAGCCGCTGCCTTTGCTGCAGTTGTTTTTTTCCTACCTGACCAGTTTGGCCTGTTATCCGCTTATCGGCGGTTTGAATGCGCTGATTCTCAATCATTTTTTGCAGGAAGATATATGAGATGAACCGCGACAACGACAAAGGAAAAACCCTGATATCACGGACGCTGATTTGGATGGGAATTCAGTTTTTTCTGCTGTTGGTGATTGTTTTTCGGCTCTATTATCTGCAAATCTATCAGGCGGACAAATTTGCCACCATGGCCGACGAAAACCGTATTTCCACCCGTTTGCTTATTCCGCCGCGCGGGGAAATTGTCGACCGCAACGGCAAAATTCTGGCCGGCAACCGGCAAAATTTTCAGGTAATGATTGTTGCCGAGCAAACCACAAGCGTGGACGAAACCCTTGCCCGACTGGATAAAATTCTGCCGTTGAGCGATGATGAAAAAGCGCGCGTCATCGAAGATGTCAAAAGATTTCGCAGTTTCGTGCCGATAAAAATAAAAGACCGCCTCAGCTGGGATGAAATGAGTCGGGTGCTGCTTGCCATGCCCGACCTGCCGGGGATTGTGATAGACGACGGACTGAGCCGCTACTATCCTTACGGCGAGCAGACGGCGCCGCTGCTCGGTTATGTGGCGGCTGTTTCGGAAGAAGATCTGCAAAAAGACAAGGATTCGCTGCTTGAGGTGCCGGGGTTCAAAATCGGCAAAGCCGGGCTGGAAAAGCAGTTTGAGCATCGTCTGCGCGGGACGGGCGGCAACCTGAAACTGGAAGTTAATGCGTTGGGCAGAGTGATGAAGGAGATTGAACGGGTGGACGGCGTGCCCGGCGAAAAACTGCAACTTTCTCTTGATGTCCGTCTGCAGCAAAAAGCTTTTGAGCTCTATAACGGCGAAAGCGGCGCCGCCGTGGTGGTTGATGTTCGCACGGGCGAAATTCTCGCTTTTCTTTCCACGCCGTCGTACAATTCAAACGACTTTGTCGACGGGGTCAGCTCCAAAATATACAACGCTCTGCTTGCCGACGAGCGCAGCCCGCTGCTCAACAAGGCTATCGCCGGCCAGTATTCGCCGGGCTCGACTTTTAAGATGATGGTGGCGTTGGCGGCTCTGGAAGACGGAATTATTACCAAAGACACCAAAGTTTACTGCTCCGGCCGCATGCAGCTCGGCAACCAGTTTTTCCATTGTTGGAAACATCAGGGACACGGGCCGCTCAATGTGGTGGAAGCCTTGCAGCATTCCTGCGACATATTTTTTTATGAGGTGGCGCAAAAACTCGGTATTGAAAAAATTGCCGCCATGGCAAGGCGGTTTGGCTTGGGCAGCGTAACCGGCGTGGAGTTGGCCGGTGAAAAAAACGGTCTTATCCCCGACAAGGAATGGAAAATGCGCACCCGCGGCGAAGTCTGGCATACCGGCGAAACTCTGATTGCCGGCATCGGTCAGAGTTATATTATGACAACGCCGGTGCAGTTGGCGATGATGACGGCCAAAATAGCCAACGGCGGTTATGACATTAAGCCGACTTTTCTGAAAGTTGATAAGGATAAGCAGACCAAAAAGAAAAGACTGCCCGTTTTTCGCGAATATCTGGACGTGGCCAGAGAAGGCATGTGCGCCGTTGTCAACCGCCCCGGGGGCACGGCTTATATGTCGCGCTTTAACCTCGACGGACAGTCGATGTGCGGCAAAACGGGAACAACACAAGTGCGGCGGATTACCATGAAAGAGCGCCAGAGCGGCCTTATCGATCAGGAAGACATGCCGTGGAAATATCGCAACCATGCTTTGTTTGTCGGCTATGCGCCGGCGGATAATCCCCGTTATGCGGCGGCGGTGCTGGTGGAACACGGCGGCGGCGGGTCGTCGGTGGCGGCGCCGATAGCCTCCCGCCTGCTGCAGGAAGCGTTGATTTTGGAAGGGACGGACGAAAAATGATGTACAAACCGTATAAGCTCGGACTGCACAACCCGAATCTGACCTTGAAGGAAAAAATACAACGGTTGAATTTTTCTTATTTTTTCCTGATTTCTCTCTTGGCCGCCGTCGGCGTGATGATGCTTTATTCGGCGGCAAACGGCCGCTGGGACGGGTGGGCCATGAACCACGCCGTGCGTTTTGCTTTTGGGTTGGCGGTTATGCTGGTTGTTTCCCTGTTTAACATCAAGCTGTTTTTGCGCTACGCCTATCCTTTTTATTTTGCCACCTTGGTGCTGCTGATTATCGTGGAGGTGGCCGGCCATACGGGAATGGGGGCAACCCGCTGGATAGATCTGAAGATTATCAAACTGCAGCCTTCGGAACTGATGAAAATAGCCCTTGTTGCCGCGCTGGCGCGTTATTTTCATACGACCACGTTGCAGAACATCGAAACGCTGCGGGGAATTTTGCCGCCGCTGCTGATGGCGCTGGTGCCGGCCTTTCTGATTATTTTGCAACCCGATTTGGGAACGGCCGTGATGTTGTTGTGTACGGCCGGGGTCATTTTTTTCGTGGTCGGCGTGCAGATATGGAAATTTGTTGCTGTCGGCGGGCTGGCGGCGGTGTTGATGCCAATAGCGTGGCATTTTCTGCATGACTATCAAAAACAGCGCGTGCTTACTTTTCTTGATCCCGAACGCGATCCGCTCGGCGCCGGCTATCATATCATGCAGTCAAAGATAGCTCTTGGTTCCGGCGGCCTGTTCGGCAAGGGTTTTCTGCAGGGGACGCAGAGCCATCTGAATTTTTTGCCCGAAAAGCACACGGATTTTATTTTTACCATGTTGTCGGAGGAGTTCGGTTTGCTCGGCGGGGTTATCGTGGTGCTGATTAATATGCTGATTTTGGCTTTGAGTTATTCTTTTGCCGTAAGAACGACAAGCTACTTCGGCAAACTGCTGATTATCGGATTGACAACCAACTATTTTCTCTATGTTTTTATCAACATTGCCATGGTGCTGGGGCTGCTGCCGGTGGTCGGCATTCCGTTGCCGCTGATTTCCTACGGCGGCACGGTCATGCTTTCCGTCTGCGCGAGTTTCGGTGCGATTATGGCTGTTTATATCAACAAAGATACAAACCTCGGTCGGGAATAGACGCGCTTTTGCGGCAAACGAATCAGAACACAAAAAAACTGCCGATTCGGCAGTTTTTTTGAATTTATTGTCCGGTTTCCGTCAGCGGACGAAAATCCACACTTCGGCACCGGTCGTACGGTTGTCCGTTTTGGCGCCGAGGTTGATGTTGTTCGGGCTGACGCCCATGGCGGCAATTTCTTCAAAAATCCTGGTGGCATGTTCGCGGGCTTTGGCGGTCGAGGCGCCGTCGGCAACGGCAACCACTTCAAAAACGGTGTTGCTCTTGCGTTTTACCGCGGCCTTTACCGCCGTGCTCAAACCTTCTTTATAGCTGACGTTGTCACGGTTGAACTTGGCCACAAACAGAGGTTTGCCGTTCATAAAGGCGGGGGTGGCGGAAGTTTTTGCCGTTGTTGTTGCCGGAACGTTGGCGGAAGCGCTGCCGAACAGAGCCGGACGCGGAGCGGCAACGGGAGCGGCCGGACGAGCGACGGAAGTCGGCGCCGCGCCCGCGAAACTGCCGACACGGACGGCGTCGTTCAGGCGGGCGATCTGGTTTTGGGCGGAAATGAGATATTCCTGCTGGCGTGCGGCATCGTTATTGACCTGGCCGCCGAGACTGTTGACGGAAACAAGCAGCTGTTCCGCTTCGTTTTGCAGAATGCGCAGCTGGCGGTGATCTTCGTCAACGGCGCCGGAAATATTGAAAGCGGCGCGCACGGAATCGATAAGATAGGCGGTGGAGGTTGCATTGTTGGCAATCTTGACCGACAGGTTGTTTAAGGCGTTGGTGTTCATCGACATAGTCTGGACGTTGTTTTGCGCCTGTTGGAGCATGTTGTACAGGTTCGGGTTGCCCGGCGTGGTGCCGATTTGCAGTTTTTCGTTAACGGAACCGATGGTGTTGTTATATTGCGTGGCGTTTGCGGCAATATTTTTGCTTATGCGGGAAAATTCTTCGCCGTTGCTTTGGTTGGAAACGGAGATTTGCTGCAGTTCCTGTCTGAAAGCAATGACCTTTTGTCCGACAAAAGTGCCGGTGTTGGCGCCTTTGGCGTCTTCATACGAGCCGCTGCGCACGACAATGTTGCCGTTGTCCGCGCCGTCAAACAGCGAGGGAAAACCGCTGCCCGAGCAGGCAGAAGTGAGTGCAACGGTTGAAATAACCAATAATTTCAAAGAGATGTTTTTCATTTGCCGGTTACCTTATATTAATAGATTCAAACTTTTTAGCTTAATGTTTTTTTACACTTTCCACGTTTGTTGTAAAGATAAAATTGCGAAAAACAAAGAACTATTTTTCCGTAGAAAAAAAATAACGGAAAAAAATTAAATTTTGTTAAATTTTGCTTGCAAAAAAAAATAAAAGGCTGTATTAAAGCTTTTGTGCGATGAAAGATGCGCCCGTAGCTCAATTGGATAGAGCATCTGACTACGGATCAGAAGGTTGTGAGTTCGAATCCCGCCGGGCGCGCCATTAACAAAAAAGCTCCGTTATCGGAGCTTTTTTGTTAATGCAGATTTCGTTTGACTTGTAAACAAAAACAGGTTATTAAACAGTTCTGAAAAATAAACCGAGAACCTTCTTTGATTTGTTTGAAGAAGGCTTTAAATAACTATAATAAACCGGAGAAAAAAGATGAAACGTACTTATCAACCTTCCAAACTGGTCAGGGCCCGCCGCCATGGTTTTCGCGCCCGCATGGCCACCAAAGGCGGACGCAAGGTTCTTGCTGCCCGCAGAGCAAGAGGACGCGCGAAAATCTCTGCCTAACAAAGGCTTGGGCTGATGCCGCTTTTTTTTAAGTTGAAAAAACGCAAGGATTTTGTCCGTACGGCAAAAGCGGGAGTTTCCATACCGACGCATACGATAGTCATTCAGGCGGCGGTACGTGAGAATTCTTCCGTTTCCGGCGCCAGAATCGGTTATACGACAACCAAAAAAATCGGCAAAGCCGTGGTTCGCAATCGTTGCCGCCGGAGGCTTCGTGCCGCGGCGGCATTGTATTTTGCCGATATTGCGCTGCCGAATGCAGATTATGTGCTGATTGCCCGCTACAATACGGCAACCGTCGATTTTCAGGAAATCTGCCGCGATTTGCGCTACGGCGTCAAAAAACTTAACCGCCAGCTGAACGGAGAAACAGGCTGTGTTGAAGAAAATGGTCAAACTTCCGTTTCTGGCTCTGATTAAATTTTACCAAAAGGTTATTTCCCCGCTTTTGCCGCACAGCTGTCGCTTTCAGCCGACCTGCTCGCAATATATGCTGGAGGCCATCGAAATCCACGGTGTGGTTAAGGGCATTTATCTCGGCACAAAGCGCCTGCTGCGCTGTCATCCGTGGGGCGGTTCGGGTTATGATCCAGTGCCGCCGAAAGAACCGCAAAAAAAGGATAAAAACTTGCATTGACGGCAAATACTGCTATATTCGGAAAGTGACAATTTTTAGGAAAACAACTGCAATGAACGAAGAAATCAAAAGTTTTTATATGGCCATCATTTTGTCGCTGCTGCTTATTTTTGCGACGAACTATTTTTTCTTTGATAAAGATATTGCGCCGACGGAGAATCCGCAGCCGGATGCGCCGCAGGCCGAAAAATTACCGGCAGCCGCCGAAGTTGTCGATACCGCCGCAAAAGAGCCGGCAGCTCCTTTGACCGTTGCCGAAGCCGTCGCCTTAAATCCCGGGGTAAAAATCAGCACGCCGGCGCTGACCGGGTCGTTGCGCACCCGCGGGTTTAGAATCGATAATCTGCAGTTGGAAAAATATAAACAGACGCTTGCGCCCGACAGTCCGGATGTGGAAATGCTGATGCCCGCCAAAACCGCCAATCCGTATTATGCGGAGTTTGGCTGGCTTGCAGCCGACGCCAAAATCCGTCTGCCGAACGCTGAAACGCAATGGACGGTTCGCGGGCAAAAACTTACGCCGCAGACGCCGGTCGTGCTGGAGTGGGACAACGGACAGGGCTTAAAATTCGTGACCACGCTGACCGTTGACGAAAATTATATGTTCAACGTTGCGCAGGCGGTGGAAAACAATACTCAAAAGCCCGTTACCCTGTATCCTTACGGGCTGATTGCGCGCGTACCCGACAACACTGCCAAAAACAGCGTCGTGCACGAAGGTTTGATCGGCGTGATGGACGATACGCTTGAAGAAATAAAATATGACGACTTAAAAGACGAAAATCAGGAATTTACGACCACCGGCGGGTGGATGGGCTTTTCTGATCGCTACTGGTTTTCGGCCATTGTGCTTAACCCCGCAACGGAAAGCAGGGTTAAGTTCGGCAAAACGGGCGAAAATCTTTATCAGACCGATTTTGTCGGCGCGCCGGTTACCATCGCCGCGGGCGCCGTCGGTGCGGACGAGGTGTTGTTTTATGCCGGCGCAAAAGAAATCAAGCTGCTCGATCAATATACCTCGGAACGACGGATTCCCAAATTTGATCTGGCGGTTGATTTCGGCTGGTATTATTTCCTGACCAAACCGTTTTTCTATATTCTTGATTTTCTGTACGGCATAATCGGCAATATGGGTTGGGCGATTCTGCTGTTTGCCGCTCTTCTCCGGCTGGTGATGTTCCCGATTGCCAACAAGTCGTACGAGAGCATGAACAAAATGAAGGAAATTCAACCCAAACTCAAAGAACTGCAGGAAAAATATACCGATAAGGCAAAACTGCAGATGGAAACCATGGAACTCTATCGGCGTGAAAAAATAAATCCGGCGGCCGGTTGTCTGCCGATGCTGATTCAGATTCCCGTTTTCTTCTCCCTTTACAAGGTGTTGAACATTGCCATCGAAATCAGGCAAGCGCCCTTTGTCGGTTGGATTAAAGATCTGTCGGCGCCGGATCCGCTGACCCTGTCGGTGATAACGCATTTGCCCGTGCCGGGAGTTTTGGATATCGGCGTTTGGCCGATTTTGATGGGGTTGACAATGTATGTTCAGCAAAAACTGAACCCCACGCCGACCAGCAAAGATCAGGCGCGGATATTTGCCATGATGCCGCTTATCTTTATGTTTATGATGGGGCATTTTGCTTCCGGGTTGGTTATCTACTGGACCTTGTCTAACATCCTTTCCATTATCCAGCAGAAAGCCATTGCCCGCCGGAATCGGAAAAAATAGGAGCGCAAACCATGGGTAAGGAGCCGAACCCCGTTTATCGGGAAGAAGAAATGGCCGCCGGCAAAAAGCTGCCGGCCATGTCCTGCACTTTTGTGCTGGGGGTGGCGTCCCTTGCTCAGTTGCCTCCGGACGCACCGATGGAAGAAGTGGCTTTTGCCGGCCGTTCAAATGTCGGCAAGTCGAGCCTGATTAACGCCTTAACCGGTCGCCGCGGGTTGGCAAAGACGTCCAATACCCCCGGTCGCACGCAACAGCTGAATTATTTTAATCTTGCCGACAGGCTTTATCTGGTTGATTTGCCGGGGTATGGCTATGCCAAAGCACCGGAAAGCATGGTTAAACAATGGCAGAAAATGATTTTTGCCTATTTGCAGGGACGGGTGAACTTAAAGCGGGTGTTTTTGCTGATAGATTCCCGCCACGGCATTAAAAAGGTTGACAGAGATATTATGGAACTGCTTGATAAGGCGGCAGTGACTTATCAGATTGTCTTAACCAAAAGCGACAAAATATCCTCGTCCGCGCAGGTCGCCGTTATTAAACGGACGCAGGAAGAAATCGGCAAACATGCGGCCGCCTATCCGGACATTGTCATCACCAGTTCGGAAAAAGGCGAGGGTATTGATGAACTGCGGGCGGAAATATGCCGCCTCGGCGGATTGTAAAAACAACAAAAACTCCGAATAAAATTTATTCGGAGTTTTTGTTTATTCTTTGAAAAACTATTCTTTGTTAAAAGCGTTTTCCTGTCTTTGGGCTTCTTCGTCCGTACGGGCAACGTTGACCAAAATGGTTTGGTTGACTTCGGGATGAAGGCTCAGTTTAACCTGATAAATGCCCAGATCCTTAATCGGCCGTTCAAGGTTAATAAAGCGGCGTTCAACGTTAACACCGGCTTCTTTCATGGCCGCCGCGATGTCGCGGATGGTTACCGAACCGTAAAGCTGACCGGTTTCGGCCGCCTGACGGATGAGCACCACTTTGAAGCCCTGCAGTTCTTCGGACTGCTTGGAGGCTGTTTCAAACAAAGCTTTGTTGCGGGCTTCGAGCTCGGCTTTCTGCTTTTCATAGAAAGCCAGGTTTTCGGCCGTTGCGCGCAGAGCTTTTTTGGCCGGCAGCAGGTAGTTGCGGGCATAGCCGTTTTTTACGGTTACTTTGTCGCCCATTCTGCCCAATTTGTTAATATGTTCCAAAAGTATGACTTCCATGTCTTTTCTCCTTAGTTGGCAACAAATGGAAGCAGAGCGATATAGCGGGCGCGTTTGATGGCGCGGGCGAGCTCTCTTTGCTTTTTGGCGGAAACCGAAGTGATGCGGCTGGGGATAATTTTACCTTTTTCCGAAATATAGCGGGAAAGCAGCTTAACATCCTTGTAATCGATTTTGATGCCGTCTTCGCCGGAAAACGGGCAAGATTTCTTTTTCTTAAAGAATACCTGTTTGTTCATGGTCAATTACTCCGCTTCTTCAATTTCTTTTTCTTCCGAGGCAACGCCTTCGGAAAACTCGTCGACGCGAACGGTCATATAACGAATGATATCTTCGTTAAAACGCATGATTCTTTCATACTCGGCGATAGCTTTGGCCGGAGCGGAAATGTTCATGATAACGTAATGACCCTTGCGGTTTTTCTTGATGCGGTAAGCCAGGGTTTTCAACCCCCAGTTATCGACTCTGACAACCTCGCCGCCTTCTTTTTTAATAACTTCGGACAGATCCGAAACGATGTTATTAACCTGAGAAGCGCCGAGATCCTGACGTGCAATCAGCACGCTCTCATATTTTTGCATATTTATCTCCTTATGGATTCTCAACAATATTCTCCGCCCGAAAGCGGAGAAAGGTTACTTGTATAGCCGGAACAAAGCGTTCCGGCAAGGGACGCGCTAAAATATAACCGAAAACTTCTGTTTTGGCAAGTTTTTTCTTGCAAGAAAACAAATAAGAAAACAAAAAAACGGCGGTGCTCTGATTTTGTGGCCGAAAAATGAAAAAAGCGCGACAAAATTTGTTGTAAAATTTATTGCAAATAAATATAAATGCCCTATTATAAAACAAAATGTCTTTAAAATATGGGAACCAAACAAATGAAGACAAGACTGACGGCTTTGGCCATGGCGCTGTTTGCGCTTTCCGCCTGTTCGATTTTTTCCGGTGAGACGGAAACGCCGAACGTTATCCATATCGGCGGCGGTCAGCCTGCCAACGTGCAATCGGTTATTTTGCTGCAACATCAAACAAGCGGCAAACTTGCCTGTTGTCGCGATACGGCCGACGTTACCGCGGAAGAATGCGCCCGCGCGCTTGAAAAGCAATGTTTCGTCCGCGTGCAGGACATACCTTATCGGCCGGCCGGTTATGATTTTCTGACCAAAGATACATATCCCACCCGCCGTTGGAGAGAAAACGAAAAATCGCCGAGGTGGTGACAAATGCTCTCGCGGGTAAATACCGTCGCTTTCAACGGGTTGGAAATCTTAAACGTAGAACTTCAGGTGCAGATTTCGGCGGGCATGCCCGCCTTTACCATTGTCGGACTGCCGGATAAGGCGGTGGCCGAAAGCCGCGAACGGATAAGAGCCGCGTTTACGTCGCTGGGGCTAAAATTACCGGCCAAAAGAATCACCGTTAACCTGACGCCGGCAGATCTGCTGAAGGAGGGTTCGCATTACGATCTGCCGCTTGCGCTCGGTTTGCTTGTAGGCATGGAAGTTGTCGCCGCGGAAAAGGTTGCGCCTTACTTTGTGCTCGGCGAACTCGGTCTTGACGGCAGTCTGGTTAATGTTAACGGCGTTTTGCCGGCGGCGCTGGCGGCCAAAAAACAGGGGCTGGGCATTATCTGTCCCGAAGCTCAGGGCAGCGAAGCCGTTTGGGCGGGTTTGGATAAGATTCTCGCGGTCAATTCGCTGTTGCAGCTTATTAATTTTTTCAACGACAACGGAACAATTCCTCTTCCTCAGGCCAAACGCGCCGAAAGCAGCCGGATAAATGCCGATCTGAAAGACGTCAAAGGGCAGGAAACAGCAAAAAGGGCGCTGGAAGTTGCCGCCGCCGGCGCGCATAATCTGATTATGAGCGGTCCGCCGGGAGCGGGAAAATCCATGCTTGCCGCGCGTCTGCCGTCGATTTTGCCGCCGATGACCACCGCGGAGGCGATTGAAACCAGTATGATACATTCGGTGGCCGGAGAGTTGAAAGACGGTTCGATCAGTTTTGAGCGTCCTTTCCGTGCGCCGCACCACAGCGCCTCGACGCCGGCGCTTGTCGGCGGCGGGCGCAAAGCCCGTCCGGGGGAGATATCTCTGGCTCACAACGGGGTTTTGTTTTTGGACGAATTGCCTGAATTTGCCCGTCCGACCCTGGAAGCCTTACGCCAGCCTTTGGAAAATGGTTCGGTCGCCATTTCCCGAGTGAACTCGCATACTGTTTTTCCGGCGCGTTTTCAATTGATTGCGGCAATGAACCCCTGCCGCTGCGGCAATCTCGGACTGCCCGGACTGGAATGTAGCCGCGCCCCGAAATGCGGCGAAGAATATCGGGCGCGGATATCCGGTCCGCTGCTTGACCGAATAGATATTCAAATTGACGTGCCGGCGGTTAATCCGTTTGATCTGGCGGCGGCTCCCGCCGGCGAAAGCTCGGCCGTCGTTCGGGCGCGGGTGGTTGCCGCCCGCGAAATTCAGAAAAAACGACTGGCTTCCCTCGGCCGTCCCGATCTGCTGACAAATTCTCAACTGACGGGAAAAATGTTGGAAGAAACGGCCGTTTTGGATGATGAGGCGCAAAAGCTGCTTCTGACCTATGCCGAAAAGAATCGGATGTCGGCGCGCGCCTATCACCGCACTTTACGGCTGGCGAGAACAATTGCAGACTTGCAAAATGAAAATAAATTGCTTAGAATACATGTTGCCGAGGCACTGTCTTTGCGCTGGAAAATGCCTGACTATAAATAGGAGATGAATAATAATGCAAAAACCGATGATTATGAAAACCGCCCTTTTTTCCGCCTTTTGGGCAATCTGTGCTTTTTCGGGAACGGCTCAAGCAACGGATGAAAGTTTGGGCGCCTGCGCTTGTCCCGCGCAAATGGGGAGCAATGAGGAATGCGATTGCCCGCCGGTGCAGACTATAGAAATTCGTCAGGACGGCGGCTGCGTATCCGCGGCGTCAAAATACGGTTTTTATACGGAAGCGGAACCGACGGCATATACGCTTTCTCCCCGCGAAGATGAATTTGCCATGTCGGCCAGGCAGCAATTGTTCAGCGATTCGGGCAATGTCGTCGGTGAGGAAGAAGAAGATCTCGACGGCAGCATTTTCGGCGGCGGTCCCTGCGTGAGCTGTGACAAAGACGGCAGCATTTTCGGCGGAGAACCCTGCAACGGTCCCGCTTGTCGGCCGTTGCCCGAAGAAAAGCCAAATCCGAAATATATTCAGAATTACATTGTTTACGACGACAGCCTGTATCAGGCCATCCATCGCGAATGCGGCGATTTTGCCCCGCTTGAACTGGAATGGGTCGATTTTCGTTTAAGAAACGGCATGGACAACAATTCCTATTCGCGCAAACTCGGCAAATATCGTTTCCGCATTTTCGGCTGCCGTCGCGACAGCAAGAACGCCGTTTTGAACGAAGGGCGCATTCTTGAAAAGGACATGAATTTTATTGAGATTTTTGATGACATGATGTCCGACTGCTACAAAATCGTCAAAACCCCGAACGATTTGTGCCTGAAAGCGGACAGCCCGCTGCCGGAATATGTTCTGACGGCGGAAATTACCGACTATTATATGAATCTCTGCGACGAATACGATTGGGACGCCGCCGCCAAAAAAGACAAACGGATGGGGTCGTCGGAAATGACGGTTGTCTGGAGATTGATGGACTTGAGCAAAACCAATGTGTTGTGGAAAGGAAAAACGGTCGGCTACGGTGAAGTCGAAGACGGCGAATACAACGGCGAAATTGTGCTGATTGAGCGCGCTTTTGCCGACGCCGTGGACAACCTGCGCAATTTGCCGGATTTTGAAGAACAAATGGCCAAACGTGTGCCGGCGGAAGAAATGCAACGCCAACGCACGGCTCTGATCGATTTGCAGCGCGAAATGGATCCGGTAAAATGCCAGTTCAGCAAAGAAATCAAAATTATGGAAGATTCCGGCAGCGTTTCCGGCGGCTACGGCATGAACGAAGGCTGGATTAACGTTCCGGAAACAAAAGTTACCGAGGCTTCCGGCGCTAAGGCCGGCGGCCAGTCTGCGGCCGTGCAGATGACGGCCGGCGCCGTGGTTGAAGATTCCGGCGTTGTTTCCTCGGGTTCCGGCGGCAAAGGCAGTGCCAATGCTTCCGGCGTGCAGATGACGGCTGGCGCCGTGATTGAAGATTCCGGCGTCATTTCCTCGGGCTCCGGCGGCATGGACGGCGCCAACATTACCAATCTGCAACTGGTGGACGGCGAAATTGTCGAAAATTCCGGCGTGGTGGCGTCCGGTTCCGGCGGCTACGAGACGGCCAACATGACCGCGTTGCAAACGACGGGAACCGTCGGCGGCATTATGGAGACATCCGGCGCAAGCGGCGACGGTATGGCGCTTTACGAAGTGGAAGCCGTGGAGCCGTTGCCTTCGGACATGTCCGCAATTTTCGAAAAGGACAGCCTGTGTATTATGGAACAGCCCGATTATGACAACATGGGACCGGAAAATGTTTATAAAGTGAGAACGGCCGTAGTGTCCGTAACCAACGCTAAAGGTCGCCGCGGCGCCGGGTTGCTGATTTCCGAGCAATTTGTCATGACCTCTGCGGATTTGGTGGACAGAAAAAACAATACCTATGCTCTGGAAACCATCAACGGCAAAAAGCTGAAAGCCCGCGCCTTCCGCATCAACCCGAAAAAGAACACGGCACTGTTGGTGCTTGATGAACCGACGCAATATACGCCGTTGTCGCTTAATCTGGAACTGCCTGCCGTCAATAAGGACAGCTTTATGACGCTCGGACTGCTTAATTTCAGCAAGGGAGAAGGAGAAGGTTATCTTGAAACCGGCGGTAAAGTCAGCGGCTATCGCTATGATGAAGACGGCACTTCGCAAATCGTGATTGACACGTTTGTTCAGAGTGCCACCATCGGCGGCGTGCTGATTGACGAAAAAGGACGCATCACCGGCATGGCGCATACCGCACGTTCGCTGCAGAACGGGCCGGATGTTTTCCTGCCGATAGAAACGGCGATGAAGAGTCTGGGGATTGGCATTTGCGGCAAAGAATTTCCGCAAACGCAACCGAAACCCGAAAAGTCGTGGAGACGCAAGTCTGTTGCTCCGTTGATAGAAAATACGGTTCAGCAGTCTCCGGAGGCAATGGCTGTTGACGAGCGTAAGTAGGCTATTGCGCTGTTGCGAATAAGGGCGGCTCGGCCGCCCTTTGTTTTGGAGAAGAAAACGGTCAAAATAAAAATTTTGCAGATATTCCGGTCGTGAAATATCTGCAAAATTTTTTTGTTTATGTTTTATATAGGCAACGATGAATTGCCGCTTTTACGGAGTCGCGTTATTTGGCGCGTACGTACCAGGTGCCGCGGGCAGATCCCTTGCGCTGCAAAAAGCCGTCGCGCACCAATGCGGAAAGATGTTTCTTTACGGTATTTATATTGGCGCCGGTCGTTTCGGTTATTTGTCTTAGGGTAACTCTTCCGTTTTGTATTGTTTGCTGCAAAATCTGTACGGAAAGTCCCGGCAGATCGTCATAATTTCCGATTGTGCGGTCGCATTGTTCGGAAAGGCGCTTTTGCATCCGCTGGATGGTACGCAAGAAAAACAGCAACCATTCGCGATAGTCGGGTTTTTGAGCAAGACTGTTTTGCACCTGGCGTAGGCAGCGATAATATTCCTCTTTATTTTCTTCTATCGTTGCTTCCAGAGATACATATCGCAGGTAGCCGTATCCGGACTTGAGCAGTAACAGCATGACGAGAGCTCGCGCCAATCTGCTGTTACCGTCCTGAAACGGGTGGATAATCAAAAAATGAACCATAAACAGGGGAATCGCAATCAACGGATGGCAAGATTTGTTTTCCAGACTGATGCGCGTCCATTCCAACAGGCGATGCATCATTTGCGGTGTTTCGTACGGGCTGGCGGTTTCAAAAAAAACGTCTATCGGTCGGCCGTCAACGGTTTTGGAATAAACGGGGTTAAGGCGTTGTTTGTATTCACCTTTTTCCTGTTCGCTTACAAGCGAGTCGGCCAACAATGTTTTGTGCAGTCGTTTGACGGTATTTTCAAAAAAGCTTATTTCTTCAAAGCGAGAGTTTATCTGCTCCAACAAGCGTCGATAGCTGTTTCTTTCGCCGTTGTCGGCAATGGCGGCGACGCTGTCGTTCAGAGCTTTTTCCGTCAATTGTGCGGCCAGCGGGTCGTCGGTTTGTTCCATGCCTGTTCGGCGGCCGCGAAATTCGTCAATGGCGGCCACCGCGCACAGAATGGGTTGGGTGATTACCACATCTTCAATATTAATCATGTAAGCCTCTTTTTGATATCTGATGATATAAGATAATATCTTATATTATCCGATTTAGCAAGATATATTTACTTATAAGCCCGCTTTCCCCTCAACATTGGTTTTGTTTTTTTTGCTCAAAATGCTGGCTTTAGATTTTTTTAATCTGTCGATGTTAGCATATCATGCAGTCGTAATTTTTTGGTAAAGGAAACAAACATGAGAAAATTTTTGATGGCGGCTACGGCAATGCTCTTTGCGGCAGACAGTGCCGAAGCTTTTATCCTGTCGCCGTATATCGGTGTTGACTATAATTATTCTTCGCTCGACTACGGCAAGGCGGAAGAAGATCTTTATGCCGACAGTTTCAATTCTTTCGGTGTTGCCGCCGGTGTAAAACTGTTGAACTTGGTGGCCGTCGAAGGGTTTTATCAACAGTCGGAAAACAAGGATAATAAGGTGAGCGGGTATTTTGTCGACGGCGACGAATTTTCCACCAAGCTGAAATTGAAAGCCTATGGTGTGGATCTGGTCGGCGACGTGTTAAACCTGGGGCTGGTGGAAATACTTTCTTCGGTCGGTTACGGATATTATGAAGCCGATGTTACCAACGGGTTCAGTTTTGGCGGCGTAGGCGGCAGCCGGAACTTTACCGAAGAGGGAAACGGTGTGCGTTTCGGACTCGGCGGACAGATTAACCCGACCTCTTCTATCGGCATTCGGGTTATGTATCGCTATACCGTAACCGATATGGATACGATTAAAAACATGCAGGAAGTGACTGTCGGTCTGCGCTACTCGTTTTAGGCGAGTTTTATCGGGTAAAAATCCCCAAAGCTAATTTGGGGATTTATTTTTTAAATTCAACCCCCGGCAAATATTTATTTTGTCTTTTAAAGCATTATTTAATATAATCGGAAATCGGTTTAACCCGTAACTTTGCTGATTAAATAAGACTATCATCAACCTTTGATTGTTTTTAAGAGGTGCCATGATAACCAAAAAATCTTTGCAGAATCTGAATGGACTGCTGATGCTGTCGGCCGTTGCCAAATATCAGAGCAAAAGAAAAGCCGCCGAAGCAACCAACAGCTCCATTGACACGGTCAACAAGTACATATCCAATCTGGAGCATGTGCTGGGGATTCAACTGGTGGTTAACAGCGCGCGCGGAAGCTATCTGACACGCCGGGCGGAAATAATCGTCGCTCAGGTGGAAAACGTGCAGCTTATGCTCGACAGCATATATAATCAATATCACTCGGACAACAAATACGGCGGCAATGTCTGTGTCTGCCTGCCCTTGGTGGTCAGCGCGTCGCTGTTTCCTTTCGGGGTTACGGCGGTTTGCGAAGAATATCCGGAAATAAGGGTTGTTTCCATTACCACTCTCGGTTCGCCCGATTATCGGGAGCTGGGCGCCGATTTTGCGATTGTTACCACGCCGCCGGCCGATTTGTCGCGGGACTATTCTCTTTTGTACCAGAAAAACATTGAATGTTCATTTTTTGCCACGGAAGAATATCTCCGCAAATACGGCGAACCGGAAAATATCGCCGAATTGTTGGAAAAACACAAACTTGTCAACAATCTGCAAAACGAAACCTATATTGCCGGGTGGAAAGAGTTTTCACAAAAGGCAAAAAACATCGTGTTTTCTTCCAATTCGTCGGTGGCTGTTGACGGCGCCGTTCGCGGCAATCTGGGAGTGGGACTGATGCCGAGCAAGGGAAAGCATCCGCAGCTCGTTTGCCTTGAAAAACTGAAATCCGGTTTGCAAATGACGGTGTATCTGGTTGTCAGTCGGCAGACAAAAGATATTCCGCGGGTGAAAATCGTCAGCGAATATTATAAAGCGGCGCTTGACAGAATGTAAGCAGCAAGCAGATGATTTTCGGCACAAAATAGGAAAACCGTAACCGATTATGGTTATAATCTGTCGGTTGCCTCTAAAAAAATGAAAATAGTTCTTGCAAAAAAGTTCGTTTGCCCTTAATAAGAAAGAAGATTTTTGCATGTCCGGCATTCGGATTGTAAGGTTGCGGATGAGTGGCAGAGAGGCTGGAATCGGAGCGCAAGCGAAGATCGGCGCGGCACTCGGAGAGTGCAAGCCAATTAAGCGCGGCAGACAATGTCTGCGTCGCGCGCAGGAAAAAGGACTTGCAGGTAAAAATTATTTTGAAATTGATAACATATATGGATGAGTGGCAGAGAGGCTGAATGCGCGCGACTCGAAATCGTGTATACGGGGTGACTCGTATCGGGGGTTCAAATCCCTCCTCATCCGCCAATTACAAGAAAACACCCTTCGGGGTGTTTTTTTTTGTCGGATGAGCCGTTTCAGACGTCGCTTTCGCTTGTCTTCAACGGACGGGATTATATCTCGGGCATCTAAATTCGCGGCGGTCGCCCTGAGGGCTTTCCTTGCTCATTAAGATGTTCCCGAGAGCTTGCAGACA
>CALXRS010000024.1 GCA_944390915.1 uncultured Alphaproteobacteria bacterium
ACGAACTTTCTTTTTTGTCTATCATATCGCGGATTTTGTCAAGAAATATTTTTACGCTTGCCGTAAATCCTTTTTTTTGCTTCGTAAAAAAACTCTTTTCTTCCCGATATGCCTGCACATAATTTTTATCTCAATAATTGCTTATTTTTAAGCCCTCTGATTAAGCCCTCCGGCGGAAAGGGGGAGCCGGCTGCCAGCGCCGGCCGCGCTCCCGCCTTTCCTTTCGTCACGGCTGCCCTTTCATGAGGACTCTTTCCTCGGGCTGCCGCCTCATCGGAGGGTTATGAGCAGCTCAGCAGAGGGTCACCGCAAACCGCAGAATCGGATTTGTTGTCATTACCTACACCTTTGACATAACAATCATCGGTCATCTCCAACACTGATCCGCGTACCTTGGTCTCGGCGCAGTTTACCGCTTCATACGTTAAGGGCAGCCAATAGAGCTTGAAACTCTTTTCCGTTTTGATTTTGCTGCTGTTATTAATGGAACAAGCTACCTCAGGATGGTACAGGTTACTCCGTGCCGGAGGAGCGCTGTTCACCTTTCCGCCTGCGCAATCACGCGGTTTTACCGACTGTGTGCTATTACACATGAAATACTTATCCCGCCTGCTGGACCAGCTGTCACCGCCGCAACCGATTTTGGGCTGCCTACAGGCAGCGGCGTTACGACGATCGTACGGCTGAACATAGCTGTTGGCCATGCTGCATTTTGACCAAGTACTGTTGGCGTTTCGCTTAATTTCCGCTCTGTACCCGCTGAGAGATTTGGCTTCAATGTAGCTTCCGGTTGTCAGCAGAATGATGGAATCGTCCTTTTCTCCGTAAAGCTTCCAGTGAACGCCGCCCTCAAGATTGATCCACATTTTGCCTGCATAATTGCTCTCGGGATCTCGGCCGACATACGCGCTGGTATATATGCTGGCGATGGCGCTGGAGTTGCTGGTCTTAGGCCCGGTTATGGTAATATATTTACCGGTATAAGACGACGTCGACGGATAAACGTAAATACCTTTGGTGCCCAGCATTTTCCCGCCGGAAGGCAGGGTAATGGAAGCCAGTTCCGTGACAGAGCTGGCAGCCTCAAAGTTCAGCTTGTCAAACGTAAAGTTATATCCGTCCGCCTCAAAAAATCCTCTGAAGGTATATGCTCCGTCGCTCTGGCCGAAGTTTTTGCCCGTTGAGCTGTATATCGAAAGCTTTTTGTTGAAAGTGGCGGATCCGCCGGTAACGCTGACCTCGCTTAAGGATAACGGCACCTTAATCTTGCTGCCCATCAACAGCTTGAGGTTGACATTGCTGATGCTAAGCTCCGTCGATCTCTCTATGGAGCCGAGGGTCAGGGTTTTGGTGCCTTCGGCACTGCAGGAGGCCTGAACCATCTCTTTGTTAACCATCCAGCTCATGTCGTTGGGGTTGCTCGGATCTTCTTTTCTGTTCGGTTCGTTCTTCAAAAAGTCGGAGACGGAAATCAGTTTGGTCATGTTGCCAAGCGAAGAAACCCTCACGTCTCCTGCAAGAATGCCGGTCGTGGCTTTGCTTAACGTCGTTACACTGCCGACGGCGTTCGGATTGCTCGGATCGTCAGCCGCTTCATAACCGATGATTTTTGAACCGTTATAGATACCGACGGCTGTTTTCGGATATTTTGACAGATAAAGCGAAAGAGCCTCATTGCAGGTTATCCGTTCACAACCGGTCTGATCCGTCGTCGGTTTCCAACCGGGTCTGCATTTCGTAATCCGTACCCGATCTTTGCCCTTGCTGCAGCCGCAAACTTCCCAGCCGCCGTTGATAATGTTAACAACGTCTACTTCATTCCCGTTGCTGTCTATGGCCTTGCCGGCTTCCTGCTCATAATACACCTTGTCAAGATTCGGGCCGCCGCTTACCGGTTTGCCGTTGTTTAAGGTTACCGGATAGTTTGAACAGGAACAACACTGCTCAACATAGGTTATGCCGCCGGAAACGCAGGATTCCGCTCCTTGGGGCGCGCCATACTCGCAAAAGTCTATATTCTGCTCAAAGCCGCAGGTGCATTGTTCATAATAGGTCACTCCAGCGCTGTCCGTGCAAGACGAATCTTCGCTCACATTGCCGTTGTAGGCGTCGCACTGTTCCTTGGTATAAATATATTTGCCGCGGTCGCACAAACAGGTGGAATAATAAATTTCCAATGCGGTTTTGCCTTCTCCGCCGGCTTGTCCCAGCGAACAGCTGGCGCCTGCCGGATAAGCATTGGTCTCTTCGCACTTCGTCTGTGTATACGGAAACTTATCCGTATCGCAGCCGCAGGAATACATATTGCCGCATTTTTCCTTAAAAATCCGCGGATAAGCGCAGACGTCATAAATAAATTCCGGCCCGCAGCACATAACGTACGAACTGTCATACGGACAGTAGCCGACGACATGTGTGCCATCCGTACAAGGAGCTTTTGTATAACCGTCGCACAAAGCTTCCCCGTCCGGCGCCTTATAATCGCCGAAGTCCATGTTGCCGGCACAGTCTTCGTCACCCACAAAGCACACTTTGGCCTGCGATTCGGGCGTCAAAACCAGCCCAAAACACAGCGCAAACAGTGCCATGTGCATGTTTTTACACAATATTTTCATAACCTTTCCCCTTTTTATCCTTTGTTACAGTTCAGGTGATGTAAAATATTGTACGTTTGATTGCGGCGTTTTTTTTCTTCTGCAGCCCTTGATTTTCCGTCTTGATTTTTGTTCTTTTTTAACGTACGTTTCCGCGCGGCATCCGCTATCGGGCGCAATGCCTGTCGGAGCAAGGCTTTGCCGCAAATAGGAATAATTTTGAAACGGCCGCATCCCTCGCGCGAATTTTTTTGTTTTTTGTTTATAAAACAAGCAATTGACCTAAAATAAATCTTTTGTCCCAAAAGCAAAAAACTGCCCGTTCGGACAGTTTTTTGTAACCATCGGGATTGCCGGATAAAACGGTCAGTCTTTTTGCTCTTTTAAGTCCGGCGCCGTTTTAACGTAGTTTTCCACCATAATGGCCGATTTTTTGGCAAGAGCGATGCAGCCCGGGCCGGCGACGCAGCCGCCTTCGCAGCACATCACTTCTACCATGTTGAACTCGGAGCCTTTGGTAGCGTATTGTTTCAGCAGTTTGATGCTGGCTTTGTTCAAACCGTTGATGGCCGTCGGTTTGATTTCCGCTTTGTCGCCGACTAAAGAAACAACCGCTCCGGCTACGCCGCCGCTTACGGGAAAACGCCGTCCCTGCGCACAGGAAATTTTGGCAAAATCCTGCGGTTCGCAGTCCGCCACATTGATACCTGCCGCTACCAGCATGGCACCGATTTCCTCAAAAGTAAGTACATAGTCTACATTGGGATCATTTTCCGCTTCAAAACGCTTGGCCAAACAGGGGCCGACAAACACGGCTATGCAGTCCGGTTGCTCTTTCTTCAGCAGTTCAGCGGTGTAGTACATCGGGGTTTTGGTGTGAGAAACAAAAGGCCTGATTTCCGGTATGTGTAAATCTGCCGCTTTGTAATATGCCGGACAGCAGGAAGTGGTCATCAGTTTTTCGCCTTTTTCCGTCTTTTCGATAAATTCCGCCGCTTCCTTGCGGGTGGTAATATCGGCGCCGACGGCTACCTCCACCGCGTCGGCAAAGCCCAGTTTTTTCAGGGCGCCGACAAGGTTGTTAATCGTGCCCGGAAACTGTCCGAGTACGGCCGGCGCCAGCATGGCGACGACTTTTTTGTCGGCGTCGGCCAAAAGCTTTAAGACGTCGACGATCTGCGACATTTCCACCACGGCGCCGAAAGGGCAGGATTGCAGGCATTTGCCGCAGAGGATGCATTTTTCGGGGTCAATATGCTCTTTGCCCGATTCGTCTTTGCTGATGGCGCCGACGGGGCAGGCTTCCTCGCAGGGAATGGGCACCCGGATAACCGCGTGATAAGGACAGACTTCCTGACAGCGTCCGCAGGAAATGCACTTGTCGGGGTCGATTGTTGACCGGCCGTTGACAATCGTGATGGCCTGTTTGGGGCAGTTTACCTGGCAGGGTTTGGCAAAACACCCGCGGCAGGCGTCGGTAACCATATAACGCGAGCGAATGCAGGCCGAGCAGGCGTCGTTGATAACCGACAGTTTGTTGGCGGCATGCGTGGTTCTGGCCAGTGCCCGCTCGCCGTATTCCTTCAGGCTGGTGAGTTCGTCTGTCTCGTCTTCCGGCGCAAACCCCATGCTTGCCATGCAGCGGTATTTGAGGATGGCGCGGTCTTTATATATGCAGCAACGGCTGACTTCGCCGCCTTTCGGCCGCAACTCCAACGGAATTCGGTCGGCATCGGCAAATCTTCCTTCTAAAAATTTCTCAACGATTTTAACCAGAATGCGGGTGCGCATCTGGTTGGCATTATTTTTTGGTATCAGCATCAGTTTTCCCGGTTCAATATTTCTCTTATTTTGTTGACGACTTTTTCAAAATTGGCTTCTTCGATGAGCTCGCCGTTAACCAGCACAAACGGCCCGCGGTTATATTTTGCGGTTGTGTTTTTGCAGTGGTTCATGCAGCGGGCTTCTTCGATTTCGATTTTATCGGCAATATCTGCCGGCGGGGCAAATTCCAACACCTGTATCTGTGCCGCCCCCATGACGAAACAGGACGTTCCGCAACAGATTTTCACTTTTACTTTTTCCATGTTTTGTTCCTTTTTTATAAGTATCTGACCGAAATTTCCTTCAGGTAGCGGTTTTGCAGCAGCCTGAAAATTTTTTTGACGATGTTGCGCCTGATTTCAAGCTCCATCGGCAAACTCGGATCCTGATGGGCGACGTTAATTTTGGTGCCGACCACAAAATCGATTTTGTCGCTGCCAAGCAGCAGATTGACCAGCCGAACCGAAGCGACGTTCGGTTTCCGGTCGATTCCTTCTTTTAGCATACGGTAGGCGTCGGTCAAGGTTAAAATGCCTTCCGTTACCAAATCCACCCCTTCCATGGTTGAGGCCATGGGTATTTCCGTGTCAAAACTCGACTTGTCGGTTTCGCATTTCAGACAAAGTTCGCGTTCGATAATATTGGCGGTGGTGCCGCCGCAAACGGCCACTTTTCCGTCGTAGTCGGAAACAAGTTCGGCAAACTCGCGATCTTTGTCTTCGTCAAACGGCGGACCTGTCAAAACCAGTAGTTTGCGCGGGGTGCGAAAATAGATGCAAACGCAGCTGATATCGTCGCCGGCCTTGTGGTCGAGTTCTTTGTTCAAGGCTTCGCCGACAATTTTCTGCGCCAGGGTTTGCGCCGACATATACGGGTCTTTTTCAATCTCTTTTAAGGCAAAATCTATGCAGCCCTGCCGTCCCCAGCCGAGCGGATAGCGGCGATTGCCGAGTCCGGCCTGAGTTACGCCGTCCGACATCAGGATAATCCGGTCTTCCGGCTGCGTGGTAATTTGCGACGCGCTGATGGTGCGGTCTTTCCATTTGGGCGAGGAAAACTCCCTGCCTTTGACGGACAGAGGTTTGTTGCGGCGCAAAAAGATAAAATGCGGATTATCCATCTCAAAAATGCGGGTTTTGCCTTCCAGTTCGCTGTCGACGATGGAAAAAGTGGCGTAGCTGATTTTGCGTATCTGGCAGATAGGCAGCGCGTCCATCATAATTTCGCTGGAGCGCAGCAGGTCGGCGTTGTCTTCCATAAACTTCATGGCCATGCGGGTGGTCATCGACGACAAAATGTTGGCTTTGACGCCGCTGCCGAGCCCGTCGGAAAGAATGCTTATCACCCGTCGTTCCTCGGGGATTTTTTTGGAATAGATGGTGTCGCCGAAACAGTCTTCGCCGTCTTTTTGCCTCTGGCAGGAGCCGATATCGATAAACAGCGAGTTGCTCATTGGTCGTCCTCGTAGGATTTTATGGATTTTTCGACGTTACTGGCGGGTTCGCTGCCGGCATAGTCTTCGGCTATCGAGCGCAAGAGGATTTCCGTTTCCGCCATATGTTCGCCGAGCGTGCAGGCGATCTGCTGCACGGTGGCCAAGTTTTTGTGAATGACGTCGCGGGCTTTTTCGGCAATCTGCTCCTTTTTCATTTCCATCTTGGTCACGTCCTGGATAATGCCGCCGACAATCTGTTTTTGGTCAATGTTAAAAACCACCACGTCAAACAGCCTGTCGCCGAAACGGACGTGTTCGCGGCGGATGTCCTGCCCGAGGTCGAGCGAGGCGGAAAAAAGATTGGTAAAGTCGATAAAGTCACGCAGATTCGCCCCGCGCAGATTGTCTTTGTCGTATATTTCCGCATGTTCTTCTTCGCGCCAGAAAGCTTCTGCAAATTTGTCGTTATATTCGATAATGTTTAAGCTGCTGTCGGCAATGACAATCGGCGAGGGAATGCAGCGGATAAGGGCGTTTGCCTTACGCTGCGCCTGCTGCTTCATGTTGGAAACGCACATTTCCGGCTCGGCTTTGCCGGACAGCATGGCTTTGGCAAAATTGCGGCAGGTGTCATAACCGCAGCCGCCGCAGTTGAGTTCGTCTTCCACGCTGTATTTGCCGATGACGGCCAGCGCGCGGCGGATGTCCGCTTCGCCGAATTCTTTTTCGACCACCACGTTTTCGGTATATCGGCGCGAAATATCGGCCTGCGGCTGCCTTTTGCCCGCCAGATCGGAAAAATTGCTGTGCCGCAAAATATCGAGCCGTTTGTCGAACCCCGGCGTTTTGTCGGTCATGCAGGGGCCGGCCACACAGCCGCCGGCACAGGCCAGACATTCGATAAACACCGGTCGGTCAAACTGTTCCGGTTTCAGGTTGGCCAGTTCGCGCTTGATGTTGGCAATGCCCGATATCTGCATCATATAGGCATTTTTAGCCGCGGCATAGGGTTTTACCGTTTCAATCATGCCGCCTTCAATGGGGTAGGCGGTGCCTTCTTCGGCCTTGTCCATGACAAATTTGTCATAAACGCTGGTGCGGATTTCTTCGGGGATGACGCCGACGTCGCGGAACCATTGGCGCAAATCGCCGAAACTGAGACTTAAACTCAACAGTTCCGGGTTGGCGTCGGCTTCCAGCTTTTTGGCGATGCAGGGACCGATAAACACCACTTCGATATTGTCGCCGAGTTTGTCTTTAAGCATGCGGCAATGCGCCAGAAGAGGCGACGACAGCGGCGTGAGAAAGTCCGTCATTTCCGGTAAATATTTGCGGATATATTCGACGACCGACGGGCAGGCGGTGGAGATGAGCAGTCCTTTGTCCTTTTCGCCGAGCAGCTGCGCAACATGGGCGGAAACTTCTTCCGCGCCGGCCGCCGTTTCACCCACGCCGCGAAAACCCAGCCGCCGCAGGGCGGAAATCATGTTTTCCGCCGGCAGCCCGGGAAATTCGGCAATCCATGACGGCGCCAGCGAAACGTAGACGTCTTTGCCCGATTCGATAAGATGTTTGGCGCGCACCAAATCGTTGCGCGGCTGCTTGGCTTTGGCCGGGCAGACGCGGTAGCAGGTGCCGCAGGCAATGCACAGGTCGGGCACGATCTGCGCGCTGTTGTCTTCTATCTTGATGGCCTTGACCGGGCAGCGGCGGACGCATTTATAGCAGTCCATACAGTTGTTTTTGATGGTATATAAGGGATATTCGCGATCGGACATGTTTTTCCCCGCAAGCATTATTCGTGAAAGGTCTTTTCCAAAATATCAAGCATGGTGCCGTTGTCGACATGGTGATATTCGGTATCGTCAACGGTCACGTTGGGGCCGACGGCGCAGCGGTTGCAGCAGCGCAGGCCGACCAGCTCGACTTTGGCTTCAATATCTTTCTGTTCCAAATAGTTTTGGATGAGTTGAAGGTTTTTTGCGTTGCCGCGGGCAAAACAGGAACTGCCCATGCAGACTTTTATCAGATGCGCCATGATTGTCTCCGTCAAAATGCCTGTCTTTTAACAAAGTATAACGGAGCGGGCAAAAAAGACAACCCCCAATTTTTGTTCAGACATACATGATTTTGCTTAAATAAAGACCGCAGGCCGGCGCTGTCGGACCTGCCGCCCGTCGGTCTTTCGCCTCGAGGATATTTTTCACGTCGTCTGCGGTTAAATGTCCGTCGCCGACCAGTTTCAGGGTGCCGACCATGTTGCGCACCTGATGATGCAGAAACGAACGGGCCTGCGTTTCAAAAATGATGTTTTCCCCTTCCCGGCGAATATCCAGCCGGTCAAGCGTTTTGACGGGTGATTTGGCCTGGCATTTAACCGCCCGAAAAGAGGTAAAGTCGTGATGTCCGACAAGAATTTTTGCCGCTTCGCGCATTTTTGCCACGTCCAACGTGACGGGCACTCCCCAGCTGCGGTTTTTTTCAAGGACAAGCGGGGCGCGGCGGTTGGTGATTTTGTAGATATAGGCTCTGCCGACGGCCGAATAGCGGGCGTGAAAATCGGCCGGCGCCTTTTCGGCCTTCAACACGGCCACCGGCGCGCCCATATCGCGCAAATGGGCGTTTGCGGCCTCGCTTAAACGAAAAGGGTCTACCTCGCGGCTTAAATCAAAATGAGCAACCTGCGCCAGAGCGTGCACGCCGGCATCGGTGCGGCCGGCGCCGTAAACTTCCGTCTTTTCCTGACAAAAGGCCTCGATCGCTTTTTCCAGAAATTCCTGTGCGCTGGCGCCGTCAGCCTGCTTTTGCCAGCCGAGCAGATCGGTGCCGTCATATTCGACGGTAATTTTATACCGCTGGGTCATAATTTTTGTTTGGGGTTGTTTTTAAGCTACGGCCGCCGTTTTGGATTGGTCGGCGTTGTCTTCGTGCCGGAGCAGGCCGAGTTTGTCTTCCACCTCCCAGATAACTTTCAGCGCTTCCAGGGCGTTTTCGCCGGAAATGCGCGGCGTTGCTTCGCCGTTAATGCAGCTTACAAAATGGCTGAGTTCGGCGGAAAGCGGCTGATTGCTGGGGATAAACAGCTGTTCGACGCTGCCTTTTAAGCCGTAATTCATCCATTCGGGGATGTTTTCCTGGTTGACATAGGGCATGCGTCCCTGCGAATGAACGTTGATGCTCTGGTTGATGAAATCCATGTCGATATAATTGGTATCGGTGGTAACCGTCAGCGTGCGCACGCGCGCCTGCGTGATGCGGCTGGCGGTGATGTTGGCCGTTACCCCGTTGGCAAATTCGAGCACGGCGGTAATATAGTCTTTCCCTTCCGGATGGTCGGAGGTGCGGACGGCCGCGGCCTGAACGTTGATGACCGGCGATTTGACCAGCGACTGGATAACTTCTACGTCATGAATCATCAAATCCATGGCCACGTCGACGTCGGTAATGCGTCCCGAGGCGGCGGACATTCTCTGTGCCGTCAGCGAGCGGATTTTGGAAGTATCGGACAGGATTTTGCCCATCTGTTCCACGGCGGGGTTGAATCTTTCGATATGGCCGACGAGCAGAACCGCGTTGTTCTTTTTGGCGGCGTTAATCAGACGCAGGCAGCCTTCTTCGGTGGTTGCCAGCGGTTTTTCCATCATGCAGTGAATACCGTGGTTTAAGAAAAATTCGCCGACGTCGGCATGGGTAACCGAAGTGGTCACCACGCTGACGGCGTCCACGTTTGCGGCAACTTCTTCCATCGACGAAAAAGCTTTGACACCAAACATTTCGGCAGCTTTTTGCGCCGCTTCGGGGAAAATGTCGTACACGCCGACAAGTTCCACGTTGGCAAGAGATTTATAAGTTTTAAGATGGTTTTTACCCATCATGCCCGCGCCGATAACGGCAACCCTGGTTTTAGCCATGCCTGAAAAATCCTTATTTTGAAAGGTTGAAACAAAATCTGGCGCTATATATAGCATATTTTTGCCCGAAAATCCGCTAACATCTTGTTACAGATTGTTACAGAACACGGAATGCAAAAATGCCTCAGATGCGTTCGAAGTTTATCCTCGGGTCAACCAGAGAGTAGGTGATGTCGCTTAACAGTTTTAAGACCAGTCCGAGCAGGGCAAAAATATACAAAGTACCGAAAATAACCGGATAATCGCGGGTCATGATGGCCTCGTAACCGAGCAGCCCGATACCGTTGAGAGAAAAAATGACCTCTACCAGAAGCGAACCGGTAAACAGCATTTTTATCAACAGCGACGGAAAACCGGCAATCACAATCAGCATGGCGTTGCGAAAAACATGACCGTAAAGAACGCGGTTTTTGCTCAGGCCTTTGGCGCGTGCCGTCAGCACATAGGGCTTGTTCAGCTCTTCGAGAAACGAATTTTTGGTCAGCATGGTCAGGCTGGCAAATCCGCCGATAACCATGGCCGTAACCGGCAACGCGATATGGTGAAAATAGTCTGCAACCTTGCCGCCCGCACTCAGGTTTTCCCAGTTGTCGGAAGTCAGCCCGCGGAGCGGAAACCATTGCAGATAAGTGCCGCCGGCAAAAAAGACAATCAGAAACACGGCAAACAGAAACACCGGCACGGCCGAACCGAAAACCACCGCAAAAGATGTCCAAACGTCAAATTTTGAACCGTCTTCCACCGCTTTTTTGATGCCGAGCGGAATGGCTATCAGGTAGATGATGAGCGTAGACCACAGTCCGAGGGAAATCGATACGGGCATTCTTTCGCCGATAAGCTCCAACACGCTTTTGTCCTGATAGTAACTGCGGCCGAAGTCAAAACAGGCGTAATCTTTTATCATTTTCCACAGGCGTTCGTGCACCGGCTTGTCAAAGCCGAACTGTTTTTCCAGCTCTCTTACCAGCTCTTCGGGCACGCCCTGCGCCCCGCGATACATGTTGTCGCCGGCGGCCTGCAGTTCCACGCCGGAGGAAATCTGCGCCGTGGCGTTCACGTTCATGCCGCGATATTTGGCCAGCGTATGCTCCACCGGCCCGCCCGGCGCCAGCTGAATAATCGCAAAATTAATCAGCAAAATGCCGAGCAGCGTAAAAGGTATCAACAACAGGCGTTTGACAATATAGTTGCGTATCAGCGTCGTTCCTCCTCTTTCATCCACCACGTATAGGGCTGAAAACCGACTTTAAGGTCTGTTTTCGGGTGGGCAAATCTGTTTTGGTAGGCAACCTGTTTGCGCGGGGCATACCATTGCAAAATCATGTAATGCTCGTTTAAGATAACGCGGTCGAGCGCGCGGATATGGGCGGCGTAGTCCTCTTTGGTCTGCGCGGCGACAAGCCCGTCAAGCAGCCGGTCGATAACCGGATTTTTGATGCCGATGAGATTGAAGCTGCCTTTGGCGTCGGCGCTGGCGCTGCCCCAGAATTCTTTTTGTTCGTTGCCGGGCAGGCGGCTGATGGGAAAGGTGATGATGGCCACGTCAAAGTCAAAATTGTCCAACCGGTTCTTGAATACGTTGACTTCCAAATTGCGGAAAGAGGCGTCAATACCGATTTTTTGCAGGTTTTGCAAAAAGGGCAGCATCACGCGGGTAAATGAGCTGCCGTTGGCCGAATTGCTCAAAATCTCAAATTTAAGGGGCTTGCCGGTTTTAAGGTTGGTCATTTTGCCGTCGACAAAATCATAGCCGGCTTCCCGCAGCAGCGCCACGGCCTGCCGCAGATTTTCGCGGGCGGAAAGATAGTCGCCGTAAACGGGGTTTTCGGGCGGTCGGTCAAACACGCTTGCCGGCAGCTCTTTGCGAAACTGTTCCAGAATTTCCAGTTCGCGGCCGACGGGCAGGCCGGTCGCTTCCATGCCGCTGTTGGTAAAACAGCTGTTTAGGCGCTCATATTGATTATAAAACAGATTTTTCTTTGCCCATTCAAAGTTAAAGGCCATGCCGACGGCTTTGCGCACCCGACGGTCGGCAAATTGCGGCCGGCGGATGTTGAAGGCAAAATTTTGCAGCCGCGCGGTTTCGCTGTGGGGAATCTCCTCTTTGACGATTTTGCCGTTTTTGACCTTGTCGTTGTCGTATCCGGTGGCCCAGATTTTGGCAATATATTCCTCGCGGATGTCAATATTGCCCGAAAACAGGGCCTGCAGAGTAACGGTCGTGTCCTGATAATAGTCGTAGCGGATTTCGTCAAAGTTGAAAAAGCCTTTTCTGGACGGCAGATCTTTGGCCCAATAGTTCGGGTTTCGCTTAAACACCAGATATTTGTTGGGCTGAAAGTCGGTCAGAATATAGGGGCCGCTGCCGAGCGGGGCTTCAAGGTACGGTTTGGCAAAATCTTTTCCTTCCCAATCTTTGGCGGAATAAATCAGCATCTGCGACAAAATCAGCGGCAGTTCTTTGTTGTTGCTCCCTTTTTTGAAATAAAAGCGCACGCTCAAAGCCCCCGTTTTTTCCGCCCGATCGACGTCGGCATAATATATTTTATAGAGCGGCGAACCTTTTTCCACCAAGCTCCGGTAGCTGAAAATGACATCGTCCGCGGTAATTTTCGAACCGTCGGCAAAACGCGCCCGCTCGTCGATGAAAAATTCGATATAGTCATCCGTTAAATCAAATTTTTTGGCAATCAGCGGATAGGCTGCGGTAATGTCGTCGTCGGGGGTAAAGGCGAGCGCATCCATGGTCAGCGCGGCTACCTGCGTGGCAGCAATGCCCTTAAAGATGAAAGGGTTGAAGTTGTCAAAAGTGCCGTATGCCGGCAACACGATTCGTCCGCCTTTCGGGGCATTGGGGTTGACGTAGTCAAAATGCTGCCAGTCGCCGGTGTACTTGGGCTTGCCGTAAAGGGCAATGCTGCCGCTTTCGGCCGTGGCCGCCGTTGCTCCGAAAAGAATTCCCGCCAGAACGAAAAGGCTAAGCGTCCGCTTTCGGAGCATCGGCCTCTTCCTTTTGCGCGTTTTTGACGGCGGCGGTCTCCCGCCCGGTTTCGGTTGCCGCGGCGTCAGCGGTCTTTTCCGTCGTCAGTTCTTCCAGCTCCCGTTGCAGCTTTATCAGCGATTCGTTGGTGCCGGTAAAGGAATATTTGTCGGCGACGCCGTTTTCGCCGTTTTCTTCTGCCGGAGTTTCGGCATTAAATATCTTTTCCAGCCGGGAGTTGGTGTTGGGTGCGTCTTCCGCCAGCTTGCCGAAGCTTCTTTCCAGAGCCAGAGTCAGCGGGTCGATTCCGTTGCCGTCCGCTTCCGCTTTTTTCTTTTGCCCGCCGCGGCGCTTAAACAGGCTGCTGAATTTTGGGAAGACGGAGGCGTCGTCGTTGTCGTCGTCTTCGCCGCGCACGCCGGCGCCGGCGAACATCCGGCTGATTTCTTCTTCCAGCCTGTCTTCTTGGGGTGTTTCTTTTTCTCCGGTTGCCGCGGGGGCGGATTCTTTTCCTTCGGCCGGCGGATTCGTTGTCTGAAAAGCAGCTTCTTCTTCCGCCGCGGGGGCCTTGTTTTCTGCCGGCGTTATGACGTCGCTGTCGGTTTCGTCATTTTCGTCTTCGCCGTTTTCTTCGGCAGGGTTTTGAGCGGCTCCCAAAGCCGGCGGCTCGTCGTCCGTAGCCAGAAAAGCAGGCAGTTCGTCGTTTGCGGTCGGTTCGTTTTCCGGCAGCTTTTCTTCTTTTTCTTCGTTTGCGTCGGCGGTTGTTTCGGTTTCCCGCAGGCTGGCGGTGTCGGCGATTCGCAAAGTGTTGTCGGCAAACAGTTCGGGTTCTTTTTCGGCCGCCTCCTTAACGGCGGTTTCCTGCTGCAGCCGGTCGGACAGCGGCGCCAAAATGGCAAAAGCTTTGCCGAAAGCGCCGGTTTCGATAATCTCGAGAAAAACTTTTTCACGGTCGTATATCTTCAACAGTTCGATCAGGCGGGCGTAGCGGGCGCAAAATTCGTTGATTGCGCCGCGCAGGAGGTTTTCTTTAACGGCGGTGCGATAAAGCCGGCGGTCAAAATCGACGCTGGTGTTTTGCAGGTTGATGAGAGCTTTGGCAAAGCCCCATTTGTTGCCTTTTTCGGCGGTTGTCCACAGTCTGGCGGCCTCCGTGTCGGTAATAAAATTATAACGGTGCAGCATGTCGGCAAGCAGTCCGTTGAGTTCGCCTATGAACAGCTCCGTCTGGCTCAGGAAAAAGTTTTTTTCGCTGTTTTTCTGGTTTTGATAGAGCAGCCGGGCAACCGTTGCCATAAATTCCTGCTGTTCCGCCAGTTTGGCTTCAAAGTTTTTTGCCTGCCGCCGGCGACTGTTCTCCGTCCGCAGCCGGTAAAAGGCATTCCACATTGTCCAGATTACAAACAGCGGCGCCGCGGCCAGAGCCGTGTAAACGGCAATATCGACAAGCCCGAGCGCCGGCAGACTGATGCCCTGCACGCGCGAATAAATATATGTTCCGATGTATATAATCCAGGATATGCTTAAAAATACGGCGGTAAAAAAGCTGAAAGTGAGCACGTTTGTTCTCCTTTGGTCGCAAAACTCATTTTTTTGCCATACTAAAAGCATTAGTCCCATATTTCAATCAAATTTTAATTTGCCGCTTTTGACCCCGTGTGCAAAATTTGCAAAAATAATAGTCGAAATTTCAGATAAAATGTGTTATCAAGGGGCAGTTGTTAAAAATTTTGCGAAAGAAGAAACCAGTTATGAGCGAAAACCAACCTGCCGTTTTGGACTTTGAAAAAAAGATTAACGAAATTGAAGAAAAAATAAAAATGCTGAACACCCTTGCCAAAGACAACGATGTGGATATCGGCAAAGAATTGAACCGCCTCCAGCAAAAGCTGGAAAAGCAGATTAAGCTGTCTTACGCCAATCTTACCCCGTGGCAGCGGGTGCAGATTGCCCGTCATCCCGGTCGTCCCCAGTGTCTGGACTACATCAACGGGCTGATAGAAGATTTTGTGCCGCTGGCGGGCGACAGGCTGTTTGCCGACGACGCCACCATGATCGGCGGCATCGGGCGGTTTAAGGGCATTTCCGTGGTTGTGCTCGGTCAGGAAAAAGGGCGCGATTTGGAAACCCGCGTCAAATACAACTTCGGTATGGCCAAGCCGGAAGGCTACCGCAAAGCCCAGCGGCTGATGGATTTGGCCGATCGGTTCAATATGCCGATCATCTGCTTTGTTGATACCGACGGCGCTTATCCCGGCATTGAATCGGAAGCCCGCGGACAGGCGGAAGCCATTGCCTCTTCCATTCAAAAATGCCTGCAGGTCAAAGTGCCGCTTGTTTCCGTCGTCATCGGCATGGGCGGTTCCGGCGGCGCCATTGCCATTGCTGCCGCCAATCGGGTTCTGATGCTTGAAAACTCCATTTATTCGGTTATCTCGCCCGAAGGCTGCGCCTCGATTCTCTGGCGCTCCGCCGACAAGGCCAAAGACGCCGCGGAAGCTTTGAAGCTGACCGCGCAGGACTTAAAATCTTTTAATGTCATCGACGAAATAATTCCCGAACCGGAAGGCGGCGCGCATCGCGACGTTGTCGCCGCGGTGGAAAAGACGGGCGACTGCATCTATCGCCATTTGCGGGAGCTGCTTGCGCTTTCCCGCGATGAGCTGAAAAAACAGCGCAACGAAAAATTTCTGGAAATGGGACGCAATCTGAACATTGAAGGCTGAGACATAAAATGTCTTTATCCGTAACGGAAATCTGTTTGGCGGGCATGGTTGTCGCGCTGCTTGTGGCGGTTGTTTTCCTGTGGCGGCGCGGTCGTTCGGGGAGCACGGACGAGGCTTTGCTGCGCGCACAGCTGGAGCTTTCCGGACGCCTGAAGCAACTGGCCGAACAGTCGGCGCTGGAGCAGGACAAAATTGCCCGCGCCATCGGTGAGCAAAAGCTTTCGCTGCTGAAGCTGGTGGACGAAAAACTGTTGCAGATGGCGCAAAATGTCGGCGAAGGTCTGCGCCTTTCCGGCGGCAAAACGGAAGAAACGCTGGCGGTTTTAAGAGAACGCCTGGCTAAAATCGATGTTGCGCAGCAAAAAATAACTTCTCTTTCCGAACAGGTTGTGTCGCTGCAGGAAATTCTTTCCAACAAACAGGCGCGCGGCGCGTTCGGAGAAATCCAGCTGACCGACATCGTCAAATCCATGCTGCCGCCGTCGGCTTACCGCTTTCAGGCGGTTCTGAGCAACCAGAAAAGAGCCGACTGTCTGCTCTGCCTGCCGGGGCTTCCCGGCAACATCGTCATCGATTCGAAGTTTCCGCTTGAAAGCTATCAGGCGCTGCAGCGGGCTTCAACCGAGCGGGAAAAACAGGATGCCGTGCGCTTTTTCCGTTCATCGGTGTCAAAGCATATTAAAGATATTGCCGAAAAATATATTATTCCCGGCGAAACGGCGGATTCGGCGCTGATGTTTCTGCCGGCGGAGTCGGTTTATGCCGAGCTGTACGCCGGTTTTGAAGATATTGTCGCTTTGTCTTACAAAGAGAGGGTGTGGATTGTGTCGCCGACAACTCTGATGGCCACGCTCAACACCGTCCGCGCCGTCTTGAAAGACGTGCAGATGCAGCAGCAGGCGGGACTTATCCGTCGGGAGGTCGGTTTTTTGGCTGACGATGTGGCCCGTTTGGGCGCGCGGGTGGAAAGTCTGTCCCGACATTTTGAACAGGCGGAAAAAGATATTGATGACATTAAAATATCTTCTGTTAAAATCTGTCGCCGCGCCGTTCGTATCGAGGGCAAAACGGACGCCGACGACCGTCCGGCGGAAGAGGTTCTGTTGCCGACCGCCGAAAGCGCTTGAAAAAAAGATATGTTGATTTATAAAAGAAAAACAGGTAATTTACAGTAAAACAAAAATCAAATGAGGTGTAAAAGTGACTAGATCCGAGTTAATTGAAAAAATTGCAGAAAAGAACCCCAGCCTTACGCTTAAGGAAGTCGAGCATATTGTGGCCGTTGTTTTGGAAAGCATTATCAATGCTTTGGCAGACGGACGCCGTGTCGAATTCCGCGGATTCGGAGCTTTTTCGATCCGCACCCGCGCGCCGCGGGTGGCCAAAAATCCCCGCACCGGCGAAAAACTGGACGTGGCGGCGCGCAACATTCCGCATTTTAAGGTTGGCAAGCAACTTTACGAAATGATGAACGGAACAAAGTAAAGTTATTTGCGACAATTTTGGTTAAGAAAGGGCAACGCTATGAGTTTTATCAGAATGATTATCGGTTTGCCGCTGATTATCGTGGCGGCGGTATTTGCTTTCGTAAACAACGATATGGCGGTTTTCAGTCTGTGGCCGTTTAATGTGGAAATTACGGCCTCGTTAAGTGTTGCCATAGTCTTTTTTCTGGTTGCGGGATACATTATCGGCAAGCTCGATTCGTGGCTTTCCTATTCGCCGTTGCGCAGCGCGCTGCGCAGTCAGCAAAGGCAAAACCGCAAGTTGAGCCGCGAACAGCAAGCGCTGGCCGGCAAGGTGGAGAGCCTGAAAGGTGATTTGCAAAACGCCAAAGCCAAGGCCGAGGCCGAGGCGGAAGCGGCCGCAGCCCCCGAAAAAGAATTGCCGAAATCCGGCTTAAAAGCGAAATTGTCGGGCTGGTTTAAGCGCAAACCGGCCGCCGACGAAGACTTTTGGTGTTTGTAAGAGCTGCGGAGAAAAACATGAACTGGCTGTCTGACTTTGTCCGCCCGAAAATCAAAAAAACCACGCCGAAGGAAATAGCCGACGACCTGTGGCTGAAATGTCCCGGCTGCGGCGAGTTACTGTTTACCAAAGAACTGAAAAAAACATGGTATGTCTGTCCCAAGTGCGGGCATCATTTGCGTCTTTATCTCGACAAAAGGCTGAAGCTTTTGTTTGACGGCGCTTATAGCGAAATAAAACTTCCCGAACCGCGGGAAGATCCGTTAAAATTTAAGGATTCCAAGAGATATGTCGACCGGTTGAAAAATTATCGCAAGGCAACCGGCAATCAGGATGCCGTAAAAGTTGCCGAAGGCGCCATCGGCGGCATAAAATGCGTGGTTGCCGCGCTCGATTTTGCTTTTATGGGCGGTTCCATGGGCATGGCCGTGGGCGAAGGCATCGTTCGGGCGGCGGAAGAGGCGGTCAAACACAAAATGCCGCTGATTACGGTTGCCAACTCCGGCGGCGCGCGCATGCAGGAAGGCATTTTGTCTTTGATGCAGATGGCGCGCACCACCTCTGCCGTCAACATGGTTAAAGAAAACGGTCTGCCGTTTATCTCGATTATGACCGATCCGACCACCGGCGGCGTTTCGGCCTCCTTTGCCATGCTCGGCGACATTCATATTGCCGAAAAAGGCTGCCTGATAGGCTTTGCCGGTCCGCGGGTGATTGAGCAGACAATCCGCGAAAAGCTGCCGGAAGGTTTTCAGCGCGCGGAATATCTGCGTGAACACGGCATGGTCGATGTGGTGGTTACAAGGGCGGAAATGAAACCGACTCTGGTTAAGATTTTGTCTTTGCTGACCTGTCGGGACAAGGAGGAGCAACGGCCGTCCGAACAGACTAAGCTCGCGCCGGCCAAAAACGAAGCCCCGAAAAAGGAAGCCGCGGCCAAAACGGCCAAAAAAGAGCAGGGCAGGGAAAAAAGCAGCCGCGCCTGATTTTTTCCGACGACCGGCGGTTTTTGCGGCGGCGCCGGCATTTTTATGACAGGAGAACTCCATGCTGGAACTAAAACATTTACCGATTTCGTCTTTTAACGAAAACATTGCCTATATTCACCGCGATTGTCCGGTTTATAAAATAGACAACATTAAGACGATGACGCGGATAGAAATTCACGGCGGCGAGTCTCCCGTTTACGCTTTTTTACAGATTGTGGACAGCGGCAAAATTATCCGTCCGGGAGAGTTGGGGCTGAATACCGAAGCTTTTCGGCAAATAGGCCTGCCCGAAGGATCAAAAGTAACTCTGACGCTGACGCCGCCGGCGCAAAGCATGGTTTCCGTCCGCCGCAAAATTGCCGGCAACATATTGAGCGATGAAGAATATGCAGACATTGTCGCCGACATTGTCGCCCGGCGCTATTCCAACATGGACATAGCTTCTTTTCTGGTGGCAACCGGTTCGTTCGTCACGCCCGGCGAGTTGCTTTCCTTAACCGAGGCTTTGCGCGGAGACAGGGTTGTTGACTGGGGGAGCGAAGAGATTGTTGCCGACCATTATTGTTTGGGAGACGTCCCCGGCAACAAAACCGATTTAATTTTGACGGCGATAGTGGCGGCCTACGGTTTGCCGATTCCCAAAACGGCGGCTCATTCCCTTTCCGGCGTGAGCGGTGCGGCCGACACCATGGCGGTTTTGGCAAATGTTGAGACGGATGTCCGCAGTTTGAAAAAACAGGTTTTGGAAAAACGCGGGGCAATAGTCGCTTTGGACGGTCTGGAAATTGCCGCCGCCGATAAAATAATTTCGGCGGTGGAGCAGCAAAACGGACTGGCCACGCTTGAGCGCAGCGTTTCTTCTTTTCTGGCGGTAAAAATGGCGGCCGGCATCACCCATTTGCTGGTGGACATTCCGGTTGGCCCCCGCGCGCGGGTTCGCAGCACGCAGGAGGCGATGCGCCTGCGCAAACTGATAGAATATGTCGGCGATATGATGGAAATCAGCGTTGACGTGGTTATTACCGATGGTTCGGAGCCCATCGGCAGCGGCATCGGCGCCGCGCTGGAAGCTCGCGACGTGATGAAGGTTTTGAAAAATAAGGAAGATGCGCCGGAAGACCTGAAAGAAAAATCGCTGTTTTTGGCCGGTCGCATTTTGGAGTTTGATCCCAAGCTGCGCGGCGGACAGGGCTATGTGGTTGCGCGCGAGCTCCTGAAGTCCGGCAAGGCGCTCGACGCCATGGAGCAGATTATCAAGGCTCAGGGCAAAGTAAAAGATCCCGTTCAGCTCGGACATTTAACGCGTGACGTGGTGGCCGAGACGGACGGCACGGTCAAAAGGATAGACAACGGGTTTATAACTCGCCTGACCGTTCTCTGCGGCGGCGGGCAATATCCGGGAGCGGGCGTCGATTTGTTCCGGAAGACGGGGGACAAAGTGACGGCCGGCGACATTTTATATCGTATATATTCCTGCAACGAAAACGATTTTGCTTTTGCCGGCACGGTTTTGGAAAGCGGCAAAAACGGTTTTGAAATCGGCAGATAACCTTTTGTACCTTCTCTGCACCGGTCGGTTTCGGCCGGTTTTTTTTGCGCAAAAAAATTAAACAAAAAAATCTGCTGCCTATTGCTAATGAATTTTGAACTCCCTATATAAAAGCTTAGCAAGATAAATTTACGAGGGAAATAAAGTTATGAGCAATAAAGTTATAGGCATTGACCTTGGCACGACAAACTCCTGCTTTGCGGTTATGGAAGGCGGAGAAGCCAAGGTTTTGGAAAACAGCGAAGGCGCCCGCACCACACCGTCGATTGTCGCTTTTACCGACAACGAACGTCTGGTCGGCGCCGCGGCAAAGCGTCAGGCGGTAACCAATCCGGAAAACACTTTGTTTGCCATCAAGCGTCTGATCGGCCGCCGTTACGATTCGCCAGAAGTCGAAAAAGATAAAAATCTGGTTCCGTTCAAGATTGTTCCGGGCGACAACGGCGACGCCTGGGTGGAAGTTAAGGGACAAAAATATGCCCCGTCGCAGATTTCGGCCATTGTTTTGCAAAAAATAAAAGAATATGCCGAAAGTTACCTCGGTGAGAAAATCGACAAGGCGGTGATTACCGTTCCGGCTTATTTTAACGATTCTCAGCGGCAGGCAACCAAAGACGCCGGCAAAATCGCGGGGCTTGACGTGCTGCGTATCATCAACGAACCGACGGCGGCGGCTTTGGCCTATGGTTTGGATAAAAACAAAAACGGCACGATTGCCGTTTACGACCTTGGCGGCGGCACTTTTGATATTTCCATTTTGGAAATCGGTGACGGCGTGTTTGAGGTAAAATCCACCAACGGCGACACATTCCTCGGCGGCGAAGATTTTGACCAGCGCATTGTCAACTATCTGACCGAAGAGTTCAAAAAAGAAAGCGGCATAGATCTGAAGAACGACCGCTTGGCGCTGCAACGACTGAAAGAAGCGGCCGAAAAAGCCAAGATAGAGCTGTCGGCTGCCACGCAAACGGATGTTAACCTGCCGTTTATTACCGCGGATGCCACGGGGCCGAAACACCTGAACATCAAACTGACCCGCGCCAAACTGGAATCTTTGGTTGACGATCTGATTGAACGCACGGTGGAACCCTGCCGCAAAGCTTTGGCCGATGCCGGGTTGAAAGCCAACGAAGTGAGCGAGGTTATCCTTGTCGGCGGCATGACCCGTATGCCGAAAGTGCAGGAAAAAGTGAAAGAAATTTTCGGCAAAGACCCGCACAAAGGCGTTAACCCGGACGAAGTCGTTGCCGTCGGCGCGGCCATTCAGGGCGGCGTGCTGATGGGCGACGTTAAAGACGTGTTGCTTTTGGATGTTACGCCGTTGTCGCTCGGTATTGAAACTTTGGGCGGCGTGTTTACCCGGTTGATAGACCGCAACACCACCATTCCGACCCGCAAGTCGCAGGTTTTTTCGACGGCGGAAGACGGGCAGACGGCGGTGACCATTCGTGTTTTCCAGGGTGAGCGCGAAATGGCTGCCGACAACAAGCTGCTCGGTCAGTTTGATTTGGTGGGCATTCCGCCGGCGCCGCGCGGCATGCCGCAGATTGAGGTTACCTTCGATATTGACGCCAACGGCATTGTCAACGTTTCCGCCAAAGACAAGGCGACAAACAAGGAACAGGCCATTCGTATTCAGGCCAGCGGCGGCTTGAGCGATGCCGATATCGAAAAGATGGTTAAAGATGCGGAAGCCAACGCCGAAGCCGATAAGAAGAAAAAAGAGGCCGTGGAGGCGAAGAATCAGGCGGAAAGTTTGGTTCACACCACCGAAAAAACGTTGAAGGAAAACGCCGATAAAATTTCGGAAGCCGATAAACAGGCGATAGAAACCGAAATTAAAGCCCTGAAGACCGCTCTTGAAGCCGATGATCTTTCGGTCATCAAAGAAAAGAGCGAAAGCCTGATGCAGGCGTCCTTAAAGCTCGGCGAGGCAATGTACAAAAACGCCGGCGCGGCCAATGCTTCGGGTTCGGCGGCAGGAACGGGCGCAGCGGGCACGGGAGCGTCCGAAGCGCCGAAAGACGACAAAGTCGTCGATGCCGACTTTGAAGAAGTCAAATAAGGCTGTTTTTTACTCACAAAAAAGATCCGCTGATCAGTTTCGGCGGGTCTTTTTGTATACAAAAACCTGCGTTAGACGCGGGATTCTGTATACAATAATTCCCTCTTCCTTGAGGGCGCCTTAAAAGAACATCTCAATTTTCCAGACTTTTCGACATAACAAAAATTCCCTCTTCCTTGAATACCCGACTGCCCCACCTTATCTCTTTTTTTCTCTCCCTTTAATGCCCGCACCTTCTGCAGGTTTTTCTCCCCTCCCTTTCCCCCGCACGCCGCCTCCTTTTTTCCCCTCTCCCTTTTCCTGCGCGCTATCCATTTTTTCCCTCTCCCTTTTCCTGCGCGCTATCCATTTTTTCCCTCTCCCTTTTCCTGCGCGCTATTCATTTTTCCCTCTCTCTTTTCCTGCGCGCTATCCATTTTTTCCCTCTCCCTTGAGGGGAGAGGGGGACGCGTAGGCAGGGTGAGAACCGTGGAGGCTTTTGTTGTGGATGGGTGTGTGGCGGGCGTTTTTTTCCCTCTCCCTTAAATGCCACGCCGGCCGCACTCCTTTTTTCTTCCCTTCCCCTGCATGCCGCTTTTTTCCCTCTCCTCTATTGCACGCGGCCTTTTTTCTCCTCTCCCTTGAGGGGAGAGGGGGACGCGTAGGCGTCGGGTGAGGGTGAAAGAAAGCCCCGAAAATCGGGGCTTCCCTTGTGAGTGAGGTAGCGTGGCCGGCTTTCGGCCGGCCGAAAAAGAGATGCCGAAACAAGTTCAGCATGACAGTTTGGTGTGTGGGGAAGGGACAATTTGGTGTGGGTTTGGCGTGACTAAAGAAGAGATGCCGAAACAAGTTCGGCATGACAATTTAATTTCCTCTCCCTCGAGGGGAGAGGAAAAAAGAGCAACGACAGGGACAGGTATTAAGGGAGA
>CALXRS010000025.1 GCA_944390915.1 uncultured Alphaproteobacteria bacterium
TTGGGCAAACTATACCTTTGGTTCGGACTATGACGCCACCACCTTCGGCCTCGGCCTCAACTACGCGTTCTGATAAAGAGGAAGGCGGCAAAGGCCGAAAGCCGGCCTCGGCGCCTTATCCAACCATGCGTTCTGATGAACGCCGATGCTACACACAAGAGAAAGCCCCCGGGCGGGGGCTTTCTTTTGCTCTCACCCTCACCCGACGCATGCGCGTCCCCCTCTCCCCTCAAGGGAGAGGAGAAAAAACCGCTCGCCACACCCCACTCACAACGAAAGCCTCCACAATTTTCACCCTCACCTGATGATTATATATTTACAGTTTCTTTATAAAAACAAAAATTTTTGTCTAACAGAATTGACAAAATATATGGAATGGGTTACAATGAAAATTATTAATTAAGTAGGGTAAAAAATGAATATTTTAAACAATATATGTAATAATATCCGGTGCAAATCCGTACAAACTGAATTGATTGAAGACAAAAGCAAATTTCCGGGTTCCGCACAGCCGGACGTCGGTGTTCGTCTGACTTCCGCGACGGGGCGAAAAATGGATGTTTGGTTTTGGCAAAAGGATATGTCAATTTTAAGCGGTTTGGAAAAACCGGAAAAATTGGTTTTTTCCGCGATGGTTGTTGATGGGCAGATGATAAGAAGAGATTGGGAAACGGTTTATGGTCGTTTTGATGACGGAGATGCCCTGAAAAATTGCAAATTTGCCTATGCGTCACCCGAACAGCGCAGTATTCTGAAAAAGGCGGCTAAAGTTGCCATAGCCTATTATAAAAATGCGGAAAGAGAAAAGCAAAAGCAGCTCAGCCAATGGGAAAAAAACAAGAAACAAGAAAAAAACAAGCAGATAAATCAGGTTATTGAAAAATTTTTTTCCGATCGCGAAATATAAGAAATTTGCTAATCATCAAACTATTCCCGATGATATGGGTGGTGGGCGATAATGGTCTGAAGGCGATAGATCTGTTCGGCCAGCACGGCTCGCATCAGCATATGCGGCAGGGTGAGTCTGCCAAACGCAAGCACCAGATCCGCGCGTTCACGGACGACGGGCAGCAGTCCGTCTGCTCCGCCGATAAGAAAACATATTTCCGAACAGCCGTTTAGCATCCATTTTTCGGCAAGGGCGGCCAGATCCAGAGATTTCATGTTTTCGCCGCGTTCGTCCAGAGCCACGACTTTGGCTCCGGCAGGGATGGCGGCAAGCAGAAATTTTGCCTCTTCTTCCCGATCGGCGTTGTCGTGTTCTTTAACGACAACTTCCCAGCCCGAGCGCTTGACGTATTCGTCGATGATGGCTTTTTCGGGTGAATTTTTTTTGCATTTGCCGATGGCGATGATGGTGGCTTTCATGTTTTTTTCTCCGTTCTTTCATAATCGTATAGCATGTTTTTGCACTTTTGCAAAAGGAGTTTTGACACACAAAAATTTTTTGTTTGTTTTTGCTTGCGCAAAGGAAAGAAAGCGCGTATAATAACTTTCATAAAAATACTGTTAGGTTTGATTATTTTGTTTTAGCTTTCTGTGCCATAGGAAAAATAAAAAAACATATAATCGCCTTTTATTTACGGTATTTTTTAAGGTTGGTTATGTGTCTGAATTTTCTGTGCCATAGGAAAACGACATGTATATCGACCTTTTTTTAGAAAAGAGATATATAAAAAAATATTTCCGTTTCTTCCGCCCGGCGGAAGGATCGGAAAACAAAAAGAGGAAGCTTGTCTTTATTTTTTATAAAGGGCAAATTTCCTCTTTTTTTGTTTTAAACGGCGCTTTTTGCAGCCGTATTTTGCTGTCCCGTGTTTTCGGGCGGTCTTATACCTTGTAGGGGAGTTTGGAGCAGATAAAGGCGCTGAGCCGGCTCGGCAACACGGAAAGCAGCCAGACGCCGAAGCGCATCGGCCAGGGGAAGGCAATCAATCCGACATTGTTTTCCAACCCGCGGCCGATGATTTCCGCGGCTTCTTCCGCTTCCATAAAAAACGGCATCGGGCAGGTGTTTTTGTCGGTAATGCGCGATTTGACAAAGCCCGGACAGATAACGCTGACCTGAATGCCCCTGGGCGCCAGATAGACCCTTAAAGCTTCGCCGTATGCCTTAACACAGGCTTTGCTGGCGCTGTAGGACGGGCAGCCGGCCAAACCGTGATAGCCGGCAATCGAACTCAGCATGGCCACGGCTTTCGGCGCCTGGCCGCGGCGACGGGAAAACAGGGAAACCGCCGGCAAAACCGTGTTTAATACGCCGAAAATGTTGGTGTTAAACGTGTTGTAAATGTTTTCGTCGATTTCTTTGGTGGTGGCGACGCCGGCGTTGGCCAAAACCAGATTAAGAGGCGCCTTTTTGTTGCACTGGACAATCCAGACGCGCATTTTTTCGCGGTCGTTGACGTCAATCAGCGAGGCATAAACGGCAGCGCCCAGCTGCTCGCATTGTTTGCGCACGTTTTCCAGCCGGTCTTTGTTGCGGCCGCAGATAAACAGATTTTTGGCGCCGTGCGCGGCGTAATAGACGGCCATGGCTTCGCCGATGCCCGACGAAGCGCCGGTTATCAGCACGTTTGTAAATTTTGTTTCCATTTTTTGCTTTCCCGTTATATAAGGATTGTTAAGTATTGTGACATATAATATCTTTAAAAATTAATTTTGAGGAGATTTTTTTTGCAAATATCCAGCATGACCGGTTTTGCCCGCCAAAGCGGCAGTTTGGAAGAGGAAGGTTTTTCCCTTTCCTGGGTGTGGGAAGTAAAAAGCGTCAACGGTAAAAATCTGGACATTAAAGCCCGGCTGCCTCTGTGGGCGGACGAAACGCAGCTGAATTTGCGCTCAATTGCCGCCGCCTGTTTTGAGCGTGGCAGTCTGAGTGTTTCGCTGGATGTCGATGTGCAAAAAACGTCGGCGGATATCAAAATCAACCATCCGCTTTTAGAGCAGGTTACCGCCGCGGCGGTGGAGCTCTACCGCGCTCATCCAGACGATTTGGCGCGGCCATCGGCGGCGGAACTGCTCAAAACGGACGGCGTTATCGAGGTCGGCAAAAATCGTTTTGACGACGGAGAAACGGCAAAAATCTGCCGCGCGCTGGCTGCCGGTTTTGAGGAATGCTGCATCCGCCTGCAGGCCGACCGCCGGCAGGAGGGCATGAAAATAAAAGCGGTGTTGGAGGAAGAAGTCGGCCGAATCGAAACTCTGGCGGAAGAAATCGCAGGGCTGTCCGCCAACCGGCCGGCGGAGCTGAAACAAAAACTTGCCGCCCAGATCGGGGAACTGCTGGACGCCGCCCCCGTCAGCGAAGAGCGGCTGGCGCAGGAAGTGGTGCTGCTGGTGAACCGCGCGGACATCCGCGAAGAGCTGGACAGGCTTTTTGCGCATGTTAAAACCGCCCGCGAACTTTTGGCCGCCAACCGTACGCTTGGCCGGCGGTTTGATTTTTTGTGTCAGGAGTTTAACCGCGAGACCAACACCATCTGTTCCAAAGCCGGCGATATTAATATCATCAACTGCGGCATGGAGCTGAAGGCGGTTATCGAACAACTGCGCGAACAGGTGCAAAACATGGAGTAAAAGACAATGGAAGACGTTATTAACTATCTGCGCAAAGTGCGCCGCGGGGCAATGTTTGTTATCGAAGGGCCGTCGGGGACGGGCAAAGGCACGGTTATCAAAGAAATCCTTGCGCGCGATCCGCATATCAAATTTTCGGTTTCGGTTACGACGAGGGCGCCCCGCAGCAACGAACAAAACGGCGTGGACTACTATTTTATCAGCGATGCCGAATATGACCGGTTAAGAGATGAAGACGCCTTTTATGAATATGTCGATTCGCAATACGGCAATCGCTACGGCACCCTTCGTTCGGAAGTGGACAGCTTTATCAACGTCGGCGAAGACGTGCTGTTCGATTTGGACTGGATGGGCGCGCGGCAGATGAAAGAAAAGGCCGGCGCCGACGTGGTAACCATCTATCTGCTGCCTCCGTCCATAAAGGAAGTGCGCCGCCGTTTGGAAGGACGGGGGACGGACAGCCGGGAAGTGATAGAAAAACGCATGGATATGGTGCTTGAAAAAATCAGCCATTGGAGCGAGTTTGATTATGTGGTGGTCAATGCCGAGCTGGAAGACACAGTGGAAAAAATCCGCCGCATCATTTCCGGCGAACGTATGAAGCGCGTGCGTCAGCTGACCGGTTTGCAAACGCTGGTCGACGAGCTGGTCAAGGAAGGCGAGGCGCTGCGCAGGGCATGATGTTTTTTTGTCGGGCAAACTTTGAGCGCTTTGCCGGGCAGAAAATTTTTTTGAAAAAAACAACGTGGATATTGGCAAGATGAAACCGACTTCTATTTTGGGGCGATATATGATACGGCAGCTGCTGGTCAATTTTGTGGCCGTGCTGCTGATGGTGACCGGCATTATTCTGATGTTTGAGGTGATAGAGCTTTTGCGCCGCACGGCCGATCGTCCGGATGTCGATTTTGTGTTTATCATGAAAATGGCGTTTTCCAAAATGCCGCGCACGTTTGACATGGTGTTTCCGTTTATCATGATGATTGCCGCCATGGTCACTTTCTGGAAAGTGAGCCGCAGCAACGAATTTGTCATTATCCGCGCGGCCGGTGTTTCCGTGTGGGGTTTTCTGGCGCCGTTGCTGGCGGCGGTGTTTGTCGTCGGCATGCTCAACATCACCGTTTTGAACCCCGTTTCCGCCTATCTCTACGAGGTGTACGAAACTTTGGACTACCGCTTCAAGACCAAAAATCCGAAAGCCGTGCTTTTTTCCAACAAAGGCTTGTGGATAAGGGAAGCGGTGGACGAAGACACCTTTTTGGTGCTCGAGGCAAAATCCGTCCGTCAGGAAAGCAATATGCTGATTTTGCGCAAAGTGAGCGTGCTGGAGATGGACCGTCAGTCGCAGCTGTTGAAAAGGGTGGAAGCTTATGCCGCGGAGCTGAAAGACAACACCATCGATCTTAAAGACGTGCGGATATACGAGGCCGGGCAGCCGGTGGTGAAAGTTAACAACATCGATTATCAAACCACGTTGACCGTTGATCGGATAAAGGAGAATTTTATTGATCCGGAGGCAATTTCTTTTTGGGATTTGCCGGATACCATCCGTTTTTACGAGATGTCCGGATTTTCTGCCCTAAGGCATCAGATGCGCTATATGTCGCTGTGGAATTCGCCCTTTTTGCTGTGCGCCATGCTGCTGGTGGCGGCCGTGTTTGCCCTGCGGCCGAACAACCGGCGGGGCGGGGTGATGTTTTTGATTGTCGGCGGCATTTCCACCGGTTTTATGGTTTATTTTTTGTCGCAGGTGATTTACGCTTTCGGCATCAACGGCTATATTCCGCCGCTGCTTGCGGTGTGGACGCCCACTCTGATTGTGATGATGGTGAGCGTGTCGGTGCTGTTGCACCTTGAAGACGGCTGAGATTTTAAGAAGAAAGGAGCGGCGGCAGGGCAAAGGTCAATTGCCAATCGACATAATGCAATCAACGTAGGGTGTTTGCAATAACGGAAGGAGAATCAATATGATGTCGGAAGAAAGACAAGTTATATTGCAAAAAGCAAAACAATTTTTTAAGGATAAAATTGTTGCAAATCATAAAAAGCAAACGGAAAAAGCAAAGCACTTAAAAGAATTTAATCCTAATCCGTTTTTACAAAAATATCTGTAATTTTGCCTTTGGAAATTGTGATAGTAAATCTATTGCTCAAGCTCTTGTTTATCCTAGAGTTTTAGGAACTTCAATAAATACGATTTTTGGCACTCAAATGCAGTCATTTTGCAAAGATGTTCTAATTTAAGGTGGCTGCAGAATAATTGATCTTTAACGGCTAAGTCCCCGTTATCGGTCGCCGGTGCTCGTGTCGACCGTCTCGGACGTGCCGTAAACGTCCGTTGCCGTTTACAATTCTTTTTCCTGACGGGCATTTCTCAGCCATTCGTTGACCCGTGCCGTATCTTCGGGGGTATTTTGCGGAAGATCTTTTGCATCGGTGGGAATACTGTCGGGCGTGCCGGTAATGAGCGGCGTATTTTTACCTTTTTGCATGACGGCTTCAAGCGCCATGTCTGAAATTTGCCGCAGTTCTTCGTCGTTCAGCCGATGGATGGAGGGAGCGTTGCGCATGATAATCATGTCCTTGCTGGTTTTTCTTTCCTTGATGGATTTTTCCAGCCAGTGCGGATATTTGTAAAAGATACGGAAGGCCTTGTCGTCCATGAGAAAAATCAGCTTGAAGGGCTGAGTGCTGGAGTTGTCGAAAACGGCGGCAATGTCGCTTCTTTTCAACATGTCGGGAAAGTTTTTCATAATCTTCGGATAACGTCGGTTAAGATCGTTGAGCGGCACGTCATGTCCGCCGGCGGAAACGCGCTGTTGCACGCGCACGTAAGAAAGTCGCTGGCTCGAGAGGCCGATAAATACGGTGGCGATTTTGAAACCTTTGGCGCGGGCGGCATCCATAAAACGCAGGTGCACCCGACCCGACGAGGTTGTTTCGTAAACGAAGCTTCGGCAGTTTTCGATATTTTTTTCGATTTCTTCATAAGTTACTTTGCCGGCGGCAAGCATATTGTCATTAGGGTTTTCATCCGGTTCGGACATGTCTTTGGCAATGTTGTCAAGGTTGATGAAAGGGGCATTTTTCATCAGCGGGTCGTCTTTTATCACCAAATCGTAAAACGTAGATTTTCCGGCGCCGTTCGGACCGGCAATCACAACCATCCAGGGGTGTTTTTTACTCATTTTATTTGTCCTATAATCACTTCGTTATGTTGTTCGTCAAGCGTAATCGCAAATTTTTTGCCGTCTTCGGTTTCTTTTATGAGCAGGCCGTTTTCCTCATAATAGCGGGGGTAGGGGATTTTTTTGGTCCAGCCGTCGTCTTGTTCCAGTTTGCAAAATTTTCTTTTCAGATATTCCATCATTTTGTTTTGTCCTAAATATGCATGATGTAGGGTATAAGCTCCGCAAGAGATTCGGTTGCGCCTTCTTCCGAACCGTCTTCGGGGTCGATAATCCGATATTTTTTTTGTTTCGGGTTGCTCACCAGCCAGTAGCTGTCATCATAGCCGAGCACCACTTCTCCCGGCCGGATGTTTTCTTTTTCTTTTGTATTATAAGCCAAAAGATCGGGAAACAAAGAACTTTCCGTATTAATGCCCAAAACGACGCAGCCGTTGTTGGAAAGTCCGTTAAAAGCCTTGAGCAGTTTGTGATATTCCGTTCCCGGGTCGGGAAAACCGGCGTCTTTTAAGCGCAAAATGCCGATGGCTATTTTGACTTCGGTCGTCGGTTTGTTGCGTCCGACATCTTCGTTTTGTCGCAGATAATCTATCAGTTCATCCATTGTCATGCAGATCTGGCTCCGTTATATTGTTGTATTATGCCGATGTTTTGCGTGTTTTTGGCGGCAATTCTTTCTTCCTGACAGGTATGGTCGATAATCATCATCTCTTCGTCAAATCCGAGCATGCAGCGCACGCCGGGTTCGGGTTCTATCCTCACCATGGTGCGGCGGACATCGCCGTCTTGTCCGCGATCCTTAAAGACCATGTCTCCTTTGTGGATGCTTGCGTGAACGGAATCGTTTGCGTCGTTTTTGTCGCCCATCCCGCGGGCGCGGTTGAGGGCGTCCGCCAACGTGCCGTTGCTGACAATGCACATATTGTCATAGTCGTTGACCGCGGTATAGGATTTTCCCTGTTCTTCAAACAAACGGCAGTCTTTGATGTTGATGACGTGGTGTACGTCAATGGCCGGTTGGTTGATCCATTCCGGATGCCGCTCCAGTTCTTTGGTCATATCCGTCAGGCCGTCGCGCGACATTTTTTGGATGAGGGCGTCAACATAGTTTTTGTCGATGCCCGGCATTTTGAGAAACATGTCTCTGAACTGCGGATTTTCCTTAATAAAGCGTTTAACGTTTTCCTGTTTGGCGCTGGTGCAGACGGCGACTTCTTTGCCGTTTCTGTCTCTTCGGGTGAGCGGGGTGCCGTTTTCGTCCCTGGCCTGAAAGAGTTTTGCGGAGGCCATGCCCTTTTGTACGCCGCAATGGTTAAACATCAGATATTTTAAGTCGTTCAGGTTCATTTCCGGCAGCAGTTCTTTGGGGACGCCCGTCTTGGCCAGCGCCGCTTTTATTTTGTCCTTCATCTCGGCCAGGCGGGGTTCTTCGGCCATGGCCTGCCAGATGGAAGAATGTTCCAAATCGTAATCTTCCGGTTTTCCGGGTTTGACGGTATATTTGTAAGGATAGTTGACAATATCTGCAAATTTTGAGGAATATCCGCCGAGCGGTCTTTCAACGCTGCCGTTAAACACCATGCGTGCAATGGCGCTTTTGTCGGTTTTGGAAACGGCCGGTTCCACTCTCAGGTTAAGATGGTGTTGTTTGGCAAAACTTCTTAAAGTGTCTTCTTCTTTGCGGCCGTTGGTAGCGCGGAAAGCGGCGATCAGCCGTTCCAGCTCTTCGGCCACTTCGCGATCGCCCGCAACGGCAGCGGCATTGGTTGCTTTAATTTCCGCCGTGGTCGTTTGTGCCGGTTGCGGCCGCCGCGCCGTTTCCCGATCCGGTTGGGGGCGGTCGTTGTTTTTGTTTGTTTGGCCTAATATTTGCTGTTTGCGGGCACGCAGGTATGCCCCCTTTTCCTTACGTCGGGTTTCCTCGTCCCGGTGCATGGAGGTTCGGGCGGGATAGTCTTTTCCTTCAAAAAATTTCCCCATAAATTTTGCCCTTATCAGTCTATTTTGTCTATTATAGCATGTTTTTATCTGAAATCCAGCATATTTTGAAAAAAAGATAAAAAATATGCCGCGCGGGGAAGGGCGGGGGGCTTTGAAAAACCAAGCGGCAATAACTATATTTTTATTAACGGAATTATTTGCAAAAAAGGAGGAAAACATGACAGAATCCGTAACATCGCAGTTTTCAGAGGATATTCGTTCGGCGGCGCGCTGGCATTTGACGGCGGGTGTGCTGATGGTTGTTTTGGGGCTTTGCGTATGGTTTAACCCTTTGGCGGGCTTGCTCGGGCTGGCGCTGTATATCGGCATAGCCTTTTTGTTGGTGGGTGCCGGTTATCTGGCGGCTTCGTTCTCTTTTCGTTCCGGTTGGTTTTTGCTGGTCGGACTGCTTGATGTTTTTGTCGGTCTGATTTTGGTGGCAAACCTTGGGGTAACCGCCGCTACCCTGCCGATGATTTTTGCATTGTGGTGTTTGGCCGTGGGCGCGGCGCAGCTTGTTTCGTCGTTTGATCTGAAAAAGGCCGGCTTTCCCTGGGGGTGGACTTTCGGCATCGGGCTGCTCGGGGTTGTGTTTGCTTTTATGATACTTGTTTTTCCGGCGGCGGGCGCCGTTACCATAACCACGCTGGCCGGCGCCTACGCCGTGCTCTATGGCATTTTGGCCATAGCCGAATATATCTTTTTGCGCAAGCTGCGGTAGCATAAAAAAATCCCTTCGGAGATGCCGCCGAAGGGATTTTTTATGCTTTGCAAAAGAGTGTTTTTTGCTTTTTGGCGTTTCGTTAAGCGCGCTCTTCGGCAAAATCCTTTAAGATAAGCCCCTGCAAGGCCAAGACGGCGACAAAAAAGATAATCTTGCTGCTAAAGCCGAACAATCCGAGCAGGCCGAAAACCGCATAGGTGGCAATGAAGGCCAAAACGCTCAACCGCATCCTGAGATCAAATTCAAACTTCTTCTTCATCAGGGCAGAAACGGCATAGGAGCAGCAGGCATAAAACATGACGGCCAGCAGATAGAAGGCAAACAGGATCATATATCCGAAGATGCCGAAAAAAATGATGGTTTGGTTCAAAATGCTGTTGAAAACATCCGTATAATCTCCTTGCGGCAGATAAAAAGAACTTTCCAGTTTGCGGATTTCGGTCTTGCCGCCGACAACCGTATAAATTGCTTTGCGGGTAAGGTAGAGGCCGTTATCAAGCTCTTCCGTATTCAAACTGTCAACGCCGGTGTTCATGACAAACTCGATTGTTTCGGCGTCGGCGTCATTTTCGTCGCCAAGAACCAGAGTGTAGTTTTTGACCGTGTCCGTCGGCTCGACGACAATGCCTTCTTCCACCCGGATGGGCAAAAAGCGGTCGGCAACTTCCTGTGCCGCCGGAACAAGCGTACGGTTGCCGACGGATCTGATGCCTGCGGCATAGACGACGGTGACGACAAGCGTAAACAGTAGCAGCCATTTTATTCCCCAGCCCTTGCCGCGCGCTATATAATTGAATATTCTTTCCATGTTCGTTTTCCCGTTACTAAAAAAAACAAATTGATGCTAGTTATGGTTATATAATTATTTCCCGGCAAAATCAACCGTCTTTGCCTTCGAAAAACCTAAAAATCGAGAAAGCGGGGGCGCAGGCGGACAGCGTCGGGACAGCCGACGGCATGACCGATATTTTCTTCCCGCCCGTCGACATTGGAGGCAAAAAGGTTGGCCACGTCGACCGGTTTGCCGTTCAAAATCACCCGGCAGTCTTCCACCCCGTTGCAGTCAAGTCCGGCGGAACGCACGCCGACCGGCTGAAAGCTCGGCGGTTGGCAGCTTTCGCAATATTCGGTAACCATAATCTGCGATTCGAGAATACGCAAAGCTTCGTAAGCGCTGCGCTGCGGCATGGCGGTGCAGCCGGCGTAAGCTTCGGCAACAAAAAGCAGCGGCAGGGCTGCCGCCAACAAAACGCTAGTCTTCATTTTTTTCTCCCGTAACAGGCTTGATTTTGGCTTTTACGCGGGTGATGCGCATGTTGTCAACGCCTACCACCTCATATTCGCAGTAAACGTCTTCCACTTTGTCCCCCACTTTCGGCAGCCGGCCGAGCAGACCGAAAACATAGCCGCCGATGGTGCTTTCTTCATGTTCGCATTCGGGCAGATCCATGCTGTCAAAAGCGTCTTCCACCAGCACCACGCCGTCAAACTCCATTATTTTGTCATCAATTTTTTTGATGGGTTCGTCGGTGACGTCGTCATGTTCGTCCATAATGTCGCCGACCAGTTCTTCCAAAATATCTTCCATCGACAGCAGGCCGGCCGTCCCGCCGTATTCGTCGACCACGATGGCCAGATGGATATGGCGCGCCATCATCTGATGCAAAATTTCCGAAATGGATTTGTTTTCGGGCACAAACAGTATTTTGCGCGCCAGCTTGGTCAAAATATCCTTGTCGTTCTCGTCGCCCTCATATTCCAACAGATCGCGGATGTGCAACATGCCGATGATATGGTCTTTGTCCTGATTGCACAACGGAAAGCGCGTGTGGTTGTGGGTTTTCACAAAATCCATCGCCTCGGCAAAGCTGTAATCCTGATACAGGCATTTCATATCCTGCCGCGGAATCATGATTTCATGGGCGCAGATTTCTGAAAAGTCGATGGCGTTTTGGATGATTTCTCCTTCCGTGTCGTCAATCACGCCGCCTTTTTGCGAGGCGTCGATAATCAGTTTGATTTCTTCTTCCGAATGGGCGTCGTCGTTTTCGTTGGCCTGCGGCACGCGCATCAGGCAGAGGATGCCGGCGGTAACTTTGTCAAAAACCCAGATAAACGGGGCAAAAATATGTTTGAACACATAAAGCGGTTTGGCAATAATCAGCACAAAGTTTTCGGTGTTTTGGATGGCCAGCGACTTCGGCACCAGCTCGCCGAGCACGACGTGCAGCAGCGTGATAAAGCCGAAAGCCACGCCGAAGCTTACCGAATGCAGCAGTACTTTGTTGTCGGCAAAATAGTGTCCGAACAAATCTTCCAGCAGGTGCGAAACCGCCGGTTCGCCTATCCAGCCGAGGCCGAGCGAGGCCAGCGTAATGCCGAGTTGAATGGCGCTCAGATAAGTGTTCAGGTTTTCGGTGATTTTTAAGGCTATTTTTGCTCGTTTGTTGCCAAAATGTGCCAGCTCTTCCAGTTTGGTGCGGCGGATTTTAACAATGGCAAATTCGGAAACGACAAAAAAAGCGTTGGCAAATACCAGTACGAAGACCAGTATCAAATTTAAGACATAAACATATAGGGGACTCATAACCGGTTAATTTTTGAACCTCAAATTATTTTAACATTGCAACATGCTACAGGTTGGCGATTTTTTTGTCAATAGGTTTGGCGCTTTTAAAACGTCAAATCGTTTTTTTTAAGGCAAAATTTCAATTTCCGTGCCGTTGGGAACAAGCGACCAGATTTCTTCTATTTCGTCGTTGGTAACGGCAATGCAGCCAGCCGTCCAGTCGCGGAGAAGATGCGCATGCCCGAGGAAGGGCGTGGCGTTCGGCAGACCGTGAACCATGATGTCGCCGCCGGGAGAAACGCCTTTTGCCGCCGCCTCGCGCCGGTCTTCGTCATCGGGGTAGGAAACTCTGAGCGACAGATGAAAACGGCTTTTCGGATTGCGGCCGGAAATTCGGTAGCGTCCTTCGGGAGTTTTGCCGTCGCCTTCCTGCAGCTTATCGCCGACCGGCGCAAATCCGAGCGCGATTTTGTATTCGCGGATAACTTTCCCGTTTTGCAGAAGCAGAAGTTTCCTTTGCCCTTTTTGCACCAGAATTTTGTCGGCCTGCTTTTCTCTGGCGGCGGGAGGCGGTACCACTGCCGGCCGATAGCGGTTGTAGGCGTTATAAAAAACAAGCAGCGCCGCCGCGCCCGCGAGGGCGGCAAAGACAAAAGCGGTAATTTTCATTTTTTTATGCGGCATTGTTTTCCAGTCTTATCATCAGGTTGGCGTTTTTCAAAATTTCCAGGCTGTAGAGCAGGGCGATTTCTTCTTCTCTGCTCAAATCCATCGGCAGCCCGTGGCCGATATGGTTTTCAAGTTTTATTTTGGCCGTTTGCAGCGCTCTGGTGCCAAAATCCGGCGCCGGTCCGTTAACCGGCAACATCAGGATATGCAGGGCGTTCAGCCGGCTGTCGGCGACCACGCTGGCCACGCCGTCGGTGGCGGCGGCAAAAGGGGCGAGTTTTTGCCTGAAAGCAAGAGCCCGGGTTAAAATCGGCGGTACGTTGACTTCTTCGGGAATGATAAAATATTTTCTTTTGCGGGCGGCCACGCCGTTTTTTTCCCGCGACGACCAGACGGAAAACGCAACGGCCAGCATCAGTCCGGCGGTAATCGGCAGCATCCACCAAAACAGGCTGTGCGCGTATTTCCAGACAATCAGGGTTGTGGCGGTTCCGAGCAGCATGTGCCAGCGGTGGCGTTCCCAGGCTTCGCGCCAGGAAGTCCCCTTTTCGTCGCGGTTTTGGGTATTCCAACCGGCGTCGCGACCAAGCAGAATGTCGAAGATGAATTTGCTTTGGAACATCATCATAATCGGGGCGGCAAGCGCGCTGAAAACAATTTCCGCCAGCACGCTCTTAACGGCGCCGAAATAACCGCCGATATCCTGCCGCCGGTTTTGCGCCATATAGACGATAAGTCCGAGAAACTTCGGAAAAACAAGCATGAACATGGAAAGCACAAACAGGCTGATGGTGCCTATTTTGTCAAACACCGGCCAGGTCGGAAAAAGCGTGTAATAGGTGGGAAAATAATCCGGCTGGAAAATGTTGCGGCCGAGAGCTACCGCCAGCCCCACGAGCAGAAACGAAAGCCACAGCGGCGACGACAGATACGACATGATGCCGATGATAAAATGTACCCGGCTGACGGGATGCAGCCCTTTGGCAAACAACACTTTTATATGTTGCAGGTTGCCCTGACACCAGCGTCGGTCGCGCAGGGCGAAATCTATCATCGACGGCGGACATTCTTCATAACTTCCCTTCAATTCGGGCAGCAGCCAGGCCGACCAGCCGCCGCGGCGGATAAGCGCCGCTTCGACAAAATCGTGACTCAGAATATGTCCCCCGAAAGGCGCGCGCCCGCTCAAAACGGGCAGTTTGCAACAGTCCATGAAAGCTTTGACGCGGATGATGGCGTTGTGTCCCCAATAATTGCTGTCGCCCACCTGCCAATAGGCCAGTCCGGCGGAAACGACGGGACCGTATACCTTGCCGGCAAATTGCTGAATACGGGCAAACAGGGTGTGGCGGTTGATGCACATCGGCGGCGCCTGAATAATGCCCGCGCCGGCGTTTTCTTCCATCAGCCGTGCCATGGCAAGCATGGTGTCGCCGGCCAGCAGGCTGTCGGCGTCGAGCACGATCATAAAGTCGTAGAGGGCGCCCCATTTGTGGCAAAAATCTTCTATGTTGCCGCTTTTGCGCGCCGTGTTGACCGGTCGGCGGCGATAATAAAGATTGACGTCGGCGGGCATCAGGCTTTTTGCCTCAAGCCACAGACTTTCTTCCTCTACCCAGATTTTCGGATTGGTGGTGTCGCTTAAAACAAAAATGTCAAAGGCCTTGCCTTCGCCGGTGGCGGAAAGTTCCTGCGCCATGGCCAGCAGGTTGGCGTAGACGCCGACGGGAGATTCGTTGTAAACGGGCATAAGGACGGCCGTGCGCGTCGTTAGCGGCCGCGCTTCCGTCGGCCGGCGGATTCCGGGCACGTTTTTTTTGCGCAACAGCTCAAAAAAGCCGAAGACGCCCGACCAGAAAAAAAGCGCTATCCAGCCAAATGTCAGAATAAACAGGCCGATCATCAGAATATGGGTGATAACGGCGGAGTCGGTCGGAATAACTTCCGTCCATTTCAGGGTGGCAAGCAGAGTGCTGAAAAAAGTCAGCCCGAAAATATTGAACCGCCGGCGGCGGATTTGCCGCGGCGTAATCGGCGTATGGTGTTCGCTCATTTTTTCTTTCCTTTTTTGCGGGGGCGTATGCTCTCAATGGCCTGCGGTTTCATTTCCGCATAGAGGCAGGCGGGCGCGGCCACGACAAAACGCTCCCGCATACGGCGGACAAGTTCCGCCGGCAGACTTAAACGTCGGCAGCTTTCGGCGGTGCAGAGGTCGGCGCCGTTGCAGAGCAGAAAACAGAGTTTGAATTCGGCGAGCAGCTGTTCGTCGGCCAGACCGGTTTTGGAAAAAGTGCGCCGCGCCAGCCGCAGCAAAAAGGCATCTATCTTTTTGACCAGTTCATCGCCGTTTCCGTTCCGAAAGTCAAGTTCCGCCGCCACCGCCGGCACAATTTCCGGCAGCTGCTGCGGATTAAACCCCAAACTTGTCAGGTAAGCGGCAATAATGTCTTCTTTGCTCTGAATCTTTATGGCAACCATTGGTAACTCCAGACTTCGGAAATATTTTTGCCCCGTTTGACGACGACCGCGCGCAGTTCGGCGGTTTTGCCGTTCGGCTTGAAGTCGATATAAGCGGTCAGTCCTTTGGTGACCGGATTATACATCAGGTGCTTGCCGGTTATCACGCCTTCGCTGGCGGAAACTTCCAAAACGGCGATGCCTTTTTCCACTTCTTTTTGCATGTTGAGAATGTCAAAGTCGATGACAAATTTGCGCTTGTGGTCTTCAAGCATGCCGGAAACGCCGCCGATGCCCGTGTAGGTGGCGGTAATGTCGCCGGGGATTTTTTCAACCGGCAGCCGGTTGCCGAACCAGTGGAGCCGGTAGCGATACCGCAGTTCTTGTCCGGGTGTCGGTTTGTCCTTGGGCACCCAGTAGGCGACGACATTGTCGTGGATCTCCTGAACGGAGGGAATCTCCACCAGCTCGACCCAGCCTTTGCCCCAGTCGTCAAGCGGCTCCACCCAGACGCTCGGCCGCTGTTCGTAATGAGCCTCAAAATCCAGATAATGCGCGGCGTTGCGGTCGCGTTGCAACAGGCCGAAGCCTTTCGGGTTTTCGTCGACAAAGGCCGAGATACGCAGATATTCGGAATTGTCCAGCGGCCGCCACAGCCATTCGCCGTTGCCGTTTAAGACAAGCAGGCCGTCGCTGTCGTGCACTTCCGGCCGGTGGTCGTCAAATTTGTTTTTGGTGTTTTCGCCGAACAGATACATGGAGGTCAGCGGGGCAATGCCCAGTTTGTTGATTTCCTTGCGGGGGAATATTCGGGCGTCGACGTCCATGACCGTGCTTTCGCCCGGGGTAATCACAAAGGTGTAGATTCCGGCCGCGCTCGGGCTGTCAAGCAGAGCGTAAACGGTGACGGTTTTGTCTTTTCTTTTTGGGCGCACAATCCAGAATTCGCGAAAAATCGGAAATTCCTCGCCGGTTTCCACAGCTGTGTCGATGGCCAGTCCGCGGGCGGAAAGACCATATTTCAAATGCCTGCCGAGCGCGCGGAAATAACTCGCCCCGAGGAAAGAAACCAGTTCGTCATAGTAGCGGCGGGTGTTGAGCGGGCAGTGCAAACGAAAACCGGCATAACCGATGTCTGTCAGTTTGGTCGTGTCCAGATTGTTTTTGCCATAATCAAAATAGGCGGTGGAATATTTGAGCGGATGGATTTTGCCGTTGACGATTTCGTTGACCGCAACCGGCGTCAGAAAGAGTGCGCCGGGATGGAAAAACTGAATTTCAAACGGAAGTTTTTTGCCGTACCAGGGGCCGTTTTCGCGGCTGAAGCGGATGTCGCGATATTGGTCGTAGTTTAGTTTTTTGAGTTCGTCGGGGAGGTTGTCGGCCGGCGCCACATAAGGTTTTTCGGCCAGTTTCCGCGCCATTTCCGACAGTTGTTCAAAGGCAAATTCCCGATCTTTGACGGTGAGCGCCTCCGCCAGTTCTTTTTGGCGATAATCCTGATATTTGTTCCAGCCGGCGGCAAAAGCCAGTCCGACGGCGGCAAGGGCAATAATTCCCGCAACGGTTTTGACGGTGTTGTTCATCTTTTTTCCCCGGTTTATGTTTGCCCTAATACAAAACATTTTTATCAAAAAGTCAAGCCGTTGGCAAAAGGAAAATATTTAAAGGGCGTCGGCGGGGAATTTCCTTTTGTTCTTTGCAAAATCAGTCGTTGTATTTGTCAAAGAGCATTTTCAGTTCTTCTATCTTTTTTTCCTTGTCTTCGGCAGAGGCAAACGATTGTGCCACGCAGTGCTGCAGATGTTTGTGCAAAATATTAGATTCCACGGCCTTGACGGCAGACCGCACGGCGCGCAGCTGGGCGATGATTTCCGGACAGTAGCGTCCGTCTTCTATCATTTTTTTGATGCCCTCTATCTGGCCGGCAACGCGGTTCAGACGGGGAATGTTTTCCATGTGGCTCGGATATTTTTCCATAAAACTGTTTCCTGAAAAAATGGAGAATGCAAAAAAACGGCGGGCAAAAAACCGGGCAGAAAAATCTCTGCCCGGACTTCTTTTTTTTATTATTTGTTGCCGCAGGTGCAGTCCGGGTGGCATTTGTTGTCTTCGGTGCAGTGGCAGTTGTCGCCGCAGGTGCAGTGTTCGCCGCAGTGGCATTCTTTGCCGTCTTTTCCGCATTGGCAGTTGTCGCCGCACTGACAGTCTTCGCATTTGCAGTTCGGATTGTTACATTTGCTCATTTGTTTTCTCCCATAATTTCAAATATACCCCTTGCGGGTATGTAATATACATATACAGGGTACCTGTATTTGTCAAGGAAAAAATTTTAATGATGACCGATTCTCATCGGCACATAATCTCCGTGCGCGTTGTGGCCATAGCCGATGTTGCGCCCGCCGACCCTTGTCGGTACATAGTCACCATGGGCGTTATAGCCGTAATCGATGTCGTCGCCGCCGACCCTTGTCGGCACGTAGTCGCCGTGGGCGTTGTAGCCGTAATCGATGTCGTCGCCGCCGATTCTTGTCGGCACGTAGTCACCATGGGCGTTGTAACCGTAGTCGATGTCGCGTCCGCCGATTCTTGTCGGCACGTAGTCACCGTGGGCGTTGTAGCCGTAGTCCACCCGTTCACCGTTTATCCTTGTCGGCACATAGTCGCCGTGGGCATTGTAACCGTATTGAATGTTGCCGGCTGCCGCAGCAAAAGAAAAGAGAAGAGAATAGGCAAAAATCAAATATTTCATGTTTTTCTCCGTAATACATTAAAAAGGTGAATTTTTTATGATTTGCGTATTATATCCGAATTGTGGCAAAAAGCAAGTTTTTCCCGTTTGAAATGCATCATCAGTCCGGCGGCAAGAACGGCCGTCAGCAGCGAGCCCGCCGGAAAATTGAGCCACAGACCGGTCAACTCCAACGGCCACAGAGCCGCCACCAGCAGCAGCGGAAAGACAAAAGCCGAGGCCAGCGAAATGAGCGTGGCGCTCATTGCCCGCCCTACCGCCGTCATGAAGCTGAGAATAAAAAACGAATACCAGCGCACCAGATAGGAAAGTCCGTACAATTTCAACGCAAAGACGGCCATAATCATAAATTCCGCGCTGTCGTCATCGGTAAACAGGGCGACAAGCTGCCGCGGGAACAAAAAGGCGAGCAGCACGGCCGCCGCCGACAGCGTGGCGCCGAAAATCAGACAGCAGCGCGACAACACCTGCACCCGTTCGGGTCGTTTTGCGCCCCAGTTGTAGCTGATTGCCGGCTGCAGGGCGTCATAGGTGCCGTAAAGCAGCGACTGCACGATATCGCCCAGATAAACCAATATGCCCGACACGGCCACCGCTGTCTCTCCGCCGAAGTAAAGCAGGGCGATGTTGATGACAATGGCCGTGGCGCGTCCGGCGATGTTGCCGAGAAAGCTCGGCAAACCGCAGGCCACGATCCGCCGCATCATCGGCAGATTGAAATGCGGGCGGCAAAAACGCAGCTGCAGCCGGCCGCGAATAAAAGGCCACAGGGCGATTCCCGCCGCCGCCGTCATGCTGATGCAGGCGGCCAGAGCCGCCGACCACAATCCCCAGCGGAAAAAGTAAAGAAACACAAACTCCAAAATTGCAATCAGCGCCGACATGAAAATGTTAAGCCACATGCTGAAGCGGATTTTTCCGCAGATGCGCAAATAGTTGTCCAGCGCAAAAACAATGGTGGTAACGGGCGAAAAAACGGCATAGACGCGGATATATTCCGCCGTCAGCCGCGCCAGTTCTCCTTTGGCGCCGAGCAGCGAAAGCATGGACGGCGTAACGGCAAACAACAGAAGACCGATAATAAGACCGGTGGCGGCAATCATCAGACAGGCGCAGGTGAAAATGTTGTTGGCGCGGGTGTCTTTTTTTCGGCCGAGCGAAATGGAGATGGGCACGGAGCTGCCCACGCCGATAAGGTCGGCCAGTGAAAAATTGATGATGATGAACGGCAGCCCGAGGCTGACGGCGGCAAAAGCGGTGGTGCCGAGGATATTGCCGACCAGCACGCCGTCGAGGATGAAGTAGAGAATGGAAGCAAGCATGCCCGCCGCGCCGGGCAGGGCGGCGGTAAAAAACAGCCGCACCGGCGGGGTGTTAAGAAACAGATTGCGGGATGTCGTCATCTGAGCTCCGGATTGCAAATTTCATAATACAAGCCCTAATATATGCCTGCCGAAAAGTCAACCCCCGCGATTGAAAAGAGCGTGCAGGCGGCAAAAATCTGTTTGCAAAAAGAATAATTGCCCTTAAATTTGTCATCAATAAATGATACTTTAATAAAACATCGGGGAGACTGAAACCATGGAGAAAAAGCTGTATATATTCCGTCACGGCGAAACCGAGCTCAATCGGCAACAACGCTGGCAGGGCTCGGGGATGGATTTTCCGTTGACGCCCGTCGGCTTGCAACAGGCGGAAGAGCTGGCCGGCAAACTTGCCGACCGCGGTCTGGAAATAATTTATTCAAGCCCGCTCAAACGGGCTTTGCAGACGGCGGAGACCGTCGCCGCTCTTTTGTCCGTGCCGGTGGAAGTCCGCCCCGATTTGCGGGAATGTTTTTACGGACGGGCGGAAGGCCGCAAAATTGCCGATTTGCAAAATGAAATGCCCATGATTGTCAACAACTGGAGCAATCCGCAATATATGGATTTGCGTTTTCCGGGCGGCGAAAGCAAACGGGAAGCGTTGACGCGGGTGTTGAACACTCTTTTTTCGCTGGAAAAAGAACCTTTCGCCACCGCCGGCGTGGCTGTCCACGGCGGCACGATGGGCGCTTTGCTCAACCATTTCGGGGTAGCTTTCAACACCATTCCTAACTGCGGCGCTTTTTGCCTGCTTTTATCCGGCGGCGGGGCAAAGGTTGAGGGCGGTATATTTTAACGCACTTTGTTTTTGCTTAAAATATTGGCGTTTATCATATACTTGTATGTGCCGTAAAAAATATATCCGTAAAAAAGTTTTGATTATTTTTTAAAAATAATCAAAACTTTTTGCGGGCAACATCATTGCTGCAAAAAAACTCTTGCCAAGAAAAATTTTTTGGCATATAAGGAGAAAGCTTGAGCAAAACAAGCGCTTTGCCATATATCTGTTGGGGTGTCGCCAAGTGGTAAGGCATCGGCTTTTGGTGCCGACATTCGTTGGTTCGAATCCAGCCACCCCAGCCAAAAGTGTCCTAACTTATTGAAGTTAGGACATATTTTTTTCAATATTTTGCGTATTTTTG
>CALXRS010000026.1 GCA_944390915.1 uncultured Alphaproteobacteria bacterium
CTTTCCAAATTTTGCAAATCCCTGCGGTTCATCTTTGGTTGCGAAAATTCCCACTTACTCAATTATTAATATCTATTACAAAATAATACAACCGAATTAAAATCAGTCAACAATAAATATTAAAAAAATTGTGTGTTATGTATTATGCAACTTATGAGATTAAAAAAGGGAAAGCTGCCGATTTAACAACATGACGGCCAACTCAATCTCTGCTTTTTTGAAAACGCGGTTTTCTTTGCCGCAACGTTGGTTGGTATAGGCCTCAACTTCTCCATGGGGCAGCGTTTCGCCGACGTTTTTCGTGCAATAGTCCGGAATGAGGCCTATTTTATCGATTTTCTGGCCTGAGGGGGTGTAAAAATGAGCGGTTGTCAGGGCGAGTTTTCCGCCGTTTGCGAAGCGATACATTTCCTGTATGCTGCCCTTGCCGAAGCTGTTGGTTCCCACCAGTTTTGCCTGTATCTGTTCCGACAGCGCGGCAGCGACAACCTCGGCCGACGATGCTGTTCCCCCATCTATCAAAACAACCATCGGCAGATTAAAGCGACTGTTCTCGCCGGCGTTGTAATATTTGACGGCGGCAGGGTCGCGCCCTTCGACGGATGTGATAATACCGCCGTCAATAAAAATTCCGGCCACATCGATGGCGGCCGTCAGCAGTCCGCCCCGATTGCCTCTTAGGTCGAGAATAAAGCCTTTGGCCTGAGGATAATCGGCAAGAGCCGCTTCCACGTTTTGTTTTGTCGTGGCGCTGAAATTGCCGATTCGGACATATAATATGTCGTCAATCAGCCTGCGAGCGAAGGGACGGACGGGGGTCAGTCCGTCTTCTTCTTCCGGTTCCAGTTCGGAATAGTAGCGGGAGCCGTCGTTTAGTCCCGCGGCGGCGGCGGCAAAGACTGTTTCGGGCAGTTCAAAATCACGTTCGGCGGCTTTGGGAGAAAATTTTACGGCGGCGTCAATGACTTTTGCGGCAATCTCTGCCCAGGCATTTATGTCGTCGGGGCTTTCGGGTTTTTTCCACAGATCGACCTGCTGCCGACGATAATAGAGATAGACCATTTCCCGCCCGTTGGCAAACAGCAGATCCTTGTCCGTTTTGGAGAGCCCGCCCAATCCGTCCACGGTCATTTTTTCGGCGGTAGTCGGTTCCGCCCGATTTTCGGCAATGGTGCTATAAAAGGACGCAATCAGAGAAACGTTATCGGCTTTGGCGGGCAAGGCTGCAAATGCGCAAATAAGACAGGCAAAAATCTTTGTCATTTTCATTTCGGGTAGCTTTCTTTGTATATGTCTCAATATATGTCTCAACGGGGTGCCGAACAGGCAAATTCGGAAACGAGCGCCGTGTGGTCGGAAGGCTTGGCGTCGAGCCGCGGGCTTTTGTCCACCGCGCAGGCGGTCAGCCGGTCGGCGGCCGGTGCGTTAAGAAACAGATAGTCTATACGCATGCCGAAATCTGCGGCAAGCGCGTTGCCGGTATAGTCCCAGAAAGTATAGCCCGGCTCGTCGGGGTGCAGCGTGCGGAAAGCATCATAAAATCCGGCGTATTCCAACATCCGCAGACGTTTTCGCACTTCCGGTAAAAACAGGGCGTCATGAACAAACGGCCTGCTGTCATAAACGTCTTTGGGTGTTAAGATAACATTGAAATCGCCGCCCAAAACCACCGGTACGGAAAGTTTTTGCAACTCCGCCGCGTGTGCCAGAAAAGCGTCGAACCATTGCAGTTTGTAGGCAAGTTTGGATTTGTCCGCGGGGTTGTTGTAAGGCGGGTTGCCGTTTGGCAGATAAACGGAGGCCAGCCGCCAGGGGCTGCCGTTAAGCTCGGTTTGAACTTCCAGATAGCGGGCATTGGCGTCCGTCAGTCCGGGCAGACCCTCACGAACGACCGTAAGCGGTTTTCGGCACAGCACCGCCACGCCGTTGTAGCTTTTTTGTCCGAGCATTTTAACTTCATAGCCTGCCGCCCGCAGCTCAAAGAAAGGAAAATTGCCGTCATCGCATTTTATCTCCTGCAGCAGCACCGCATCCGGTTCGGCGGTTTTCAGCCAGGCGGTCAGGTTTTCCATACGGGCGTTGACGGAGTTTACGTTATAGGTGGCTATTTTCATAAATTTATGCCTTTACTATTTATTCTTTTGTAATGTATATTACTTTTAATTTGATGAAAAGTAAAAAAGCACTTTCCTTACAAGTGCGGGCCAAAACGGGAGAAAAAATATGCTGAACGGTTTTCCGGACAATTTTCGGATGGACGACGATGATGAAGTGATCAACGAGTTTCGCCGCAAACAGGCCAATTTTGATTTGGAAGAAAAGCAAAACGAGATAAACAACTCGCGCAGCCTGTTTATCGGCGCGCTGGCAGGTCTGGCCATGGCGGCCGTCGTCGGCTGGTTTGTGCTGGCGCCCCGCTATCAGAGCAACGAAACGGAAGATTTGCCGATTATCCGCCGACCGCAGGAAGACGTTAAGGTGCAGCCGGTCGATCCGGGAAGCGTTGCCATTCCCAGTCGGGAACAAACCGTATATGATATCATTGAACGCAGACCGGAAAGCATTGAAGAAGCAAAAGTTCTGCCTCCGGCGGAACAGCCGAACGCGGACGCCATTGAAGCTTTGGTAGAAGAGGTTAGCGCCCGTAAGGAACCGGCCGAACCGGCTGCCAAACCGGCGGCGGAATCTCTTGTCGGCAATATTCCGGCGGCTTCCTCCGCAAAGACTGAAAAAACGGAAGAGAATCAACCGGCCGCAGAGCCGCAACCGGCTGTTTCCGAAAACGGGAGCAAACCCCGGGCCGCAACCGAACCGGTTGCCGAAACGGTAAAAGAAAAGCCTGTTGAGGCGACGTCGGCGGCTGCTCCGAAAGAACCTGCCAGGTCGCAGACTGAGGCCAAACCCGCAACCGAACCGACCGCCAAACCGCAGGCGGCGGCAAAAGCTCCGGCCAAAGCCGCAGCCCCCGTTGCCAAAGGAAGTTGGCAGATTCAGCTGATGTCTTCGCCAAACCGGCAGGCGGTGGAAAAATCATGGGCTTCCCTGTCGGCCAAATATAAAATGCTTTCCGGTCTGGCACACGAAATCAGCAGCGCCGATTTGGGCTCCAAAGGAACCTATTACCGGCTGAAAGCGGGCAATTTTGCCACTAGGGAAGAGGCCGCCGCTTTCTGCAACAAGGTAAAAGCCGCCGGCGGCAGCTGCTTTGTTGCGAGGAAATAGGGATGGAAGCATATATCGGCACGGCCGTTACTCTGGCCGCCGTTTTTCTGGCCATCGTTCTGCATGAAGTGGCGCACGGTTACGCCGCCTGCGTGTTGGGAGACGACACAGCCAAACGTGCCGGACGGCTGACGCTTAACCCGCTGAAACATATAGATCCTTTCGGCACGATTGCTTTGCCGTTGGTGTTGGCCTGGCTGGGAACGGGGTTTTTGTTTGGCTGGGCCAAGCCGGTGCCGGTCAATTTTTATCATTTGCGAAAATTTCCCCGCGACATGCTTATCGTTTCCGGCGCGGGAATTGCCGCGAATTTTGCGCTGGCTCTGGCAGCAGCCGTTCTTTTTAGCATTTTCCCGGGGCTTACGGCTATGCTCAAACTTTTTTTGCTTTATTTTTGCATCAGCAATCTGGTGCTGGCTTTTTTTAATTTGCTGCCGATACCGCCGCTGGACGGTTCCAAACTGTTTTTCGGCTGGATACGTCGGCCGTGGGCCGGGCGCTATGTGGCGGCCGAACGTTACGGCATGGCCGCGCTGATTATTCTGATTGTGGCGGTGCCGACCGTCTGCGCGGCGTTTGGGCTGCCGGTCGTTGATCCGTTGGGCTGGTATCTGGCACATGCAATGACCTGGTTTTTGGATATTATCGGAGTATAAGACGATGTTGGCGGCATTGGTATCTGTCGGCGGTTTGCGCCTGAGCAATGAGGAAAAATTTTGGCTGGAAAAGAACAATCCGGCGGGGGTTACGCTGTTTGCCCGCAATATCGAAAACGCGGAGCAGCTGCGCGCCTTAACGGACGAAATCCGCTCTGCCGCCGGCCGGGAAAATATTCTGATTGCCGTCGATCAGGAAGGCGGCAGGGTGCGTCGTTTGAGCGGCGGGGACTTTCATCCCGCGGCATCGGGTTATGTGCTCGGACAGCTGGATGAGGAAATGTCCGCCGTCCATGCGGAAATCATCAGCGACGACCTGCGTCGCGCGGGCATCAATTTTAACATGGCGCCGGTTTTGGACACGGCGTATCCTTTCACCCATCCGGTGCTTAAGTCGCGCTGTTTCGGCGACAACGCCGGAAAGAATGCTCTGCTCGGCAAAAAAATGATAAACGCCTATATCGGGGCGGGCATTTGTCCGTGTATGAAGCATCTGCCCGGACACGGGCGGGCAACGACCGATCCGCATCTCGGTCTGCCGGTTGTTTCCGCCGGTTTGCGGGAGCTGGCCGCGGACTTTTATCCGTTTGCGGAAAACAACGCGTCACTGGCGGGGATGACGGCGCATATCGTGGTCAGCGCCGTAGACGATAAATTGCCGGTAACCATGAGCAAAAAGGCGATAGATTATCTTGTTCGCGGCGTGATCGGTTTTGACGGGCTGCTTGTTTCCGATTCGATCGATATGAACGCGCTTGCGGGCGGCATCGGCGAAAGAGCGGCGGCGGTGGTGGCCGCCGGCTGCGATCTGGCCTGCTATTGCGGCGGCAAAACCGCGGAGCTGGAGGCCGTGGCGGCATACTGCCCGCAGATTTCTTTGCGGACGGAAGAGCGTTTGCAGGCGGTATACGAGGTTTTCAAAAACAGGCCGCGCGCGCTTGCGGCCGAGCGCGTCGACCGCTATTATCGGGCGGTGGGGCTGATAAAGGAATATGACGAACAATATGACGCCACCGAAGTTTTGAACCGGATGAACAAGCAAATTGGACGTTAACTGTTTGTATCTGCCGGCTGTTTTTTGGGGCGGATGTACTCCATGGGGTCAAGCGGCGGGTTGTTTTTTTCGTCATGCGCAAGTTTTTCCAAATCGTTGGGAAAGTTTACGTCCAGACAGACCTCTGCCGTTGTTTCCACGGTTTCGAGATAATCGGAATGTTCCAGAAACACCTGCCGCAGGTGCGAATCTTCGGGCACCAGATCGGCGTTGGCATAAAGTTCTTTGCTCCACAAAACGGGGTTGTGTTTTTTCCCGCCGCAGGTGGTTACCACCAGTTGTCGTTCTTTGCCTTTAACGAATTTTTTAATCATTTTGTCAATATAGGCAGAAGAAACGTTGGGCATGTCGGCGGGGATGAGCAGAGCCCCTTCGCAGGAGGCGGGAACGGATTTCAGTCCCAGGCGGATGGATGTTTTGACGCCGGAAGCGTAATCGTGATTGCGCAGGATGTTTATGTCCAGATTTTCCATATATTCTTCCAAACTTTCGGCTTCGTAACCGGTAACGACGAACACCGGCGAGGCCTTGGAGCGGATGGCGGCGCAAACGGCATTCATAAACATGGGGCGGCCGTCGATTTTAACCATCAGCTTGTTGCGTCTTGCACGCGAGCCGGTTCCGGCGGCCAACACGACGGCAGCGATGGCCGGATCTTTTTTATCGGTGTTGCGCGGGGCAATCAGCAGTTTTTGCTCTTCCGCGGTTAAGGCGCCGGCGGCGGATAAAATATTTCTGTTGTCTTCAAAATCCGTTTGAGCCAGTTTTTCCTTTTTTACGGCAATGCGGATAAAGCGATCGATCAGCAGCGAATTGACGCGGTCGTAGAGATGGGGAATATGGATTATTTTGGCGTTTCTCTTGACGGCGATAAGCAAATCGGGGGCGTCTGTTTGCGGAATATGGCTGCAGACGACGCCGTCGACAATGCTTTTGAAAGCGGCGGGCGCCGTGTCATTCGGATGACTGGCGGGCAACCCCGGCACCACCATCACCATCCTGTGCCGTCCGGCGGCGTGGGCGATGGCTTCGGCAATGCCGTCCACGGTGTGCGGGCAATTATATTCGGTGGTAAATTCCAATCCGAAAGGAGTAAAGTTTTTAACCATTTTGCGCACGACGGCGGCAAAATGTTTGTTTTCGGCATCATCGTCATAAAAGCGGGTATAGATAATGGCCGCCTGTTCGGTTTGGGTATCTTCAAGCGCCAGCAGGGGTTCGTTGCCGGCCAGCCGGAAGTCTATTTCTTCCAGAGCGTCGTCTCTTACCGCCGGCGGAAATACGGAAAGCACGGCCACGACATCCCCTTTTTTGACGTTTTGATAAGGGGCAATCGTGTTGAGCGCGACAAAAGGCGACATCCGGTTAAACTTGTCGATGCGATTTTCGAGGCAAATGAAAATGCCGTCTTTTTCCGCGGCTATTTTGCAGAGGTTTTTTTCGGGCGAGGTATGCACCAGATTTTTGCCGGTCACCCGCGGCGCCAGATTGGCGAGGGCATTTTCGGCCGACAGGTCGGCCACCCCCATTTCTCCGGCCGAAATTTTTTTGATGCCGGCCATTTTCAGGTACAAAATGTCTTCTTTGGTCAATTTGTGTCCGCGCGGCAACACCCCCGTATCCAGTCGGATGTCGTTTAAGAGTATTTTGCCGTCGGCATGATTAATGTCAAATTCGCCTGTCCGCATAGCTTCCATATATCCCCGAATGCTGCGTGTTTCAACAAATTCAGGTTAGCGCAAGAAATATTTTTGTCAATAAATAAAAAACATTCGGCCGGCAAAAGAAAATCGACCGTCACTGCCTGCGGCAACAAGATAAAGGCACGGAGAAAAGCCGGTCAATTTTCGTCAAGCAGCCCGGCGTCTTCGTATTCCTGTTGCAGGCGGGAAATTTCCACTTCGGTATAATGCTGGGTGGTGGAAAGGGAAGCATGACCGAGCAATTCCTGAATCATCCGCAGATCGCTGCCGGCGGCAAGCAAATGAGTGGCAAAGGAATGTCGGAGCGCGTGCGGGGTGGTGCGGTCGGAAAGATTGAACAGGCGGCGCAGGTGTTCCGTTTCGCGTTGGACGATTCTCGGGCTGAGTTTGCCGCCGCGGGCGCCGACAAACATCGGCTCGTCGTTTTTTAAGCGGTAGGGACAGGCGGCAAGATATTGTTTGATTTGTTCGTATACGCTCGGCAGCAGGGGAACAATCCGTTCTTTGTTGCCTTTGCCGCGGACTTTGATGAAATCCGTCCCCTGAAAATCGTCGGCGGTTAAGGACAGGGCTTCGGAAATGCGCAGCCCGCAGCCGTAAAGAAGGGCAAAAACGGCTCGATCGCGCAAAATCAGCCAGCCGTCTTTTTCGTTTTTTCCGCCTTCCCGCACCAGCCGGAGAGCTTCGTCTTTTTCCAACGCTTTGGGCAAAGTGCGATCCGGCCGCGGGGAAGAAATGATGCTCACGGCCGGATTGTCGAGAGTGACACGGCGGTGCAAAAAACGGAAAAAGTTGCGGACGGACGAAAGTTCGCGAGCCACGGAACTTTTGTTAATATTATGTGTTCTGCGGTAACTGATAAAGCTGCGAAAGTTGCGCACGGTCAGATTTTTTAACATCTCAAGCGACGGGAACCCGGTGGGGCAAACGTCGGCTTGCGCGGCAAAAAACTCAAGAAAACCCGCCACGTCGCGGAGATAGGCGTCGACCGTATGTTCGGAACAGCGTTTTTCGTCGGTCAGCCAGCTTTTCCAGCCGCGGATAACGGCCTGCAAAATCTCGTCGGCGGGAAATGTGATTTCTTTTTTCATGCCGACAATTATAAATTTTGATGTTTAATATTTTGTAAAACGATTGACAACAATGCGGAAATCTCCGATAGTAAACGGCATATCGCTATCATTAACCAAATTATTCATATATGGAAACAACAAGCAGATGGTATAAAATCATTCGCGCTCAGTTCGTGATTTATACCGATCCGGAAACCGGAAAAATCATCAGCCGAAACCTGGTTATGTTTGAAGGTGGCGCTTCTCGGGTCTTTGAATATCCGCAGGACAGTATCCGCCTGATGCTCCTGAAAGTCGGGGACAGTCTGAAAATAAAAGGCACCCCGTATGAAGGAGAAATAGAAATGACCAAATAGTTTCCGCTGCCGATAAAAAACGTCCGCTCCTTGAACCAAAAGAGCCGACGTTTTTTTTTGCCTGAAAGTCTCCGTGGCGTCGGGTTGTCCGAAAGCTGGGGATTGAGCGATATTTGCATTTTGTTTTTATCGCGGCGGGTATATGATAACTCCGTTTGATAAAGAAAGAAATATGCCCGCAAAGAAGGAAACACGCCTGAAATGATTGTCGGAATTTTGCTGCCCCTGCCGTTTAACGAGCCGTTTGATTATGAGTGCGACGAAGATTTGCCGCTCGGCGCGATGGTGCGGGTTCCGTTTGGGCAAAAAGAACTGGTGGGCGTCTTGTGGCGCAAGGGCAAAACGGAAGGGGTAGACGCCGGAAAAATCAAAAAAATTATCAGATGTCTCGATTTTCCGCCGCTGTCGGAACAGCTGCGGCGGCTGGTGGATTTTACCGCCGCCTACAACTGCGCGTTTCGCGGGCTGGTCTTAAAGATGGTGATAAGTGTTCGCGAGGCTTTTGACGCCCCGAAAACGGAAACTTTGTATCAATTAAGCGGCAAAACGCTTGCCGAAGCCGGGTTGAAAAATTCCGACGCCCGTTGGCGGGTGATGGATTTGCTGCGCCACGCCCCTTACGACAGGGCGGAAATATGCCGGGGCGCCGGCTGCGGCGCGGAAGTCGTTTCCGCACTGGTCAAAGCCGGCGTATTGACGCCGCTGGTGCGCGAAAAAGAAGAAGTGTTTGCCGTCCCCGAACCCGATTTTCGCGCCGTTCGTCTGACCGCCGAGCAGCAGGCCGCGGCCGACGAGCTGAAAAATAAAGTCGGGCGGGGTTTCAGCGTTACTTTGATTGACGGCGTAACCGGCAGCGGCAAAACGGAAGTCTATTTTGAGGCGGCGGCGGAAGCATTGCGGCAGGGCAGACAGGTGCTGATTCTGGTGCCCGAAATTTCGCTTACCACGCAATGGCTGGCGCGTTTTGAAATGCGCTTCGGCGTGCGTCCGGCCTGCTGGCATTCCGGTCTTGGTCAAAAAGAACGCGCCCAAACCTGGACGGCGGTTGCCAAAGGCCGCGCAAAAGTAACGGTCGGCGCGCGGTCGGCTCTGTTTTTGCCCTATCCGGATTTGGGGCTGATTGTGGTGGACGAAAGCCACGATCATTCTTACAAACAGGAAGATATTGTCAACTACCAATGCCGTGACATGGCGGTTATGCGGGCAAAGTTTGAGCAGTTTCCGTTGATTTTGTCGACGGCCACCCCGGATCTGGAAACGGTGGTCAACGTCGAAACCGGCAAATATGATATGGTGCGCCTGACCCGCCGTTTTGCCGATGCCCGTTTGCCGGAACTGAAAATCGTCGATTTGCGCAAAGACAAACCGCAAAAGGGAGCCTGGGGCGTTTCGTGGCTGTCGCCGACGCTGGTCGGCGCGCTCGGCGCCAACCTGGAAAAAGGCGGGCAGTCGATGTTGTTCTTAAACCGCCGCGGCTATGCGCCGCTTGTGATTTGCCGCGACTGCGGTCACCGTATTCAATGCCCGCACTGCACCGCCTGGCTGGCCGAACACCGCAGCGCCAACCGGCTGATTTGCCACCATTGCGGTTATATGATGCCGCGGCCGTCCGCCTGTCCGGAATGCGGTTCGCCCGACGGTCTTGCTTCCTGCGGGCCGGGGGTGGAGCGTATTGCCGAGGAAGTCCGGGGGCGTTTTCCCGCCGCGCGCACGGCCGTCCTGTCGAGCGATACCGCGACAAGTCTGGCGGATGTTTCCGCCGTTTTCGACCAGATGGAAAAAGGCGGGTTGGATATTTTGGTGGGAACGCAGATTTTGGCTAAAGGACATCACTTTCCGGAGCTGACGCTCGTCGGTATCGTCGATGCCGATTTGGGGCTGATGGGCAGCGATCTGCGCGCGGCTGAACAAACGTTTCAGCTGCTTTCGCAGGTTGCCGGCCGCGCCGGCCGCGCGGAAAAGGCGGGCGAGGTGTATATCCAGACCCTGTATCCTGAAAACGCCGTTTTGCAGGCTTTGGTCAACAACGACCGCGACCGTTTTGTCGAGCTTGAAAAACAGTCGCGCCGGCTGCTCGGGCTGCCGCCTTTCGGCCGGCTGGCGGCTCTTATTGTTTCCGGCGAAAATCCGCGCCTGACCGAACGAACGGCGGCGGAACTCGGCCGATTGGCGCCGGCGGCGGAAAATGTTTCCGTTCTGGGGCCGGCGCCGGCGCCGATATTTATGTTGCGCAACCGTTACCGCTATCGCCTGCTGTTAAAAACCGCCCGCGGTATAAAAATTCAGGAAATTGCGCAAAACTGGCTGCAGCGGGTAAAAATTCCCCGGCAGGTGCGGGTAACGATAGATGTTGATCCTTATTCTTTTATGTAAAAAGATATTAACAAAAAAGAAACAAATGTTATATATGTTTTCAGGGTAAGGTAACGAGAAAAAAATGGCAAAAGATTCTAAAAACAAATTGGCAACTTCTTATGCGCGGGCTTGGTTTGAGGCGGCAAGGGAAAAAGGGGAAGAAGCCGGAGCATGGCAAGACGTAAAAACCCTGACGGCGGCCGTTCATGAAAATCCCCGTATTGTTTCTTTGCTGCGCAATCCGCTGTGGAAGGCCGAAGCCAAAAAAGAGGCGCTGACGGAAATCGGACGCTCTCTCGCCCTGCGGGAAACGAGCGTGCGGGCGCTGACAACGGTTGCCGAAAATAATCGTTTATCTTTGCTTGAAGAAATTCTTTCGTGTTTTAAGACCGTATATTATCGGGAAAAAGGCATCGTCGAAGTGTCCGTGTCGACGGCCATGCCTTTGTCCGCCGAACAGAACGGACGGTTGGTTGCCGCTTTGGAAAAAAGGCTCGGCAAAAAAGTTGCGGTTAAGTATAAAACAGCTCCTGAAGTTTTGGGCGGACTGCTGATAGAATACGGGTCGACCATGTTTGACGATTCTCTGAAGGGAAAACTGACTAAGCTGGAATTATTGATGAAAGGGACAAAATAAATGTCTGGTGCAAGCGAAATATCTGCAATTCTGGAGGCCAAAATCGCCGGCACGGATGCCGGTGCGGAAACGGCCGAAATCGGCCGCGTGCTTTCGGTCGGCGACGGCATTGCCCGCGTTTACGGCCTTGACAACGTGCGCTATAACGAGATGGTGGAATTTGCCAACGGGGTGAAGGGCATGGCTCTCAACCTGGAAGAAGACAATGTCGGCGTCGTTTTGTTCGGCTCCGACGAAGGCATCAGGGAAGGCGACGTCGTCCGCCGCACCGACCGCATTGTCAGCGTGCCGGTGGGCAAAGCTCTCCTCGGCCGTGTGGTCGACGCGCTGGGGCAGCCGATAGACGGCCTCGGCAATATAGAAACATCCGGGTTCAGCAATTCGGAAGTGAAGGCGCCGGGCATTATCGAACGCCGCAGCGTGCACGAACCGGTGCAGACGGGGTTGAAAATCATCGATTCGCTCATTCCCATCGGGCGCGGTCAACGGGAGCTGATTATCGGTGACCGGCAGACGGGCAAAACGTCGATAATCCTTGACACCATCATCAACCAGAAAAAAATCAACGACGTTGCCGCAAGTGACGCGGAAAAACTGTTTTGCATTTATGTGGCGGTGGGACAAAAGCGTTCGACCGTGGCGCAGGTGGTCAAAACCCTGAAAGACCACGGAGCGATGGATTATACGATTGTGGTGGCGGCCACGGCTTCCGACGCCGCGCCGATGCAGTTCATTGCGCCGTATTCCGGTTGTGCGATGGGAGAATATTTCCGCGACAACGGCATGCATGCGGTTATTTTTTACGACGATCTGTCCAAACAGGCGACGGCTTATCGGCAAATGTCGCTTTTGCTTCGCCGTCCGCCCGGGCGCGAGGCCTATCCCGGCGACGTTTTTTATCTCCATTCGCGTCTGCTGGAAAGGGCTGCCAAAATGAGCGACGCCAAAGGCGGCGGCTCGCTGACGGCGCTGCCGGTTATTGAAACGCAGGCCGGTGACGTGTCGGCCTATATCCCGACCAATGTCATCTCCATTACCGACGGGCAGATATTTCTGGAAACGTCTTTGTTCTATCAGGGCGTGCGACCGGCGGTCAATGTGGGCATTTCGGTCAGCCGCGTGGGTTCGGCCGCGCAGATTAAGGCGATGAAGCAGGTGGCCGGCAAGATTAAGCTGGAGCTGGCGCAATATCGCGAAATGGCGGCTTTTGCCAAATTTGCCTCCGACATGGACGCCTCCACCCGGCAATCCATCTTCCGCGGCGAAAGGCTGACGGAGCTGCTCAAACAGCCGGTATATCATCCGATGACGGTAGAAGACGAGGTCCTTTCCATCTACGCCGGCGTGCGCGGTTATCTGGACAGGATAGACGTTTCTGCGATTGCCGATTACGAGGCCAAAATGCTGGCGGAGGTGCATTCCCTGCATCCGGAACTGGGAGAGGAAATTGCTTCGGCAAAGGTTATCTCCGACGAGTTGGAAAAGAAACTGGCGGCGTTTTTTGCAGCCTTTACCGACAAATATCTGTCGGCCGGACAGGCGGACGCCGCCTGAGGAATTAGGGTATAGGGTAAAGCCATGGCCGGATTAAAAGAGTTACGCAACCGGATAGACGCGATAAAATCGACCGAAAAAATCACTTCGGCAATGAAGATGGTTTCTGCGGCCGAGCTCAGGCGTGCGGAAGAACTGCTGGACAAAAGCGCCGTCTACCGCAACAATTTGTATCGGGCGGCGGGCGTCGCCTGGCAGGCCGTTTGTCGTGAAGCAACCGAAAACGAAACGGCACCTCTGCTGCCGGATATCTGCCGCGAGCGGGAAAACGGCGGCAAATATCTGCTGGTGGTTTTGGCTTCCGACCGCGGTTTGTGCGGCAGCTACAATGCGGTTATCGTCCGCACCGTCACCGCGCGGGTCGAGGAACTGAAAGCCGCCGGTCGGGAAGTTCGGCTCATTTGTCTTGGTTCCCGCGGCTACAACAGCTTAAAACGCCGCTATCCCGATGAGATTATCCGTTCGGCGGAGGCGGCCTCGGCCAAAGGTGTGGACTATGCGGAAGCCGTTGCCCTGGCCGACGAGATTTTGCAAATGTTCTACCGTCGGGAGGCCGATGTTTGCGAGATCGTTTACAGCCGTTTTCGTTCCGCCGTATCGCGGGATACGCAAAGCCGTCAGGTTTTGCCGCTTTTGCCAACGATGCTGACGGAAGCATTGCCCGGGGAAATTTATAACGGGGCTTTCTATGACGGCGAGCCGGATTTTGCAAGCCAGTTGGAGCGGCTGATGCCGTTGGCGCTGACGGAAGCCGTGTATGACATGATGATAAATTCTCAGGCTTCCGAGCAGGGGGCGCGGATGGCCTCGATGGACAACGCCACCCGCAACGCCAAAGACATGATATCCAAGTTGACGCTGCGTTACAATCGCCTGCGGCAGTCGGCCATCACCACCGAGCTGACGGAAATTATTGCCGGTGCGGAAGCCGTTTAGGAAAGGTTTATTTTTGAGTTAAGGAGTAGCCATGAACGAAAACAAACAACAGGGCGGACATATTTATCAGGTGATGGGAGCTGTTGTCGACGTTAAATTCGACAATCTGGACGACCTGCCCAATATTTATACGGCGCTTGAATGCGAAAATCAGGGCAAACGTCTGGTGCTGGAAGTGGAGCAGCAGCTGGGCGAGGGCGTGGTGCGCACCATTGCCATGGACGCAACCGACGGGCTCACCCGCGGGCAGCCGGTTGTCAACACCGGCAGACCGATTGAGGTGCCGGTCGGGCCGGGGCTGCTCGGGCGGATTATCAACGTAACCGGCGAGCCGGTGGACGGCCGCGGGGCGATTGACGCCAAAGACCATTTTTCCATCCATCGCGAAGCGCCGTCTTTTACCGATCAGTCGACGGAAACGGAGATTTTAACCACCGGCATCAAGGTTATCGATTTGCTGGAACCCTATGCCAAAGGCGGCAAAATCGGTTTGTTCGGAGGCGCCGGCGTGGGCAAAACGGTGCTGATTATGGAGCTGATTAACAACATAGCCAAAGGGCATGGCGGCTATTCCGTTTTTGCCGGGGTGGGCGAACGCACCCGCGAAGGCAACGATTTGTATAACGAGATGATTGAGTCGGGCGTGATTGACCTGAACGGCGGCAATTCCAAAACCGTGCTGGTGTACGGGCAGATGAACGAACCGCCCGGCGCGCGTGCCCGCGTTGCCCTGAGCGGTTTGACGGAGGCGGAATATTTCCGCGATGTCGAACATCAGGACGTGTTGTTCTTCGTGGACAACATTTTCCGTTTCACTCAGGCCGGGTCGGAGATTTCCGCACTGCTCGGGCGCATTCCGTCGGCGGTGGGCTATCAGCCGACGCTCGGTACGGACATGGGCGCCATGCAGGAGCGGATTACCTCCACCAAGAACGGATCCATCACTTCGGTGCAGGCGGTTTACGTGCCGGCCGACGATTTGACCGATCCGGCGCCGGCCACCACGTTTGCGCATCTGGACGCCACCACGGTTTTAAGCCGCAGCATTTCCGAACTGGGCATCTATCCGGCCGTCGATCCGCTGGATTCGACCAGTCGCGTGTTGTCGCCGGACGTGGTCGGCGAGGAGCATTATAAAGTGGCGCGCGGCGTGCAGGAGATTTTGCAAAAATATAAATCATTGCAGGATATTATTGCCATTTTGGGGATGGATGAGCTTTCCGACGAGGATCGGCTGGTCGTTTCCCGCGCGCGCAAAATTCAACGTTTCCTGTCGCAGCCGTTCTTTGTGGCGGAAGTGTTTACCGGCACCAAGGGCGTTTTTGTAAAGCTGGAAGATACCATCAAAGGCTTTAAGGAAATATTGGAAGGCAAGCACGACGATGTTCCGGAGCAGGCGTTTTATATGGTCGGCACCATCGAACAGGCGTTGGAAAAAGCCGAACAGATGAAAAAATCCGGCGCATAGGGAGATATTCTGATGGCAGGCAAAATCCGCCTGGTGTTGGCCAGGCCAGACAAAACGGTTGCAGACGAAAATGTTTTCGGCGTCGTGTTGCCGGCGTATAACGACAATCTGACGATAATCGCCGGCCGCGCGCCGGGCATTGTGGAACTGAAGCCGGGGGTCGTGCAGCTGCTGGAAGAAGAGGATCGGCCGGGCAAAAAATATTTTATTTCCGGCGGCGTGGCGGATGTGGCGGGCGACGTTTGCACCGTCTCCGCCGAAGAAGCGTTTGCCGCCGCGGAGATTACCCTTGCCGAGGCGGATCGGCGTTTGCGGGAAACGAGCGGAAATTTTGCCTCCTTTTATCGGGTTGTTTGCGAATATCTGACGGCTTTTCCCGAAAAATGACTGCCGATGAGGTGTTCTGCCTTTTTTCTTTTCCAGCCGGTCGCCGGTCGGTTGCCCTTTTTTTCACATTCCAGTCGGTTGTCCGCCATCCCCTTTTTTCTATTTTCCTTGCCTATTGGCAATCCGCCATACCTTTTTTCTCTTTCTTTTGCCCGCACCTTCCGCAACTTTTTTCTCTCCCCCTTTCCCCCGCACGCTGCCGCTTTTTTTCTCCTCTCCCTTAAATGCCCGCACCGGCCACAGCTCTCTTTTCTCCTCTCCCTTCCCCCGCACGCTACCTTTTTTCTCCCCTCCCTTAAATGCCCGCACCGGCCACAGCTCTCTTTTCTCCTCTCCCTTCCCCCGCACGCTACCTTTTTTCTCCTCTCCCTTGAGGGGAGAGGGGGACGCGTAAGCAGGGTGAGAACGCAGAAAGCCCTAGGCGGGCTTTTGTTGTGGATGGGGCGTTGACATCGGTATACCGCCCCGCATCTTGAGGGTCATCCTGAACTTGTTTCAGGATCTCATTATTCTATTTATCCGCTTGTCTTTGTTTGTAAAATATACGAGATGCTGAAGCGAGTTCAGCATGACAATTTAATATTAGTTCGGCATCTCCTCGGCATCTCTTTTTTATTCATCTGTCGCGGGAAAAGGATCGTTTTTTTGCAACAGCTTTCAAGGCTTTCCCTCAGTTTTCAAAAGGCTTTATAACATTTTGATAAATGCAAAAATAATCTTGAAATTAAACTTTCGTTAAGTTATTATTTGAGTGTTGCAAAAAAACGATCGTTTAAGCGCATCGCCTTTTTGCTGTATATATTTTGCAAAATATCAAAGGACTATGGCTCATGAAAACATCTTCAAAATTCTCTCTTGCCCTGCTTGCGGGGACGATTCTTTCTACCCCGGCAAATTATGCCGCAGCGACAACCCTGACCCCGACATTGGATACTATCAAAACGGAAGCCGCGGATTTGAGCGGCAATTTTGCTTTGACGGAACTGACGGACGAATTGCCGGCAGGCGCGGTTGAAGTGGAGATTGCCGGCGTAAAATATTACTTTATGCCGACGGGCGACAACGCGGCGTTGTTGAAAACCCTTGCGGGCACCGTGGCCGGGAACTTAAAAGAAGATGAGAACGGCATTTTTGAGTTTGATGGGAAAAAATATAGTTTCGATGTTGCGGCGATTCCGGAGAGTGTTTTTGAATATACGGAGGGAAAGGCGGAAGATTATAACTTCACCATGCAGGAAGCGGACGCCGAAGGAAACATCACAACTAAGTACTACAAAGTTGTCCTGAAACCGGAAACTTTCGCCACTTCGGAAAGTATCAAATGGGGGACAACGGCAGCAGTTGAAACGCCGGGGATGACGGACAGCGATCTGTCGGACGACAATCAGGTCAAAGGCGTAGTAAAAATTAATCTGCCGAACAACAAAAGCGAATATTATGAATATACCTATACCAAGCCGGCAGATTATGAGATTGTAACCGGGAAACCGCTGGATTTTAAATTTAACGAAGCTCCCGGCACCGCCATTCAACAACCCGGCGGGATAGCTATAAACAATCCGGAAGGTGAAACTTACGAAGACATAAAGAGCAAAGTTTTTGCCAACAACAAGGTAACGGGAAGCATCAGCGGCGGGACCGGAACATCACCGAGCAAGAGGACTGAGCTTTATCTATACGGCGGGGTAATTTATAACGCCGGAGAGATGGGGAATATCAATGCCGATTTTATCAATAATTCGGTAGTGGCGAATGCACAACATTATAATTATGATTATGCCTATGCTTATGGCGGAGCGATTTATAATGCGGAAAATGCCACCATCGGCGATATCACCGGAGACTTCATAGGAAATTATGCCGAAAGTACAGACGATGCCCTAGGCGGGGCGATTGATAACAGAGGTACCATTGGCAATATTACCGGCAATTTTATCGGCAATTATGTTTCCGGAAGCAGCAGCGCCGGTTCCTCTGGCGGAGCGATTTATAACAACGGTAGTGGCACCATCGGCAACATCACCGGTGATTTTATCGGAAATTATGCACAAGGTAGAGACAGCTTTGTCAGAGGCGGGGCGATTGATAACAGAGGTACCATCGGGGATATCACCGGTGACTTTATCAGGAATTATGCTGATGATGGCGGGGCGATTTATAACTATCGGGGCACCATCGGCAACATTACCGGTGATTTTATCGGTAATTATGTTTCTGGAAGCAATTATGCCTATGGCGGGGCAATTTATAATAGCAGTGGCACCATTGGCGACATCACCGGCAACTTTATCGGGAATTATACAGACAGCGCAAGTGGAGGGGCGATTTTTAACGGCGGCACTATCAATAATATCACCGGAGACTTCATAGGAAATTATGCCGAAAGTACAGACGATAATGCCTGGGGCGGGGCGATTGATAACAGAAGTACCATTGGCAATATTACCGGCAATTTTATCGGCAATTATGTTTCCGGAAGCAGCAGCGTCGGTCCCTCTGGCGGAGCGATTTATAACAACGGTAGTGTCACCATCGGCAACATCACCGGTGATTTTATTGGGAATTATGCTACAAGCATAAATGATGGAGCCTTCGATGAAGCCTATGGCGGGGCGATTGATAACAGAGGTACCATCGGGGATATCACCGGTGACTTTATCAGGAATTATGCTGATGATGGCGGGGCGATTTTTAACTATGGCACCATCGGCAACATTACCGGTGATTTTATCGGAAATTATGCTCACGGATACAATGTTCGTGGCGGGGCAATTTATAACTATAATAACTATAATAGAGGTACTATCGGCGACATTACCGGCAATTTCATAGGAAATTATGCACAAGGTAGAGGCAGCTCTGTCGGAGGCGGGGCGATTTATAACTATGCTTATTCTTCGAGGACTGCCACCATCGGTAACATCACCGGCGATTTCTTAAATAATTATGCAAAGACGACATCAACGACCGGATTGGCTCTCGGCGGTGCGGTGTTTACAACTAAAGACATGACTTTTACTACCAAGGGTGAAGAGCATTATATGTCCGGTAACTACACCGAAGATCCGACCCGCGGCAAAAACTACAATGCCATCTTTGTTCAAGGTACAACCTCTGCCGACAGTGCGCCGACGGTCACCTTTGATACTACGGGCGGCGGAACATGGATTATTAATGACAGCATCGAGGGCGGATATGCTTCCGGTACTTCTGTCACTTATGCCAACCGCTATTACAACCTTGCCTTCACAGGCGACGATATGTTGAACGATGATGGGCGGACGACGCAATATATCGCCGTCAACAATGACATCATCAACGCCGGCAAGGTGACGGTTGAAAATACCACGTTAAAATTCGGCAGTTATCAGCATGAAGATACAAAAGCCGTTAATTGGAAAGGGCAAGGGGCGTTTGTTCCTGGAGAAGGGACAGATGCGGTTACCTCGCTTTCGCTCACCAACGCCGCTTTTGATTTGTACAACGGATATATGGAAACGGTGAATTTGAAGGGTTGGAGCGCGAGCAACAGTTATCTGCATGTTGATGTGGACGTGGACAACCTGACGGCGGACATACTCAACATCAACGGCAATGTTGAAGGAACCACCAAGCTGGTGCTTTATCCGACCTCGGACAAAGATATCCGCGGTGAAAGCATTGTTTTTGCGCAATCCAGCAACGACACGACAGGCACGGAGGATTCGTTCACGGTTTACCGCGTCTACCGCAGCCCGTATATGTTTGAAACCAAATATACCGAGACCGGTGAGAACGCCCACAAATGGGAACTGGAGATGAAAGATACGACAAACGATTATGCCGGCGTGGAGCCGGGCGAACAGCCGGATCCGGAAGTGCCGGACGTGGATGTTCCGGATATTGATATTCCGGATATTGATATCCCCGACATCGACATTCCGACAGCGCCGGTATATGGCGAAGTCGTAGCTTACGGCGCGTTGCCGGCAGCGGCTCTGGAGCAGACCCGCAATATGGTCGACAATATCGGCGGACAGGTGGCTGCCACCCGTACGCAGGACGCCGCGGCCAATTACAATCTCTGGGTCAACCCGACTTATTACACTTCGAACATCGATTCGCCTTTTGCCATTGATGCCGACATCTGGGGAATTGAAGCCGGCGGCGACATCCAGCGCGATATTCACAACCGTTTGGGCGTCTTCTTCTCCTATCGTCAGGGCGAATATGACATGAACGGCAACGGTGACAAATATCGTTCGCCGGTCGGTTCGGAAATAGATATCGACAGCTATATTGCCGGTTTGTATTACCGTTATGATAACAAAAATCTCTATGCCTTTGCGACTTTGTACGGTGGTATTCAGGAAGCGGACATCAAGACCGATGACGGTATGAAGTCCGACACCGACGGCGTGGAGTTCGGCGCCAGTGTTGAAGCCGGTTATGATTACGCTTTGACCGACAGCGTAACTTTGACGCCGGAATTAGGCGTGTTCTATACGCAGGTGAACTATGACGACGCAACAGA
>CALXRS010000027.1 GCA_944390915.1 uncultured Alphaproteobacteria bacterium
AGGCGAAGCCGGCGTTGTGAGCATGAGCCCCACAGATGACGGCACCGCGCTCTCCTACGAAAGCTGGATAATGGTTAGAGGTGTCACCAAAGGCAGCTTTGACAACCGGGTTTCGGTAATCTTAAACGGCACCATGCCGAATGTTACGATGGATCGTGATGTATCAAAATGGGAGCCGGGCGAGTTTGGCGGCAACATCAGCTATGAAATTGCCGAAGGAACCCGTACGGAAGACTTTGTTACCGTTACCGACTCGGTTCTGGTATACACGGTCTACTGCGATGAGTTCGAGTTCTCCTATCGTCTCTACTACGAGGTTGGGGTTTATGATGACGGCGTTACCCGTCAGATTATGCCTTACCATCGTTATACCAACATCCGCGACAACGGCGGTGTTCTGGAAGATGCGGATTCCTACGATGACGGCGAATATGCCTATGCCCGCAAAATCTTCCGCCATTCGATTACGGTTGATTTCGGCGGCGAGAGCTACGACGTCGAAGCGGTGATAACCTTAAGGCGCAATCTCGGTCCGGCAAGCGAACCTTATATCTTAAGGAGCGAAGTTGTCGACAAATCGCTGGAGCCCATGCCTTCGGGAGACGGTTATCTTTCTTCCATCACCGTTAAGTCGGCAATGTCGACCGGCGAGGACGTAACCGAAACCTATACCGCGGAAATAGCGGCCGGTCTTCAGTCCGAATATGTCGGCGGCGTGGAAGTGCCTTGTCGTTTCGATGACTTTGCTTTCCAAAACGCCACTTTGGAGATGATTTCCGGCGGACATGAGGCAAACGACGGATACGTTAATCCTTATCGCATAGAGGAAAAATGCGTTCTGCATTATAACCATGCCGATCTGGAAATAGGCGTTTATCGTTATACCGCCATCTTTGACAACGGTGTGATACGCGAGGAAATGAATACCCTTGAGTTTGACGCCGAAAATATCAAAGTCAGCGAAGACTGGAGATACGAATCGTCAAGCGGTGATCAGGACTACTATTACGGCGATATCACTATCGACATTCCGTTCGGAGAACTGACCATAACCGGTATCTACAGCGCTACTTTTGTCTTCGACAAGTAACGTCTTCTTCTTTTACAAAAACACCTTCCCCCGACAGGAAGGTGTTTTTGTTTGGGCAAAAATTGGGCAAAAATAAGCTGCAAATTCCGCTTGCCGCAACCATCCCAACGGCTGCCAAATATTCTTGAAGTTTATGTTTTTTAAGATTATCTTTACGGCGGGAGAAAAAAATGAATCACAATGACTTGATGCTGTTCAAACAAAAATTCCGCCCTTTCTTTGAGGCCGTCAAAACAAGCGGCTTTTGCCGCGAGTTTGCCGCCAAAAAATATCGCCATTCGGTGCAGGTGCTGCAAATCGGGCAGGAAATTGCCGCCCGTGACGAAACATTGCGCAAAGAACAGGCGCCGTTTTTCGCACTCGGGGAAAAAGCACTGCTTTTTCACGATGTCGGCCGGTTTATGGAAATCCGCAAAATGTATGAGGACAATTTTTTTGCCGACCATAACGCCTGGTTTTCCAAACATTATGATCATGGCGAAATGAGCTGGCAGATGATGAAAAACGAATCGGAATTTAACGATCCGCGGATTTTGGCGGCGCTGAAACACCATGGTCATATGATGGAAAAATTTTATGCCGATCCCGAGTTTCAAAACATCACCGATGCGGAAATCCGCCGGCAAACCCTTGCCATTCTGCTATGGGTGCGCGATGCCGACAAGCTGGCAAATTTTTATATACAACGCTATGAAGACAACCTGAAAAAAGACCCGTTTTTTGTTACCATGAGCGAAGAAACGCGCCGAGCGCCGGTTTCCGCCGAAGCATACGGGCAATTTGCCGCCGGTCGGGTGATTTTGACCTCAACCATCCGTTCCTATTGCGACCGGTTGCTGTGCTGTCTGTCGTGGGTTTATGACATCAATTATCGGGCGTCGTTCCAAATTTGCGCGGAACACGGCTATTTTGACATGCTGTTGGAACTTTTGGCGGAATATAACCGCGACCGGACTTTGCAGCAGGAAATTGCCTGCCTGGTGCATGATCGGTTGATGCGGAAAACGGCCTAAAAAAAACTCGCCAAACCCAGCCGACTGTTTTCTTGTACAAAAAAAAAGAGCCTCAACCCGTTGCGGTTGACGCTCTCTTTTTTTGAAAAAAACAACAGCCGTTGCCTTGCTTATGACTTGAGGGCTGCCAGAATTTTCTCATACTCCTCCTCGTCGATTTTTCCCGCCTTTAAGAGATCTTTGGCCATTTTGCGAAAAGCTCTTTTGGCGGCCTTTGTCATTGTAGCGGGGTCTTGTCCGTATTTGGACTTCATAAACTCCCGAAACTTTTCCGCTCCTTCCAGACCTGCATTGCTGCTGGTATTGGTTGCAGTTGCGAACTGAGGATCCTGTTCTTTTTTGTTTTTTTCTTCTTCTTTCATATCTTAAAATTTTAATTGGTTAATAATCTTTTTTACATTATCCACTTTAGACTAAAAAATATTTTTTGTCAATAAAATTTTGCGGCAAAAACAAAAAAATCCCGCCCTTTTGATAAAGAGCGGGATTGGAGCATTCAAAAAAAAATCAGAATTCCCGTTTCAGATCGCGTTCGAAAATGGAACGGATGGTTTGTTTGATGTCGGCGTTTTCATAAATTGCCTTATACAGCGCCTGACAAATCGGCATATCGATTCCTTCCTTGTCAGCAATGATTTTGACCGCTTTTAAGGTCGGCACGCCTTCCGCCAGTTTGGCAAAGCGCTCGCCTTTGGCAAAAGCCTCGCCGAAGGAGCGGTTGTGGCTGAATTTGGAAAAGAGCGTCGCCTCGTAGTCGCCGAGATGCGCCAGCCCGTAGGCCGACATCGGATTGCCGCCGAAATGCTTTATCAACCGGCCGACTTCTACCGGCGCCCGAGCCATCAACGCGCCTTTTAAGCCGTACCATTCCAGCCCGTCCAGAATGCCTGCCGCCAGTCCGATCACGTTTTTCAGAGCCGCGCCGATCTGGTCGCCGATTAAGTCCGAACCGTAATAAAAACGAATCAGCGGGCTTTGCAGCAGTTTGATGAGGTAGTCTTTGGTTTCTTCCTCCAGGCTGTCGATAACCGCCGCCGAGGGCACGTTTCTCATATAATCCTGCACGTGGCCGGGGCCTGACAGGGCGGCCACATGGACGTTTTGTTTCACTTCTTCTTTGAAGACGTCGTGCATGATTTTGGCGGAGGGTTCTTCTAGCCCTTTCATGGCCAAAAGAAAAGTTTTGCCGTTAAGATTGTAGTCGTTCAACTCTTTGGCCAGCGAACGCAGATGCTGGCAGCCGATGGAAATGATAACCGTGTCGTTGACAAGCACTTTATCGAGCGTGTCAAACAGGTGCATGTTGTCGGAGAGCGACAGATATTCGTTTTTGCGGGTATTTTGCAGTTCGATGAAATTGGGCGACGTTTTCAGGTCGTACATCAGCACGTTGTTGATTTTTCCCGGGCAGCGGTTGGCCGCATACCAGGCCAGAAACGTTCCCCAGCGGCCGCAGCCGATAACAGATATGTCTTTCATATTTCTCATCCGTTGAATGTTGATAATTTTATGGTCTAATTATTATCTCAAAAAAAAGGCGATGCAACAATATCTGCCCGCCTGTCCTCAGTTTTTGCCGGCTTATAAAATTTGCGGCCGGAAGACCGACCGCAAATTTTTCGGAATATCAATGAGCTGCCTCACTACCGTCGGCGGCCGGTTTCGCCGCGGCGGCGGCCTGCTGTTTGCGAGCAACGTAAAGGGCGGCAAAATCTATCGGATTGAGCATAAACGGAGGCAGTCCGCCTTCGGTCAGGCATTGGGTAACAATATTGCGGGCAAACGGGAAAATCAGGCGCGGCAGTTCCACCATCAGCACCGGTTCCAAATGCTCGGCCGGCACGTTAACTTCGGCATAGGCGGCATAGGTCAGCTCCAGCACAAACAGTGTTTTGTCTTCCGCTTTGCCGTTCATGCTGACGGAGAGCTGCGAAACATAGGTGTTGTTTTCCTTGTGCTCGGCCTTGACGTCGACATGGACGTCGATCTTCGGCGCGGATTTTACTTCCTTGAAAATCTCCGGCGCATGGGGAATTTCCAGCGACAAATCTTTAATATACTGACTGATAACGGCAATGGCGCCGATTTGTTTGTTTTGAGCCTGTTCTTCCATTATTGTTTCTCCTAAAGCGGCTATTTTACTGTTAAAACGCTCGTATCATATAATAAATAAACAGACGGGTCAATATTTTGCGGTTGATAATCCCGTGATTTTTCCCTATATTAGGATTGTGGATTTATGCTTAAACTTCAAGAGGGGAAAATGTCTGCTTATCTGGATATTATCATTTTGCTTCTGGTCGTCGTGATGGTTTTTGCCAAACTGAAAAGCCTGCTCGGCACAAGACCCGAAAACGAAACCGAAATCAGCCGCGAAAGCGCCGCCAAAATATTTGACATTCTGATGCAGGAACACAACCGTAAACACGGCGCGCAGCCGACTCCGGCAGAACTGCGCACGGACGACGAAAACCTGAGCGAAAGCGAAAAAGCTTTGCAAAAAATCCCCGGTTTTAACCGCGACAAATTCCTAAACAGCGCCAAAAAGGCTTTTGAAATCATCGTCACCTCTTTTGCCAAAGGCGATGTTAAGACGCTGGAAACTCTGGTCAGCAAAAATCTGTTGAAAAAATTCAAAGAAATCATCGGCAAAAGACAGGAAGAAGGCATTTCCGCCGAAACGGACTTTATCGGCTTTGACGAAGCCGTTATTGCCGACGCCAAAATCGATAAAAACGATCTGGTCAAAATCAGCGTCAAATTTGTTTCCGAACAGGTCAACATCCTGCGTGGGAAAGACGGCGAAGTCATTGAAGGAGACGAAAATTTCATTCAGTCCATTACCGACGTATGGACTTTCGAACGCAGCCTGCACGCCACCACGCCCGCCTGGCTTTTGTCTTCAACCAAGAAATAACCGCAGATGAAAAAAATATTGCTTTTGTTTTTGCCGCTTTTGCTTGTCGCCGCCTGTTTTGAAAAAGAAGAAGAAAAAAAAGAACCGGCGGCAAAAAGCGAGGCGCAAACGACAACCGTCGGACTGTCGCCGACGGACTTTTCGGATCTGACCGGCTGGCAAAACGACAAAATGGAAGATTTTGCACCCGTTCTGCGGGACGTTTGCGGCAAAATCATGAATATGGATTCTGATTTTATCGGCAATGGCGCCGTTAAAATTTCCACCGCCGACTATCAACGCGTCTGTCGGGATTTTTTGAGGCAAAAAATAAACGACGGCGATGAACTGCGCCGCTTTATGGAACGAAACTTTACGCCCGCGCTGGTATGGGAAAACGGCAACGCGGAAGGAAAATTTACCGCCTATTACGAAGCGCAAATCAACGCCTCGCGCCGAAAGCACGGCCGATATGTTTTTCCGGTTTACGGCCGTCCCGATGATTTAATCGAAATCCGCCTGAAAGATTTTGACGCTTCCCTGCCGGACAAAAAGCTGGCCGGCCGCGTCAGCGGAAACAATCTTGTTCCCTATTACACCCGTGCGGAAATCGAACAACAGCCGCCGGCGGCGCCGGTGCTGCTCTGGGCCGACAGCGACGTGGACGTGCATATCATGCAGATACAGGGGTCGGCGGTGGCTTTGCTCGACGACGGCAGCCGGCTGCGAATCGGATATGCCGGCAACAACGGTCGCGCTTTTACGGGCATCGGCAGCATTTTGCTGGCGGAAGGCGTGCTTGCTCCCGGCCGGGCGGATATGATAAGCATAAAAAACTGGCTGAAAAACAACCCCGAAGAGGGCAAAAGACTGATGCTGAAGAACGAACGCTACATCTTTCACCGGCTGATTGACGGCAACGGACCGATCGGCGCCTTCGGTCTGCCGCTTGCGCCCGGCCGCAGTCTGGCCGTGGACAGGCAATATATTCCTCTCGGCGCCCTGTTATGGCTGGAAACGACCACACCGAACGGACAGCCCTTACAAAAAATCGTGGCCGCCGAAGATATAGGCAGCGCCATTAAAGGTGCCGTCCGCGGCGACTATTTCTGGGGCAGCGGCGGCGACGACGTTTTGGCCGAGGCGGGCAAAATGAACGCTTCGGGTCATTATTACATTTTCATACCCAAAGGGGCAAACAATGAACAACGGCAATGACGACGAAAGCTGGCGGGAACTGATAAAAGACATAGACAAGATACCGGCAAGCGGTAAATATGTTTTTCAACGCCGTGTTACTCTGACCGTAACCCCAAAAATAAGCCCGGACAAAGTTTATGCCGGTGCGCCTTTGGGCGAACTTGCCATCGGCAATACGGACAATCTGGATGCCGCTACCGCAAAAAAATTCAAACGCGGCGGTTTTGCCGTGGAAGCGGAGCTTGACCTGCACGGCTATACGGAAGACAGAGCTTTTGAAGCGGTGACCGGTTTTATAAAGGAATCTTACCTGAAAGGCCGGCGCTGCGTGGCCATAATCACCGGCAAGGGGCTGCACCAAAATGACGAGGACGATATTTTTGCCGCCCGCGGGGTGTTGAAAAACAGAGTGCCGCAATGGCTGAACCTGCCGGACATCAGGCCGTTGATTTTGAGCGTTTTTCACCCCGAACATCGGGAGGGCGGATCGGGCGCCGTTCGTATTTTGCTCAGACGCCGGCGGAATCGAAAAAAAACACCCGTTTTTTAAGAAAATTTTGCCAACAGCGTCTGGTAGGCGGCGGCCAGCTGTTTGAACTTTTCTTCCGCTTCTTCCTTGTGTTCGCGGTTTACGTCTGGATGATATTTTTTCACCAGTTTTTTATATTGGCGGCGAATCGCTGCCAAAGAAATATTTTCCGCCGTAAGCTCCATGATTTTTAAGCTTTTGCGCTCTTCTTCGGTAAAAAATATTTCTTCCTTCGAAGGCATGGCACCACCATAGTCGCCGAAAAAGCCGAAATCGTCCCGCCAGCGAAACCCGCTGCGGTAACGAATGCGCGAATCAAAATCGTTAAAATGCATTTTTTGCCGGCCGGCGCGACGATTTTGTTCAAAACGGGCGGCCTCTTCCTCGCCGTCGCCGTCATAATAATTCCAACCGGCATTGTAGGCCTGCACATGCTCCAGACAAAACCAGTAATAATCTTTCAGGCTTCGGTCTTTGGGCGCGCGGTATTCGCCGGCTTTGTCGCAGCCGGGAAAATCGCATTTGCGCGTCCGATCGTCGTTTTGCGGAGCATAATATTTTTTTTGTCGCGCCGTTTTTGCCATTTTGAGTAATCTTTTTTCCTGCTCTGGTTGCGTTGCGGTTGTTTTGAGGTACTATACCCCCTGCGCCGGATATTGGCAACAGGATTATGTTGCCGAAAACAACAACCCGCAATCAGGCAGACAATCTGAAAAACTCGCGCCGCGGCCGGCAAATAAAATCGTTGAAAAAATATGCAGGCATTCTATAATAGCCTTAATTTGTCAATTTCGGTTACGGAAAACCATGCCAGAGTTGCCTGAAGTAGAAACCGTCAAAAACGGAATAAAAAAATTTATCGGAAACGCCGTTATCCGCAGCGTAGAGGTCCGCAACCGGCAACTGCGCGCAAAAATCCCCGAAGACTTTGAACAGGCCGTTTCCGGCGCAACCGTCTGCGGCTATCGGCGGCGCGGCAAATATATCGTTATGGATCTTAATAACGGCAACAGCATCGTCTGCCATCTCGGCATGAGCGGAAAACTGAAAACAACGGATGAACCGCCGACCGCGCCCGACAAACACGACCACCTGACCATACAGACCTCCGCCGGCTGTCTGGTATACAACGACCCGCGCCGTTTCGGGCTGTTTTTTGCCGCGCCGACGACAGAGCTGGAAAAATTGCCCTGTTTTTCCAAACTCGGCAAAGACCCTTTTGCGGCGGATTTTGACGGAGAATATCTGTTTTCCGGCTGCCGGCGGCGGCACAAAGCCGTTAAACCCGTGCTGCTTGATCAGTCTTTCATTGCCGGCATCGGCAATATCTATGCTTCGGAAATTTTGTTTGACGCCGGCATCCGGCCGACGCGGCGGGCAAACAGCCTCAGCCGGAAAGAATGTTCCCGCCTGGCCGCCAGCACCCGAAAGATTTTGCAGACAGCCGTTGACAACGGCGGCTCCAGCATCCACGACTATCAGCAGCCCGACGGCAGACTCGGCTATTTTCAATACCTGCACCGCGTATACGACAAAACGGGCTGCACCTGCCCCGATTGTCCGTTTGCCGGCCAAAAAAACGGCGGCATACGCAAAATCGTGCAGGACGGACGTTCAACTTACTATTGCCCGGTGAAACAAAAATGAAAAAACGCAACCTGAATATCTTTTTCCTTTCGGTCCTGGGGATGCTGGCGGCAACGGCGGCCGACGCGGCCGAATTTATCGACGGCATGGACGACGTGCCGGTGGCCGAAGGCCTGACCCAAACCGAAGAAAACAACGTTTCTTTCGCCAACGACGAAACCCGCTTTGTCGAAGTTTATCTCAGCGGCGAAAACATATCTTTTGCCAAGGTTGCAGACTTTTACCGGCAAACGCTGCCGCAGCTCGGTTGGCGCCCGCGCGGACAGGAAAACGGCGTCGTCCGCTTTGAGCGCGACGGCGAATCGCTGGACATCGTCCGCGAACAGACGCAGCCCCTGCTTGTCAGAATCACCCTCAAAAACAAAAATCAGGATTAGAAAAATGAGTCAGGAAGTTAATATTGAAATCAAAAAACAAACCGGCATTATCACCCTCAACACCGCTGACGGGTTAAATGCCATCAACCGCAAAATTTTGTCGGAACTGGCCGAAGCCGCCGTTTCCCTTGATATGAACAACGCCGTCAAGGTAATCATCATCCGCGGCAATGACAAGGCTTTTTCAAGCGGACTCGACGTTAACGATTTTCTTGCCGACACCGGTTCGGACGCCATAGATGAAATGTATGAAAATTTTGAAAAAATTGCCGACGTCAAAAAAACGGTTATTGCCGCCGTCAGCGGCTACGCTTTGGGAATCGGCTGCGAGCTGGTGCTGGCCTGCGATATCGTTTTGGCTTCCGAAAGCGCCTGTTTCGGCCACCCCGACTTAAGCCTCGGCATCGTCCCCGGATTCGGCGCCACTCAAAGAATGCCCTATGCCGTCGGCAAAGCCAAAACCATGGAAATGATCTTAACCGGCCGCGCCATGAACGCGCACGAGGCCGAACGCTGCGGCATTGTCAGCCGAATCATTCCCCTTCGCTATCTGCTTGACGAAGCCTGCAATACTGCCGAAAGAATCGCCGCCATGCCGGACCTGGCCGTCAACACCTCCAAGGAACTGATTAAAACCGCCGTCAGCAACACCAACCTCGAAGAAGGTCTGGAAATAGAAAAGCAGGTCTACAAAAGCTCCATTTCTTCCGACGAATTCCGTCAGAATTTGACCGAAATGGCAAAAAAACAGGACTAAAACCGCCTCTTTTGCAAAAATTGTTGTTGACTTGAAAGCAACTTAGCGTTTATAAAGCATATCAGAAAATTTTTTGAAGTTAACTCAATTTTAACAGGATAAGTAAAATGGCCAATCATAAATCGGCAAAAACAAGAATTAACCGCAACCACAAACGCAGCCTCATTAACGGCGCCCGCAGAAGCCGCGTCCGTACTTTCGTCAAGAAAGTGGAAGCTGCCGTCGTCGCCGGCGACAAAGAAGCCGCCGCCGCTGCTTTCAAAGTTGCGGAATCCGAACTGATGAGATCCGTCCGCAAAGGCGTCTTCCCGATAAACAAAGTCGCCAGAACGGTTTCCCGTTTGTCGAAAAAAGTTAAAGCTCTCTGAGTCTTAACCGGGAGCACAACTGCCTGACCACATCCCCGGCTAAAGCTGGCGGGTGTGGTTTGTTTGTGTCTAAAATAAGTTTTTTTCAAGGAATCAAGCGCGACTCAGTAAAAAATTTATGTCAAGAAATTTAATTACAATGTTCTACAATTGTTCTGTTGTTTTTTGTTTTGTTCTGTGCTTAATAATTAGTTAATTTATATCCGATCACCGCTCTCAAACGAAGCCGTGATTGGCGAGCGGAAGCGGCGGTTGAGTTCCGAAGACGAAGCGGCGATCGAGTTTCGAAGACGAAGCGGCGGTCAAGTTCCGAAGACGAGGCGGCGATCGAGTTTCGAAGACGAAGCGGCGATCGAGTTTCGAAGACGAAGCGGCGATCGAGTTTCAAAGACGAAGCGGCGGTCAAGTTCCGAAGACGGAAGCGGCGGTCGAATTCCGAAGACGGAAGCGGCGGTCGAGTTCCGAAGACGAAGCGGCGATTGAGTTCCGAAGACGAAGCGGCGGTCAAGTTCCGAAGACGAGGCGGCGGTCGAGTTCCGAAGACGAGGCGGCGGCAGACAGCGGTCGGAACGGGCGGGTAAAAACGCAAAGCCCGGCACGGAGCACGCAAACTGTCGCCCCAATTCGGCGCGGCGCATGATACGGAATCAAAGAGGCAAAGGCATCTGACCGAGGTTTTTGCTGGCGGCGAAGGCGTCGATCGGGAGCATCTGCTTCGGGAGCAATTATTTTCAAACAGGGCAATTATTATCGACAAAAAACGAACATCAAAAAGACTAAACACTGAAGGGTTAACCAAATGGCCGGAGAATTAAATAAAAATAAAGACGTTGTTTACAACGAATGGGGGCAGATTTGCAGCCAGTTAAAAACGGAAGTCGGCGAAAAAGCTTTCGACTGCTGGCTGAAGCCTCTTACCGTCGGTTCCTATGCCAACGGCGTCATGAATATCTGCGTGCCGACCCGTTTTATGCGCAATTGGGTTTTGACAAACTATTCCGAACGCATTCACAAAATCTGGGAGAAGAAAAACCCCGAAATTAAGGTCATCAACTTTGTGGTTCAGGCGGGCGAAGACCCGATGATCGGCAACCATAATTCCTCCTGTCGTTCTTTGCTGAAAAGGATCGCCTCCAGTCCGGCGCCGCAAAGCGTTTATTTACCCGATGACGACAATCTGACATTTATGCCCGGAGAATATTCTTTGAGCGAATCCGGCCGGTCTCTTTCCGTGCCGCTCAATCCGCTGTACACTTTTGACACGTTTGTCGTCGGCAAAACCAACGAGTTCGCCTATGCTGCCGCCCGCAAAGTCGCCGAATCCGATAATGTGCCGTTTAATCCGTTGTTTTTATATTCCGGCGTCGGACTCGGCAAAACCCATCTGATGCACGCCATTGCCTGGCACATCAAACAACGCGCGCCGGAAAAAAACATTGTTTATCTGTCGGCCGAAAAATTTATGTACAAATTCGTGCGTGCCCTGCGCTACAAAGACATGGCCGCCTTCAAAGAACAATTCCGTTCGGTTGACGTGCTGATGGTGGACGACGTGCAGTTTATGAGCGGCAAGGACTCCACTCAGGAAGAGTTTTTCTACACCTTCAATTCGCTGATTGAAGAAGGTCGGCAGATTATTCTTTCCGCCGACAAGTCGCCGTCCGATCTGGAAGGTATCGAATCGCGGCTGCGCTCCCGGCTCGGCTGCGGACTGGTGGCCGACATCCACCCCACCGATTTTGACCTGCGAATCGGCATTTTGCAAAACAAAGCCCGTCTGCTTAATTGCGAACTGCCCGACAAAGTGGCGGAGTTTTTGGCGCAGAAAATCACAACCAACATCCGCGAATTGGAAGGCGCTCTGCGGCGCGTGGTGGCTCATGTGCAGCTGCTGCCGGGAAAACAAATTTCTCTGGAAACGACTCAGGATGTGCTGAAAGATGTTCTTCGTTCCTGCGACCGACGGACAACCATTGACGAAATCCAGAAAAAAGTGGCCGAATATTTCAATATCTCAGTTAAGGAAATGCAATCTTCCCGCCGTGCCCGCAACGTCGCCCGGCCGCGGCAGATTGCCATGTATCTGGCCAAACAGCTGACGTCGCGTTCCCTGCCGGAAATCGGCCGCAAGTTCGACCGCGATCATACCACTGTCATGCACGCCGTGCGCAAGGTGGAAGAACTGTTGGCGGAAGATAAATCCTTGGCCGAAAATATAGATTTTCTGCGCCACGCGTTGGAAGCCTGACTAAAGACATAAAGATAAATCCAAAGCCGGTTAAAAAACCGGCTTTTGTTGTCACGGAAGGACAAGAATATTTTAAGCGGCAATCTGCCCCGTCAAAAAAAACAGGCAGAAAAGAAGAAAACGGAAAAAGAATGGAAACAAAGAGAACGGCAATGGAAAAACAGGAAGACAAAACGATCAAAGTCGGGGTTGGCGTACTAATCTTCAACGACAAAAATCAGCTTTTACTCGGATTGCGCAAATCGACTCACGGCGGCGGCAGTTGGTGTCCGCCGGGCGGTCATCTCGAATACGGCGAAAGTTTTGAGGCGGCCGGCGTTCGGGAAACGCGGGAAGAAACGGGACTGGAAATAGAACCCAAACGGCTGGAAATCGCCGGCGTAACCAACGATTTTTTTGCCGAATCGGGCAAACATTACGTTACCGTCGTTTTGAATGCGGGCGTTGTTAACGGTCAGCCGCAGGTCACGGAGCCGGAAAAATGCGAAACATGGCAATGGTTCAACCTTTCCGAACTGCCGGAAAACCTGTTCCTGCCGATGAGGAATTTTCTTTCCGAACAACGGGCGAAAATGCCGTTTCGAGTATAAAAAAAACTGTTGACGACTCGTCTTTTTCAATTTTGCTTTAACAATATTATGCTATCATTTTCCACAGTAAAAAAAAGGCAGTTGTCTTTTATTGGAACAATTTATTCGGAATCAAGGCCATGAAATTTGTTATTGAACGCGCAATTTTGTTAAAAACCCTCAACCACGTGCAGAGCATCGTCGAAAAAAGAAACACCATTCCCGTGCTTTCCAACGTGCGAATCGAAGCCATGGGCGACGGCATCAGTTTTAAGGCCACCGACATGGACACCGAAATCACCGAAATCGTCGATGCCCGGATTGCCGAAACCGGAGCAACCACCGCGCCGGCGCATATGCTGTATGACATTGTCCGCAAGCTTTCCGACGGAGCGGAAGTGGAACTTGTTTTTCCCGACGACAAAGGTCAGTTGAGCATTTCTTCGGGACGTTCGCATTTTGCTTTGTCCACCATCGGTGTTGAGGATTTTCCCGTTATCTCGGGCGACAAGCTGCCGATTAATTTCAGCATCGGCCGGGAAGAGTTAAAAGACGTCATCGACCGCACACAGTTTGCCGTTTCCACCGAAGAAACCCGCTATTATCTGAACGGTTTGTACGTGCATGCCAAAAACGAAGGCGCGGCCAAAGTGCTGCGTGTCGTTGCTACCGACGGGCATCGTCTGGCCTGTGTCGAATCGCCGCTGCCGCAGGGCGCGGAAAAAATCACCGGCGTCATCATTCCCCGCAAAACCATCGGCGAAGTGCGTAAACTGCTGGACGACACCAAGGCGGAAAACATCGATATTTCCCTTTCCGAAAACAAGGTTCGCTTTGCGCTGGAGGAAGTTATCCTCACTTCCAAGCTGATTGACGGCACCTACCCCGATTATGAACGGGTTATTCCGACCGACAACGACAAACTGTTGGAAGTTAAAGTTAAGGAACTGGCCAATGCCGTCGACCGCGTGTCGGTGGTGGCGGAAAGAACCCGCGCCGTCAAAATGATTGCCGACGAAGGCAAAGTGGTTATTACCACCTCCAGCCCGGATCTCGGCAGCGCCCGCGAGGAACTGGAAGCAAAATACGACAACGAACAGCTCGAAGTGGGTTACAATTTCCGCTATCTTCTGGATATTCTGGCGGAAATCAAAGGCGAAGACGTGCAGATAAGCTTTGCCGACTCGTCGTCGCCGTCGGTTATCCACGATACCTCGGACGCAAGCGCCATCTATGTTTTGATGCCGATGAGGGTGTAGAACTTTGGATAACCTGGCCGGCAACATCAAAGAAGTCGTTTCCCTAAAGTCAGGCGTAACCCGCCTGACTTTAACCGATTTTAGAAATTATGCTTTTTTGCGCGTTTCTCCGGGGTTGCGACCGGTGATTATTACCGGAGAAAACGGCAGCGGCAAAACCAATATTCTGGAAGCCGTTTCCTTTCTCACCCCGGGACGCGGCCTGAGGAGCGCGCGACTGGCCGATATTCGCAGGTTTACGCCGGCGGTGATTGACGCCGACTATCTGCCGGCCGGCGGCTGGGGTGTTTCCGCCACCGTTTTTCGCAACGGCGAAGAGTTTGAAATCGGCACCGCAACGGAAACCGGAAGCCGCGAATGTCATGACGAAATCCGCAGCTTTGACCGGCGAATCGTTAAAATCAACGGGCAAAAAGGCGTGTCGCAAAACGAACTCGGACAGTATCTTTCGGCCGTCTGGCTGACACCGCAAATGGATCGGCTTTTCCGCGGCGGGTCGCAGCCGCGACGCAGTTTTCTTGACCGGCTGGTCTATGCTTTTGATACCGAACACGCCAAAAGAACGTCTGTTTTCGAGCATCTTTACAAACAGTGGTACCAGCTGCTAAAAAGCACCAACGGGCATGCCGACGCCGCCTGGCTGACGAGTCTGGAAGAAGACATGGCCGCCGCCGGCGTGGCCATTGCCGCCGCCCGGCGCGAACAGATTGCCCGTTTGAACCGGTTTATCGAAAGCACGCCGGACGATGTGTTTCCGGATGTGGAAATTGCGCTGGAAGGCACGGTGGAAAGGCAGCTGGATTCCCTGCCGGCGGTGGAAGTGGAAGACGCCTACCGCAGCCGGCTTGCCCGCGAGCGGCACAGGGTTTTGGAAAACGACGGCGTTGACGGCGTCAACCGCAGCGATTTCAAGGTTTATTACAAGAAAAAACGGATGCCGGCGGAGCTGTGCTCAACCGGCGAGCAGAAGGCTCTGCTGATAAGCATTATTCTGGCGCAGACAAAATGCCAGATTTTGAGCCGCGGCTTTGCGCCGGTGCTGCTTTTGGACGAAGTGACCGCCCATCTGGACGACGCCAAAAGAGAGGCGTTGCTGACCAAAATCCGCGAGCTTGATCTGCAGGCTTTCATCACCGCCACCGACCCCGGGCTGTTTGCTTCTCTCAACGGTTACGCCGAGTTTTGGGAAATAAAGAACAACATGGTTTTCTGCCGATGAAAAAAATTCGCCCCGCCCATATTTTTGCCGTTGCCCTCTTTTGCCTGACGGCTTTTATCGTGTACGACGCCAACGTCAACTATGTCAACTGGCGCACGGCCGATCGCAGCAGCGCCGGACTGGCGCCCGATCCCAAGCTGGAAAAAGACGCCGTGGTACAGGTTTATGCCGCCCGCACTTATAACTGGCGGGGATATTTTGCCGTCCATCCGTGGATTGCCGTAAAGAAGAAAGACGCCGACTTTTACACCGTTTATCAGGTAACGGCATGGAATCTCCGGCGTGAGGATACCGCCGTTTCCGCCGCCAAAGACATCCCCGACCGCAACTGGTACGGCAAAAAGCCCGAACTGTTGCAAAGCCTGATCGGCAAAGAAGCGGAACGAGCCATTCCGGCCATTGAAAAAGCGGTGGAGGAGTATCCTTTTGCAGACCGCTACACTCTGTGGCCGGGGCCCAACAGCAACACTTTTGTCGCCCATATTCTGCGGGAAGTTCCCGAACTGACGGTGGAATTGCCACCAACGGCCGTCGGCAAAGATTTTCTCGGCACCCGCACTTTTTGGGCGCCGACGGCAAGCGGCAGCGGCTACCAGTTTTCTCTGTTCGGGCTTTTGTCGCTCACTGCAGGATTACGGGAAGGTTTGGAAATCGGAGTGCTCGGGCTGTCTTTCGGACTGGATTTTTATCCGCCGGCCATTAAGCTGCCGCTTATCGGCCGCATCGGGTTTGCCGACAGATAAGCTCCGGCGGCAAAAGAAGCCGCGGCCGTTTGTCTAGCGCAGATTCTGATAAAAACGCCTGCCCCTTTCGTCATACATATAATACATCAGCAAATCGCGCTTATTGATGCTGTTGGCGTCGATGGCCGCTTCGGCACGCCCCACAGAATCGACAGCGGCCAGGTCAACAGGTTAAGCAACCCTTATCGTTTGTGCAGACAGCCGAACGACTCCCCTGCCCGCCCACGCCGACGGCCTTATCTTACCAAAAATTTATTTGGTTTTTACTATCTTATCAACATGTTAATAAAAATTTGATTGTTTTTAACAAACCTAAAGGTATACTAAATATCTGGAAAACTTCCCTCGGAGATATGCCATGAGATATTTTTGTAAAAAACTTCCATACGGTTTTATTGTTTTGGCAGCCGGCTTTTCTTGTTTGACCTTTTCTTCTTCCTCTGCTTACGATTTTTCTGCTTATACGCCGACGCTCGACAGGCTGTTTCGGAACGGGGAAGCTTCCATTGACAGTGGTTACACCTTATCTTTTGAACCGGCAGATGAAAGTGATTACAGTTTTATTTCTTACGAAGTTGCGACCGGTAACAATGTCATTCCCGTCTATTATAAAATAAACTATGCCTACGACGGCGGCAGTACCGGCGGGAAAGAAATTTCCCACACAAGTTCGACTCAGGAAGACAATACGTTTACCGGCTATTTTCATAATCTTGCTCAGTCCGGTTACGGCGGAGGCCTGTATAACGGAGTAGGTTCTAAAATAAGCCGGATTACCGCCGACTTTATTGATAACAGCACAACGCTCAATACCTCAGGCAGCGCTTACGGCGGCGCTTTGTTCAACGGTACGATGTTTACTTCCTCAAACCCCGGAACAATTGATTCGATTATTGCCGATTTTGTCGGCAATTCTGCCGTTAATACGGCAAACGGGCAAGCCGTCGGCGGCGCCGTTACCAACATTGTCGGCACAATCAAACAAATCAGCGGCAATTTCATCAATAATCATTCTTATTCCGAATCGGGGGTTGCCTATGCCGGAGCTATCGGCAACGCCAGCGGTCTTATCGGATCAATTAACGGTTTGTTTATTGCCAATTACGCCTCCTCCAATACAGGTATTGCCAGCGGCGGTGCCGTTTACAGCACAACGGGAAAAGTCGGCGGAGAAGAGGTAGAGGGTGTTCCCGAACTGCCACTTATCAAAGGTACGTTTATCGCCAACCATGCTTCCGGCGGCAGTACGGCAACCGGCGGTGCCATTGCCAACGGCTCCTCTTCCGTAACACCAGATATCTACGGCACGTTTATTGGCAACTACGCCGAAGCCTCAACCGGCAACGCCCGAGGCGGAGCTATTGATGCGCCGGCAGGAATCAATACCATTACCGGCAGCTTTATCGGCAACTATGCCAAAGCCGAAAACGGGAAGGCTTTGGCCGGTGCGGTTTATGTCGGCAAAGACATGACTTTTGTTGCCGACGGACTCAATAATTATTTTGTCGGCAATTATACACTGGACGGCAGAGGCAAAATTTATAATGCCGTTTATGTCAGCAGCAAAGAAAATCCGACTCTCGTTTTTGACATCACCAAAGGCGGCAACCTTTATTTTAACGACAATATTGCTGCCGCGGCCGGCGAGGCAAACAGCTATAACCTTACAATCAAAGGTTACAGCAGCGGCAAATTTTTTATGAACAACTACATTATGAACGCCGCGGACGTAACCGTAGATGAAGCCATGCTGATTTTTAACCGCGCGCCGTATACCGATGACGCGGGGTGCGGCAGCGATTGTCACGGACAGTTTGTTTCCGCAATGGCAGATGACGGCAAAACGCCGGATATAAAAGCAGACGCCGTAACCTCGCTCATCCTTAACAATGCTCAATTTTACCTCTACAACAATTATACAGAAACGGTAAAGCTAAAAAACTACACTGCCAAAGGAAATTCTCTTTTGCATGTTGATGTTACTTACGAAAACGGAAAATGGCTTGCCGATAAGCTGCATGTTTCCGGACAAATCAGCGGTGAAACTCTGGTTGTGGTTTACGATAAAACAAATGCAGACAACCGCGGCGCCAGCGTTGTTTTTATTGAAGCGCCGAATGATAACGGACATATTACGCCAAGCGTCTTCCGTGTATACGGCAGCCCGTACAAGTGGGATGTGGCGCTTAACGTCAATAACGAACAATCCGGCAGTTACTGGTATCTGGTCGGCACGAATGAGGCTAACGACTCGGAATATGTCGGCTTTGTCCCTGATCCGATAGAAATTGATGATTCATCGGAACTCCCCGAGCCTTCTGTCAACAACGGGAATCAGGTTTATGCGGAAGTTGTGGCCTACGGCGCGTTGCCGGCGGCGGCTCTGGAACAGACCCGCAACATGGTTGACAATATCGGCAACCAGATAAAAAACAACCGCGCTTATACGCGCTCCTGCAGCTTTGTCGACGGCCACTGGAACGGCGAACCCTACCATAACCTGTGGGTCAATCCGACTTATTATACCTCAAACATAGACTCTCCGTTTGCGATTGACGCCGATATCTGGGGTATTGAAGCCGGCGGCGACATCCAGCGTGATATCCACAATCGCTTGGGCGTCTTCTTCTCCTATCGTCAGGGCGAATATGACATGAACGGCAACGGCGACAAATACCGTTCGCCGGTCGGCTCAGAAATCGACATCGACAGCTATATTGCCGGTTTGTACTATCGTTATGACCATAACAACTGGTATGCTTTCGCCACTTTGTACGGTGGTATTCAGGAAGCGGATATCAAGACCGACGACGGGATGAAGACGGATACCGACGGCGTGGAATTTGGAGCAAGCATTGAGGGCGGTTATGATTATGCCTTAACCGACAGTGTGAGCCTAACGCCGGAACTCGGGGTATTCTACACACAGGTGAACTACGACGACGTGAAAGACAGCATGGGCAAGAGCGCAAGCTATGACGACGCGCGGCAGATAGAACTGGAAGCGGGGATCAAGCTCTCGAAGACATTTGTGACGGATGAGAGCATTGCCAATGTCTATGTCAAACCGAGCGTTGTGCAGACGATTGTCGACGGTGACGAAGTTAGCATCAGCGGTCTCGGCAGTGTTGAAACGCTGGATGACGCGACTTTGGGTCGGATAGAGATCGGCGGGCGTTATGGCTTCACGACGAATCTTTCGGCCTATGGTTGGGCGAACTATACGTTTGGTTCGGACTACGACGCCACCACCTTCGGCCTCGGCCTCAACTACGCGTTCTGATAAAGAAGAAGCCGGCCACGCCGCCAACCCCTACGGCCTGAACCATGCTTTCTGGATGCTATACACAATGAAAGCCCCGATTTCTGGGCTTTCTTTCACCCTCACCCGACGCCTACGCGTCCCCCCTCTCCCCTCAAGGGAGAGGGTATTTTAGTCGCCCCCACCAAACTGTCCCCCTACACACCAAACTGTCATGCC
>CALXRS010000028.1 GCA_944390915.1 uncultured Alphaproteobacteria bacterium
GTGTCCTATCGTCCCGATGTTGCAGTGCGGCTTGCTTCTTTCAAATTTCTCTTTTGCCATCTCTTCTTTCTTCCTAAGTTAGAGTTGTTAAAACCAAAATCTTGATCAAAAATTTGGAGCGGGTGAGGGGAATCGAACCCCCGTCATAAGCTTGGAAGGCTTCTGCTCTACCATTGAGCTACACCCGCGCAAAAAAAATTTTTGCATCAAGCCCGTCGTATATAAACAATGGTGGAGGGGGAAAGATTCGAACTTTCGTAGACTAAAGTCGACGGATTTACAGTCCGTTGCATTTGACCGCTCTGCCACCCCTCCATAGAAATTTCCGACGAGGGACAAGGAAAAGTATCCTTTGCAAATTTCATTCTTGCAAATAATAGCATTTTGCCGCGAATGTCAACATTTTTTTTGTTTTTGCCTGTGGATTTTTGCTTCCGCCTCTTTCAGAGCCTGCGGCGTGCCGACATGAAAAAACTCCGCTTCGTTGACGACAAAGCCAAGCCGGCCGCTCTTTTCGGCGGCATCGAAACAGTCGCGAAGCGAAAATCGGGCTCTTGTTTCGTTGTCAAAAACTCTGCGGTTGACAATGGATATGCCGGCAAACATGTAAGGGTATCCGGATTTTTTTTCTTGGTTGCGTTCAATCGTGCCAGCCGAGGTGAGCCGATAGTCGCCGATGCCTTTGTCGCCGCAGACGTCTTTCAGGTTCTGCAGCAACAGCAATATATCGTGTTTTTCTTCGTCCCAGGCGTCAAGCATGCGCCAGAAAGCCGACTTATATCCGCGGTCGATGAAAAAGACGTCGCTGTTTAGCGTCAAAAAGGCTTCATCCTTTAAGAGCGGCAGGGCGTTTTTTATTCCGCCGCCGGTTTCGAGCGCCTCTTCTTCTTCCGAAAAAGCGATGTTGAAATCGGGAAAGGAGGCCAGCAGATGCTCTTTTATCATCTCTCCTTTGTAGCACAGGTTGACAACGACGTCTTTTATGCCAAATTCGCGCAGGCGGTCAAAATTGTAATCTATCAATTCGCGCCCGTTAACCCGAATCAGGGGTTTGGGGCGGTCGTCGGTCAGGTTCTGCATGCGCACGCCGCGCCCGGCCGCCAACACCATCGCCCGGCAAACGGGTTTGCGCGTCGGCGCTTTTCGAAGTTTGGGCGGCAGATTTTGTTCCATCCATCGAGCCATTGCGGATAGTTTCGGATATTTAAGAATGTTATCGAGCGCTTTCCACATCTGCGGAATATATTGCAGATAGCGGTTTTTGCCGTTGACCATGGATAAGGTCGTAAATCTTCCGAGCACCCGCAAATGCCGAAACAGGGCAAGAAAAGCATAGGAATCCTCAAAATCTTCGCGACGGACGTTGTTTAAGGAGGCAAAAAAAGCGTCTTTGACGGCGGCGATCGTTTCATCAGATGCCACCCGCCTGTCGGCGGCGAGCAGACTCATAATGTCGTATGTTAAAGGCCCCCACATGGCGTCTTGAAAATCAATAATCGCGCATTCTTCTTTGCCCGGCGGCAGCATGATGTTGTCAATATGATAGTCCCACAAAACAAGCCGGTTCGGCACCCGGTAGGCCAGTTCCGACAGGCGGTCGGCAAGGACAAAAAACTCTTTTTTAGCCTGCGCGGCAAGGGGTTTGCCGGTGGCCATCGGTATGTACCAGTCGGTAAACAATCTTAAATCTTCAAGTATTTTGCTGCGGGAAAGTTCGGCGGCGCATTGCGGGCGTTCGCGGACGGCGGCAACTTTTGCCAGCGCTTCGGCCGACATCAGATACAGCTTTTTTTCGTTGTCGACGGTCAGACGGGTGCTTACCATATCGTCGCCCAGATCTTCCAGCAGCAGAAAACCGTTGTCGAAATCGGCGGCAAAAACTTCCGGCACATAGACGCCGCGGGCGCGAAGAAACTTTGACAGTTCGACGAATTCGCGGGTTTTGCAGCGGCAGCCTTCGTCGTCCATCAGCACTGCCGTTTTGCCGTCGGCAAAGGTCAGTCGGTAATATTTGCGCGTGGAAGCATCGGCGGTAAGCGACGTTGCCGTAAATTTTTTTCGGTTCGCGGCGCCGGCGACAAATTCGTTCGATTTTGCGGCGCGGTTGAGATTTTCCATTGACCCGAACTCCTGAAATGCTATTATCTTTATCAGAAATCAACGTTAGGCTTGAAGCTTTAAAATATCCTTAAAAAAAGGAGAAGCAATGAAAAGGAAATACGTGGTGTTTGACTGGGACGGCACTCTTGCCGATACCTATCCGGTAATATGGGCAGCCTATGACTATGCTTTTCAAAAGCTCTCCCTGCCGCCGCTTTCCCACGACGAAATCAAACGGATTATAAGCGCGCGGCCGAACAAGGGCATTTTGGAATATATTTTCGGCAATCGGGCGAAAGAAGCCGCCGGACATTATTATGAATATATCGAAAAATATCATACCGAAAAGCTGGCGCCGATGAAGGGGGCCGCCGATTTGTTGGATTTTTGCCGCGACAACGGACTGGCATGTTTTCTCCTCACCAACAAAAAAACGAAATTTATTCGCAAAGAGCTGGAAAAACTGGGCTTTGCAAAATATTTTAAGAAAGTGGTTGCCGCCGGAGAATGTCCGCAGGACAAACCGCACCCGGCTGCCTGTCTCGCGGTTTTTGAAAACGGCCTGCCGCCCGCCGACGAAATTGCCGTTATCGGCGACGGCGAAGCGGATGTGAAAGTGGCCGGCGCTTATCGACAAAACGGCCGGCAGGCGGCAAGCATTATTTATGATCCCGCGCAAAAATATTGCGGCGAAAAAGCGGATTATGTCATCAAAAATCTACCCGAAGCCATAAAAATTCTGGAGGAAGAAATTTAGAACATGCAAAATACAAATCAGGTGCTCATCTACGGAAAACATGCTGCCGAAGCCGCTTTGGACAATCCGCGACGCAAAATCTTCAGGATTTTCTGCCTGCGGGAAAATGCCGCGCTTTTTGCCGGTAAAGGAGTTGACGGCAAAATATGCGTCGTCGATAAAAAAGAACTGGAAAAAATGCTTCCCCGCGAGGCAGTGCATCAGGGCGTGGCGGTGACGGCGGAAACGCTGCCGACGTTAACGGCGGAAGAACTGTGCGCCGTAACCCGCCAACGGGAAAACGCTCGAGTGCTGGCGCTTGATCAGGTAACCGACCCGCAAAACGTGGGCGCCATCATCCGATCGGCCGCCGCTTTCGGCGCGGATGCCCTGATGGTGCAGGACAAAAACGCTCCGCAGGAAAGCGGCGCCATGCTGAAGGCGGCCGCCGGCACATTTGAACTGCTGCCGATATGCAGGGTGCCCAATCTGTCGCGGGCGCTCGAAAAACTGAAAAAAGAAGGCTTTTGGGTTATCGGCACGGACGGCCATGCCCGAACGGAACCCGCCGACATGCCCAAAAAAGGGAAATTGGCGGTGGTTATGGGCAGCGAAGGAAAAGGCCTGCGCCGGCTGGTGGAAGAAACTTGTGACTTAACCGTGCGCCTGCCGATAAATCCGAAAGTCGAAAGTCTGAACGTGTCCGCTGCGGCGGCTATCGTCCTATATGAACTAAAAAAATGAGGGGAGAGCGTGATGGCAAACAATGTTGAAGTTTACGACCTGTGCAAAAACTACGGCAGCATCCGTGCGGCCGACCATATCAGTTTTAAGGCAGGAGAAGGAGAAATTATCGCCCTGCTCGGCCCGAACGGCGCCGGTAAGTCGACACTGATGAACATGATGGCCGGCTATCTGGCGCCGAGCAGCGGCGACATTTTCATTCTTGAACGGAATATTCGCGACTTTCCTGTGGAAAGCAAGGAAAGCATAGGCTTTCTTCCCGAAGGCGCGCCGCTTTATCCGGATTTGACGGTGCGCGAATTTCTGAACTATATGGCCGGTTTGCGCCTGCTCGGCAAAGAAGCGGTGGAAAAAGCCGTCGAGGCCGCCAAAATCGAAAACGTCGCCAATCAAAAAATAGAAACCTTATCCAAAGGCTACCAGCGGCGCGTCGGTTTTGCGCAAAGCGTGCTGGCCAATCCGCCGATACTGCTTTTGGACGAACCGACCGACGGGCTCGACCCCAACCAAAAGCGCCATATCCGCGAATTGATCGTACGGATGGGCGAAAAAAAGACGATTATGATTTCCACCCATCTGTTGGAAGAAGCAGAAAGTATCTGCAACCGGATTATTTTGATTAACCGCGGGCGGATTGTTGCCGACGGTACGGCAAAAGACATTGTCGCCAAAGCCGGCGACGCAAGTCTGGAAAAAGCTTTTTATCAACTGACAACAACGGAAGACGAGGCTTAAATGAAAAAATTGCAGGTTGTGATTAAAAACGAGCTGTTGCGCTATTTTGTTTCGCCGCTGGCTTATGTATATCTGATTGCCTTTTTGCTCCTTAACGGTTCTTTTGCCGTTTATTTCGGGCATTTTACGGATCGCGGCATCGCCGGACTGGAATCGATGTTCGTTTTTCAGCCGTGGCTTTATCTGCTGTTTATTCCGGGCATATCCATGCGGCTGTGGGCGGAGGAGTTTCGCAGCAAAACGGTGGTACAGCTTTTGACCATGCCGGTTTCCGTGGCCACTTTGGTATGGGGCAAATTTTTTGCTTCGTGGATATTTGTCGCGGTTGCCCTGATTTTAACCTTTCCTTTTTGGATAACGGTCAATTTGCTCGGCACGCCCGACAACGGCGTCATTTTACTCAGCTATTTCGGCAGCTGGATTCTGGCCGGTTGCATGATTGCCATTTCACAAACCATGTCGGCTCTGACGAAAAATCAGGTGATTGCTCTGGTGCTGGCGGTTATTGTCAACTTTTTGTTCTTTTTGAGCGGCATCGAATATGTGCTCGGCTTTTTCCGCCTGTTTGCGCCGGCGGCGGTGGTGGACATGGTAGCCTCGTTCAGTTTTATCTTCCATTTCGGTTCCGTGATCGGCGGTTTGCTGGAGCTGCGGGATATTGTCTTTTTTGTCTCCATCATCGCGCTGTTTAACATTACGACCGCACTGGCGGTAAGTTTTCGCACTTCGGGAACGTCGCGCTGGCTAAAATCGACCGAAGGCGGATATTATGTTCTCTTTTTTATGCTGCTGATTATTGCCTTTATCGGTCTCAACCTGACGGCCAACCGTTTCCTGCGCGCCTATCGTCTCGACGTTACGGAAGAACGCCTGCACAGCTTAACCCCTTCTTCCGTTAAGGTGTTGCAAAATTTGCCCGAACCGGTTATTGCCAAACTCTATTATTCTCCCGAACTCGGACGGCGCAATCCGGAAATCCGCCTGATGTATGACCGTGTGCGCCAGCTTTTGGATGAGTTTTCACGCTTGGAACCGGACAATTTCAGCTACAAAACATATCATCCGAAGACTTTGGACGATATTGAGGATCAGGCAATAGCCGCCGGCTTGCAACCTCTGCCGCTGGTAGATTTGAGCCAAAACGGCTTTTTCGGTTTGGTATTGACCGACAGCGCCGATCGCCGACAGATAATTCCGTTTTTTGCGCTCGAACGCTACGGCTATCTCGAACAGGATATAATCGAACGTCTTTATATGCTCTATCACCAGAAAAAAACGCTCGGCCTGATAAGCGGCCTGCCGGTGTTTGACACGCCTTTTGCCGACGGATACGTCTCCCCGCGCTGGAATATTATGGATGAAATCGAAAAATTTTATGACATCCGCATCATTAGTAATGTCGACGATCTGGCAAAAATTGATTTACTGATGATTGTCCATCCGCAAAATTTGCCCGAAAAGATTGTTGACGCTATCAAACAATATTCCGAATTCGGCGGCAAAACGTTGTTGCTTCTGGATACGGCCGCCGAAGCAACTCGTATCTTTTCGCCGAACAATATAGAATTTTATCCCTCCAATCTGAACGGGCTGGATAAGTTTTTCGGCTTTCGTTTTTACAACGAACTGGTGGTGGCCGATCTGGACAATTCGATAACCGTGGACGCCACCAAAAACTATTCGACCAACCCGGTATTTACTCAGGACGTGGTGCAGTTTGTGGCGCCCGCCGCCAGCATGAATCCGGATTTTCCGATTACCGCCAATTTGCAAGGGGTGTTGTTTGCTTCCGTCTCGGCCATTATCCCCGAGGGAAATCGCAGCGCCTTTCTGCCGTTGATAAAAGGCGGGGACAAATCCGGCGTGTTGTCGTCGGAGGTGGTGTATGAAGGAAAAAATCCGACCGAACTGCTCGGAATGTTCAAACCCGACGGCAAATTGAAGTTTTTGGCGGCGCTGCTTGTCGAAAACAAAAAAGACAATCCGTTTGAAGTGGTGGTGGTTGCCGATACGGATTTTATTTACGATACGTTTTGGAGCAGCCCCCGCACCATTTTGGAAAACAACTACTTCATTCCGCTTTACGACAATGCCAATTTTATCCTTAATTCGCTGGATTATCTTGCCGGCGACGAAACACTCATCGATCTGCGCGGCAAAACAAAGAAAATCCGCCGGTTTGAAGGCGTGGAGGAACTGCGTAAGGATAATCTGCGGCAGTTTCGCCTGAAGGAAAACGATATTTTCCGCCGCCTGCAACAAACCCATGACGCCTTACGCGAAGTTTTTGCCAAAAAAGAATTTGAAGAACGGCAAAACTTTACCTCCGACGAACTGGCAGCCGTTGCCGGCGCCAGACTGAAACTTGACAGCCTGCGGCATGAGCTGGCAACCATCCGAATCGGCATGCATGATAATCTGAAAAAAATCAATACGACGATAAAACTGCTTAATATCGCCCTTGTTCCCGGATTAATTTTGCTGGTTCTGACAACCGTGTTTTTTGTCCGCCTCTGCCGCGGTCGGCGTTTTGTCTGGCATATAACCGTTAACCGCGAGTTCAAAACGGCGGGCTGCGTCGCTCTTATTTTGCTGACGGCGGGCATTTTGTCGTTTTATTTCGGCAACCGCAGCAGCATTGACGAATACGAAAACAAACCGGTGTTTGAAGGCCTGCTCGAAAAACTGAACGACATTTCCGAAATTTCTCTGCACTCCGCCGAGGAAAACCTCGATTTCTACAAGGAAAACGGCGTTTGGAAATTACGGGGCGAGCCCTGCCTGCCCGTCTATCAGGAACGGATTGTTCGCCTGCTGGCCACGCTGACGGAAATGACCTATTACGAAAAAAGGTCCGATAAGGTTGAATATCTGTCCCGCTTCGGGTTGTCCCCAAGCTCTGCCGAAGGTTCGGAAAGCGTGGAAATCTGTCTGCGCGACCAAAATAATAACAAACTTGCCGACTTTGTCATCGGTCGTTACGATATTGATATCGGCCGCGGCGGGCGGGCAGCCTACATGCGCTTTGCCGACAAATTCCAGGTGTGGATGGTTAAGGCCGATTTTATCGATCTGTCAACCGCCAAAAACGACTGGACTTATAATACGCTGTGGAATTTGCGTTTCGGACGGCTGGCCGGTTTCAATCACTCGGACAACCTTGACCAAACCACCGAGCTCATCAAAAACATGCTCAACATTTCTTTTGCAAAAGCCGAAATCAAGCAGGAAAACCTGCCCGAGATTATGCGCCTGACCCTCGATGTTGAAGGCAACAAAAAAGTGACCGTCGCTTTCGGGCAAAAAGAAGAGCAAATAAGTGTTCGCTATCTTTTTGCGCCGGAAAAAGCAGGCGGCTATCTCGGATTTTTTGCACAGACGGCGGACAAATGCCAATATTTTATCGATCGGCAGAATTTTGAAAAGCTGAAAGGCATTGTCGATGACAACCGTTGATGCTCAACAGGCCGGTCGCCTGAAAAAATTTGCCGTAACGGCGTCTGTTTGCGTTTCCGGCCTGCTTGCCGCCATCAAGTTTGTTGCGGCTCTTTATACGGGCTCGCTGGCCGTTTTGTCTTCCATGGTGGACAGTATGGCAGACATTGTGTCGTCGGCGATAACCTTTGCCGCGGTGCGCTTTTCTTCGCAGCCGGCAAGCGTTAACCACCGCTACGGATATGGTAAGGCGGAAGCGCTGAGCGCGCTGGTGCAGGCCGCTTTTATTGCCGGTTCGGGGATTTTTGTCATTTATGAGGGCATCGACCGGTTTATTTCGCCGCAGCCGATTGACGACGCCGCGGCGGGTATTGCGGTTATGGCCGTCTGTCTGGTGATAACGGCGGCGCTTATCGCCTTTCAAAAATTTGTCGTCCGGCGCACGGAATCGCTGGCGGTGGCGGCAGACAGCGCGCATTATATGGTGGATGTGGTGACCAACCTGTCGATTGCCGCCGGTCTGGCGGTGGTGAAAATTTTTGACGTTTACTGGTTCGATACGCTGGTGGCAATCTTTGTTTCCGTGTATCTTCTGACCAATGCTTATAGCCTTGCCCGTCAGGCGGTGGCTTTGCTGACGGATCGGGAATTGTCAAACGAAATCCGCAATAAGCTGATAGAGCGGGTGGAAAGTTTTTCTTTCTGCCACGGCGTTCACGATCTGCGCAGCCGCGATCTCGGCGGCACTTATATGTTTGAGTTTCATCTGGAGCTTGACGGCGGGCTTTCCCTTTATCGGGCGCACGAGTTGACCGATATGGTTGAAAACGAAGTCAAAAAAATGTTTCCCGGTTCGCAGGTGATTATTCATCAGGATCCGGCGGGTTTAACCGAAGACCGGTTGGACAACAGTTTAAGCGGTCGTCACAAATTGATATCCGCCTCGTAGGCGTATTTTATCTCCGTATCGTCTTCTCCGTCCTTGCCGGCGCTGCCGCGGGTCAACTCGCAGACAAGCAGAGTATCGGCGTCGGCCAGACTGTCCAACACGTCGTCGGGGATGCGATCGATGGCAACGGCGTCGATTTCGTTGCGGTGCAAAACGGCGGAAAAGTTTTGACCGTCAATTTCGATAACGGCGTTTTTGGGTTCGCTTTCGCGAGCATAGAGAAGCAGCATCACTTCGTCTTCGTCATTAATGATAAAATCAAAAGCGTCCGGTGTTTCGTTCATAAAAATTTCCTCACGGTTTGAAAGTAAAAGAATGCTTTTATTGTATGTCGTTTGCCGATATTTACAAGAGCTATGTTGATAGTTGCATAAATTTTGATGAATTTTTTCGACCGTTGGCATATAGTGCTTTCCATGAGTACGATATTAGACAAGATTATCAACCTGTTCAAATGGCCGGTCGCCGTATGGGCCTTGTGGTCGGTGCCGGCTTTTTTCCAGTCTTTGGAATATTTCCATTTTCTGACTCTGAAGTTTGCGGCGCTGACGGGCGGTTTTTTTATGTTTTTTGTGGCGCGGACATCAATGGATTCTAGCGTGCGCACTTCCATGCAGATTATTGCTCATGAGCTGACGCACAGTTTTTTTGCCGTATTGACGTTTCATAAGGTCAAGCATATCCGTGTGGCCGAAGACAATTCCGGGGGGTCGATGGGGTTTGAGGGAGAAGGCAACTGGCTGATTATCATTGCGCCGTATTTTTTCCCGCTGTTTTGCTTTTTCTTTATGCTCGGAATAGGCGTTTATATGAAATTTGCCGCCCTAAACTGGGTGATAAGCGCCGTGTTCGGGTATTTTATCGGCTATCATGTCGACACGGTGGCTTCGCAAATCCACGAAAAACAGACGGATTTGCCGAAAGTTTCCTATCTGTTTTGCGCCATGTTTCTGCCGGGAGCCAATTTTTGGATAATCGGCAGCATGTTGGCCTTTAACAGCCAGGGATGGAAAACATTTTTGGTTTATCAGGAACTGATGGTTCGCCTTAATGCCGAAAATTTAGACCGACTGCTTAATCTTATCTTTAACTTTTAATAAACAATGTTCGGCGTCAAGCTCGACAACGGCGCCGACGGGGACGGTTTGGCGCGCGCGCACGTGCCCGAAAGGAAAGTTTTTGATAACCGGTATTTTGAGCCCGGCGGCAAAATCGTCGATAATCCGGTTGACGTCTTTGTCGTCCGGATGATTGAGGCCGATATCCGTAAATTGTCCGAAAACGATACCGCGGACGCCGGCAAAGTCCGGCTGCTGGCGCAGCTGAAGCAGCATACGCTCAATACGGTAACTTTTTTCGTCCACATCTTCCAGCAGCAAAATCGTGTCTTTTAACGACGGATAAAAGGGCGTGCCGGCCAAAAGCTGCAAAACGCAGAGATTGGTGCCGATCAGCCGGCCTTCGGCAACGCCGGGGTTGACCGTTGCGCCGCCGGTGATTGGCGCGGGGGTGCCGTCCATCATTTTCAAAAAACTTTCCGCCGTATAGGGGTGAATGTTCGCGCCGCGGCCAAAATCGTATTTCAGAAGAGGGCCGGCGTAGCTGATGTTTCCGGTTCGGGCAAAAACGCCGACTTGCAGAGCGGTGGTGTCGCTGAAGCCGATTATCGGCTTGGGGTTTTTCCCGATCAGATCATAATCAAGCAGCGGCAGCACATATTGCGCCCCGTAACCGCCCGTTGCCGCAAAAATCGCCCTGATTTCCGAATCGGCAAAAAAGCGCATGATGTCTTCCGCCCTTTCGGCCGGCGTGCCGGCAAAGTGATCGATGTTGTCGTAGACGTATTGTCCGAGTACCACCCTGTAGCCGCAGTTTTCAAGCCAGCGCAATCCGTCGCGGATGTCTTCGGGCGAAGCAAGCGATGACGACGGGGTAACAATGCCGACTTTTGAACCGCGGGGAACAGGGTATATCATGGCTTAAAGCTCCGCCAAAAGCTGCCGGCTGAAGTCCGGCAGAGAATTGTCGCGGGCGCCCATAATCACGATGCAGTCGCCGTCTTTGGCGTTTTCCAAAATAAAACGGCGCACGTTTTCTTTTGTTTCAAGAAAATAGGCGTTTTTCAAGCCGTCTTTTTTGGCTTCGTTGATAATGTTTGCCGCGGTGATGCCCTTGTCTTTTTCTTTATCGAGCATGTAAACTTCCGGCATGACGAAAATATCGTCCGGACCAAGTACGCGGGCAACTTCCGCCGCCACTTCGCTGCCGGTGTTGTAGGCCGAAAACGGGCTGTGCGACTGATACATAACCAGCAGTCGGCGCGGATATTCCTTGAGGGCGGAAAGAGAAGAGGCTATTTTGCTCGGGTTGTGAGCAAAATCGTCAATCAGCGTGATGCCGCGTTTGTCTGTGCCGACAATTTCCAGCCGGCGCTTGATGCCCGAAAAGCCTTCCAGCGTTTTGGCGGCGGCAAGCGGGTCGACGCCCGTCAGGCTGCAAACGGCAATGGCAGCCAGCGCGTTGCTGACGTTAAAGGCGCCGAAAAGATGCAGACGGAAAGTCTGTCCGCGGAAAGAATATTCAATGCCGTCGGCCAGGCATTTTATGTTGTCGGCAAAAAAGTCCGCAGACGGATTTTTGACCGAAAAAGAAACCTTATGCGCGTGTCGCAGATTGCGGGAAAGTTCGCAGTCGTCGTTGACAACCAGCGTGCCTGTGGTGTTGTCGGCAAAGGTCTGGAAATATTTTACCAGATTTTCCATTGACGTATGGTCGTGGGAAATGTTGTTGACCAGAGCCACCTGCGGCCGGTATTTACAAATGGAGCCGTCGCTTTCGTCGGCTTCGATAACGCAGTATTTGCCTTCGTTGTAAATAAAGTTCGGCAGGCCTTTTAATAATTCGTAATTGCGCAACATGCCGCCGTTAATCAGACACGGCTTTTGTCCCTGCATGTCGAGGATGTAGCCGATCATGGCAGTTGTGGTCGTTTTGCCCGAAGTGCCGCCGACGGCAATGCCGAAAGGATACTGATGGAACAGTTCGGCCAGCAGGTCGGAACGCTGTTTGACCGGAATGTTTAAGGCTCGCGCCGCTTTGATGTCCGGGTTTTCTTCGTCCAGCGCGGCGGAAACGTAGACGGTAGCCGTATCCGGCGTGATACCGCTACCGTCCTGAGGAACAAGGCGAATGCCCATGTCAAGCAGTGCCTGTTTGTTCTTGGCATCGCGGCCGTCGTCAAAACTGCGGTCGCTGCCGTATACTTCATAGCCTTTCAGTGTCATAATCTGGGCAAGCGGGCTCATGCCGTTGCCGGAAATTCCGCAAAAACAAATTTTAGTCATGATGTTTCTTTTTCCTTTTACAAGTTTTTTTCAGAGCGCATCCAGGGTTTTTTGTTCGCGCTCGCGAAAGATGCGAAGATTGGTATAATCGATAATCAGATAGCTTTTGCCGTCGCCGTCGACGTTAACGGCCAGAGCCGCACCCACGTTCTCGTCTTCAAAAGTTGCATACAAAACGGCTTCGCCGCTTTTAAGCTCCTGCAAAAAATTTGCGCCGCCGATGGGTTCGGAAATTTTTTCGGTTTCTATCTTGTCTTTGCCGTACTCGTCCTTGACGGTCTTTTCAACAATCGTTATTTTCGGCGTATAAAATTCTTTGGCATTGCCGTATTTTTGCGCCAGCAGTTTATAATATTTTCGATAAAGATGCACGGCCTTGGCGGCGGAGGCGTTGTCATCGATAAGTTTGCCGTAGGCGCTCAAACGCCAAAGCGAATTGTTTTCACCGAAGCTGACGATAACTTGACGAAAATCGGCCAGCGGTTTGGGCAGTTTGGTCACGATAAAATCGTTGACGCTGTCTTTTCTTTCCACCTTCTGCATATCGACGCCGAGCGCCTTGGTTTGGTTGTAGGTGGCGCCCCAGGAAAGGCCGAACGGCGCTTCGCCGTATTTGGTGGTGGTGTCTACCGGCTTGCTGACCACCGCCGCCGGTTTTGGCCGCGAGGAGCGAAACTCAAGCGGCGCGCCTTCTATTTTGATGACTTTGGGTTTTCTTTTCAACAGTTCGCTGGCCTTTTCCATGGCAGAGTTGGAGCTTTCTTCCATTTTGATGTCGTCGGAAATGAGCACGTCTTCGTAAAACTTGCCGTCTTCAAGCATTTCCGCGGCTCGAAGAGGCATTGCCGCAGTCAATGCAAAGAAAAAAAATAAATATGTTTTTTTCATCAAAAATATTCCCGTAAAAAAACAAGAAAAAAATTGAACACCTTATATATTTGAATTATCATAATGCCATATTGCAAACAATTTGTTAAGAAAAATATATGCAGGAAAAAGCAAAAGACAACATTCGCCGCAGATTGCTTGAGACAGGACGCAATCTGGCTGTTGAAAAGGGGGCGGAATATCTGACGGCGCGCAAGCTTTCGGAAGCGGCCGGCTGCTCGGTCGGCGCCATCTACAACATGTTTGCCTCGATGGACGACTTTGTCGCCGAAGAAAACGAACAGACGCTGAGCGAACTGTATGAAGCTCTTTGTTCGGCCGCCGGCGGGGATAAAGACAAAGGCTACCGCAATATCTGCGCCTATGCGGCCTGTTTTAACCGGTTTGTCGCCGATAGGCGGGCCTTGTGGACGCTGTTTTACAATTTTCATCTTAATCTGCGCGATTATCAATTGTCCGTCGGCTACCGCCGGTGGCTGGTGCGGCTGGAAAAGCTGCTGGCACCCGATTTTGCAGCCATGTTTCCGACCATGGAAAAGCGACGGCTGAGGCTGGCGCAAAAAGTTCTGGCCGAAAGCCTGATGGCTTTAAGTACCTTGCCGGAAAGCAAAAACAGCGCCGCCCGCAGCGCGGTTTTGCTGAATACCTATCTCGCGGGACTGATGATGCTTAACAGGGGGTAGAATGGAATTTTTGGAACTTATGTATCGGCGGTGGGTTGCTTTTTCGACCGATCCGGAAGTGCTCGCCACTTTTTTTAACAACCGCTTTTTGCTTATCTTGCTGGTGATTGTGCTGCTGCGGCTCAAATATACCACCTATCGCAGCATGTGGGCAAGCGCGCTTGTCAACATTCCGGGAACGATTTTGCACGAACTGATGCATTATATCGTCGGGCTTGTCTTAAATGCGCGGCCCTGCAATTTCACCGTCTTCCCTAGAAAATCTCCCGACGGATATTATGTTATGGGCAGCGTCGGTTTCCGCAACGTCACTTTTTACAACGCCGTGCCGTCGGCGCTGGCGCCGCTGTTTTTGCTGGTGATAGGGTTTTATATCAACCGCTACTATCTGCCGCTGATGCAGCCAACGATGGTCAACTACATTCTTTATGTGCTGCTGCAAACGATTATCATCGAAAACGCCATGCCTTCGGGCGCGGATTTTAAGGTGGCGGGAATGTACCTGCGGGGCGTGTTGTTTTACGGCTTTTTGCTGGTGGCGCTGTTGATTTTTATGTAGCATAAAAAAAGGAAAAAACAGGAAATGTCAATGCTGTGGCAGCTGTTCGCGGCTTTTTTCAAAATTGGTTTGTTTACCTTTGGCGGCGGTTATGCCATGATTCCGCTGTTGCAGGCAGAGCTGGTCGAACGCAAAAAATGGACTTCGGAAGAAGAAATTATGGACTATTATTCCATCGGTCAATGCACACCGGGGATTATTGCCGTCAACGTGGCAACTTTTATCGGCTATAAGCAAAAACGTCTTGCGGGGGCGATTGCGGCAACCGTCGGCATGATTCTGCCGTCTTTTATGATTATTCTCGCTTTGGCCAACATTATCCGCCTGTATATGGAAAACGCCTACGTGACTCACGCTTTTGCGGGCATCCGCATCGTTGTTATCGCGCTGATTGCGGACGTGGTGCTTTCAATGAGCAGAAAAGCCGTCGGCAGCCTGTTTCAGGGAGCCGTGTTTGCGGCGGCGCTGCTTTATCTGCTGCTTTTCGGCGGGTCGCCGACGGTGGTGGTGCTGACGGCGGCGGCAGCGGGTCTGCTGGCGGGAGGACGCAAATGATTTACGGATTGTTGTTTTTCGAGTTTTTCAAAATCGGGCTGCTTGCTTTGGGCGGCGGTCTGGTAACCGTGCCTTTTCTGTTTGAGCTGGCCGAACACTATCCGTGGTATACGGCGGAAGAACTGGTCAATATGATTGCGGTGGCGGAATCTTCGCCCGGTCCCGTCGGGGTGAACATGGCAACCTATGCCGGTTTTAAGGCCGCGGGCGTCAGCGGCGCGCTGACGGCAACCGTCGGGCTGGTTTTTCCCTCGGTGGTGATTATCGTGTTGATAGCTGCTTTTTGGGATAAAATCAGACAAACAAAGATATTTTCGTATCTGATGCATGGAGTGCGGCCGGCGGTGCTGGCGCTTATCCTGAATGCCGGTGCGGAGCTCGGGCTGCTTGCTTTGTCCGATATTTGGGCGGTGGTTCTCTGCGCGGCATTTTGGGGTGCAATCCACTATATTAAACTGCACCCCATCATTTATATTGTTGCCGGCGGCATTTTAGGCATTGTGCTCGGCTTATAAGTCAAGCGCGCGGCGGTAGGTATCGAGCAGGCTTTCCTGTTCGTCGCGGTCGGCAGCGTTCATCTTGCGCAGTTTTAAGACTTCGCGCATGATTTTGACGTCAAAGCCGGCCGATTTTGCCTCGGCAAAAACATCGCGGATATCGCCCGCTAAGGCCTTTTTTTCTTCTTCCAGATGTTCGATACGCTCAATCAGCGACCGCAGTCTGTTGTTGTCTATGCCTCCTACGTCGGTCATCTTTTTTTCTCCTTATCAAAAACAAAATTACCGTTGCCGCAGAGATTAGCAAACACCATATATTTTGACAAGCAAATAAATTAACCGGCCGCTTAAAAAATCTTGTAGAATATTTTTTAGCGCCTATAATTGCGCCAGAAAGTAGAAATGTGAATGAGGTTAAAAAATGCCAAAAAATACAAATACACGTATTCTTGCCACCATCGGTCCGTCGTCGGCCGACGAAGACACAATCTCCCGGCTGCTGGACGCCGGCGCCGACGCCTTCCGTTTTAACTTTAGCCACGGTACGCACGAGGAACACCGGCAGCGTTATGAAATCGTCCGCCGGCTATCCGAAGAAAAAGGTTTGTTTACCGCCATTATCGCCGATTTACAGGGCCCCAAACTGCGCGTCGGCGTTTTTGCAAACGGCAGCGTTGTTCTGAAAGAGGGACAGCAATTTGTGCTCGATATGAAAGACGAGCCGGGCACGGCCGAAAGGGTGACCCTGCCGCATAGGGAAATTTTTGCCACCGTCAAGCCCGGTGACGAGCTGCTCTTAAACGACGGCAATATCGTGCTTGAGGTGGAATCCTGCGACGCCTGTCACGCGGTTACGAAAGTTAAGGTCGGCGGCGAACTTTCCGGCCATAAGGGCGTTAATCTGCCGAATATCAAGCTGCCGATTTCCGCCATTACCGAAAAAGACAAAGACGATTTGCGCTTTGCTCTGGATATGGGAGTGGACTGGGTTTGCCTTTCGTTTGTGCAGTCGGCGGAAGACGTGCGCGCCGCCAGAGAACTCATCAACGGGCGGGCGCTGATTATCTCCAAACTGGAAAAGCCGAGCGCCATTGCCGAACTGGAAGAAATTATCAGGCTTTCCGACGGCATTATGGTTGCCCGCGGCGATTTGGGCGTGGAATGTCCCTTACAGACGGTGCCGGTGCTGCAAAAGAAAATAATCCACGCCTGTCGCAAATATGCGCGGCCGGTGATTGTGGCTACCCAGATGCTCGAATCGATGATTGAAAAGCCGACCCCGACCCGGGCCGAGGTTTCCGACGTGGCTACCGCCGTTTACGACGGTGCCGACGCGGTGATGCTGTCGGCGGAAACGGCGGCGGGAAAATATCCCGTGGAAGCGGTGAAAATGATGAATAAAACCATTACTCAGGTGGAAGCGGATCCGCTCTTTTTCCAGTATATGAAAAATTTGCAGCCGGTTTCCTGTTGTATGGGCGAGGCCGACTCCATTACCTATGCCGCCAGTGAAATTTCCAAAGTTTTGCCGAACGTTAAGGCGGTTATTACCTATACCAGCTCCGGACGGACAACTTTTCTTGTTTCCCGCGAGCGGCCGGATATTCCGATTATTGCGGTTACGCCGGATGTCAAAGTGGCGCACCAGCTGGGAATTGTCTGGGGTGCCCGCCGTTTTATCAACGAATCGACTTTTCAGAGTTTTGACCGTTTTGAGGATGTGGCCAAGTCTGTCGCGCTGGCAAGCGGCGCGGCCAAAAAGGGCGACCATATCATCATTACCGGCGGTTTTCCGCTTGGCGTCAAGGGGCGGACAAACATGCTGCATACGGTATATATAAGCTGATTTTCAGCAATACCGTCGATTTTCACAAGGAAAGCCCCGAAATCGGGGCTTTCTTTGTGAGTGGCGCTGTTGCTGGTTTTCGGTCGGCTGAAGAAGAGATGCTGAAACGAGTTCAGCATGACAATTTAATATTAGTTCGGCATGACAGTTTGGTGTGTGGGGAACGGTTTGGTGTAGATTCGGCATGACTAAATTTCCCTCTCCCTTGAGGGGAGAGGGGGGACGCGTAGGCGTCGGGTGAGGGTAAGCCCCCGAGCGGGGGCTTTTCTCGTGTTTGGCGTTTATCGTCGTTTATCAGAACGCGTAGTTGAGGCCGAGGCCGAAGGTGGTGGCGTCGTAATCCGAACCAAACGTATAGTTCGCCCAACCATAGGCCGAAAGATTCGTCGTGAAGCCATAACGACCGCCGATCTCTATCCGACCCAAAGTCGCGTCGTCCAGAGCTTCCACATCACCCAGGCCGGTGATGTTCACATCCTCGCCGTCAACAATCGTCTGCACCACACTCGGTTTGACATAAACGCTTGCAAAGCTCTCATCCGTCATAAATGTCTTGGCGAGTTTTACGCCCGCTTCCAGCTCAATCTGCCGCGCGTCGTCGTAGCTTGCGCTCTTGCCCACGCTATCTGTTGCGTCGTCATAGTTCACCTGCGTATAGAACACGCCTAATTCCGGCGTCAAAGTCACGCTGTCGGTCAGGGCGTAATCATAACCAATCTCTGCACTGGCGCCGAACTCCACACCGTCGGTATCGGACTTCATGCCATCGTCGGTCTTGATGTCCGCTTCCTGAATACCGCCGTACAAAGTCGCGAAAGCATACCAGTTGTTATGATCATAGCGGTAATACAAACCGGCCAGATAACTGTCGATGTCGATTTCCGAGCCGACCGGCGAACGGTATTTGTCGCCGTTGCCGTTCATGTCATATTCGCCCTGACGATAGGAAACAAAGATACCCAAACGATTGTGAATATCGCGCTGAATGTCGCCGCCGGCTTCAATGCCCCAGATATCGGCATCTATATTCGTCGGCGATTCTATATTCATTGTCGTAAATATCGGGTTGACCCAGAGGTTGTGGTTAGCTTCGGCGTCTATACTGATATCCGCAACATTGGTCGTTGCCACATTGCTCATGATGTTATAAACCATGTTGGCGGTTTG
>CALXRS010000029.1 GCA_944390915.1 uncultured Alphaproteobacteria bacterium
AAACCCGCAAATGGCTGTTGGCATTTGCCGACGGCGAAAAAATAGAAACGGTTTACATTCCCGAAGCCGACCGCGGCGCGGTATGTATTTCCACTCAGGTCGGCTGCGCCATGGGCTGCCGTTTCTGCCACACCGGCAGCCAGCGGCTTACCCGCAATTTGAGCGCCGGCGAAATCGTCGGCCAATTCATGGTTGCCCGCGACGAATACGGCGAATGGAATCTTGCCGGCGAAAAACGTATGCTTTCAAACATTGTGCTGATGGGCATGGGCGAACCGCTGCAAAACTATGACAATGTGGTCAAGGCGGTCAAAATCTTAACCGACGGCGAGGGCATTGCCATCTCCAAGCGGCGGATTACTCTGTCGACGTCGGGCATTATTCCCCACATCCGCAATCTGGATCGCGACTTGGGCGTCAAGTTGGCTGTCAGCCTGCACGCCTCAAACAACGAGCAGCGGACGGAGATTATGCCGATAAACAAAAAATATCCGTTGCCGGAGCTTTTGGAGGCCTGCCACGATTATCAGCAAAACCACGGCGGCTATATCACTTTTGAATATCTGATGCTCAGAGATTTCAACGACCGGCCGGCCAATGCCGACGAACTGGCGGCGCTGATGAAAAAATACCGCATTAACGCCAAGTTTAATCTGATAGCGTTCAATCCTTGGCCGGGCTGTTCCTACCGGCCGAGTTCAAACAACCGTATCCACGCCTTTTCACAAAAGCTGCAGGACTACGGTTTTGCCGCGCCGATACGCACCGCCCGCGGGCAGGATATTCTGGCGGCCTGCGGTCAGCTGAAATCCAAAAAAACACAAAGTGAAGATTGATTTTTGCCCGAAGGCAAAAATCCGAACACAAAAAAATCCGCACATAAAAAAAGGGGCTCTTTGCCCCTTTTTTGGCGTTGTTTTCATTAAATATCCAGATTGACGACGTTTAACGCGTTTTCCTGGATAAATTCCTTGCGCGGTTCCACCACGTCGCCCATCAGGGTGGCAAACACCTGGTCGGCTTCGTCCAGATATTCGGCTTTCACCTGCAACAGGGAGCGCGCTTCGGGATCAAGGGTAGTTTCCCACAGCTGCTCGGGGTTCATTTCGCCCAACCCTTTGTAGCGCTGGATGGTAATGCCTTTGCGCCCCATGGCCATGATGGCGTCGACAAACGAAACCGGACCGAAAATTTTCTTTTCTTCGCCCAATTTCGGCGACAGCAGGCGCTGTTCGTCGGCATAGTTTTCGTTGAGAAAAGCCTTCATGTCGTTCAGCACGCGGGCTTCGGGGCTTTCAAACACCGAGCTGCCGATAATGTGTTTTTCTTCCACGCCGCGCAGGGTGCGACGGACGTTGATTGAGCCGTCTTCGGCAACGTCTGCCTGCCAGCCTTTGTCATATTCGGCTTCCATGCCGTCAAGCTTTGTCGCCAGCGTGCCGGCAAGCGCTTTCATCTGTTCGCGGTTTTGCCGCACAATCGGATCGAACATGCCGGCCACGGCCATTTGTTCCACGATTTTTTCCGGCGCCTTTTTGCTCAAAACGGCAATCATGTTGCGGGCTTTGCGGGTGTTTTCGACCATCGAGATAAGATCCTGACCGGCCACCTGTTCGCCGTTTGCGCGTTTTAAGACGGCATCTTCGCAGCCGCCGCGCACCAGATAATCCTCCATCTCGTGTTCGTCTTTGATGTAGATGACCGAGTTGCCTCTTTTGGCTTTGTAAAGAGGCGGCTGGGCAATGTAAATATAGCCGCGTTCGATAAGTTCGGGCATCTGGCGATAAAAGAACGTCAACAGCAGGGTGCGGATATGGCTGCCGTCGACATCGGCATCGGTCATGATAACGATTTTGTGGTAGCGGCATTTGTCGGCGTCAAAGTCGTCGCGGCCGATACCGGTTCCGAAAGCGGTAACCATGGTTCCTATTTCCGCGGAATTGAGCATTTTGTCGAAACGGGCGCGTTCAACGTTCAGGATTTTGCCGCGCAGGGGCAAAATAGCCTGAGTTTTGCGGTCGCGTCCCTGTTTGGCGGAGCCGCCGGCGGAATCCCCCTCAACGATGAATATTTCCGACAAAGCGGGGTCTTTTTCCTGACAGTCGGCCAGTTTTCCCGGAAGCGAGGCAATGTCGAGCACGCCTTTGCGGCGGGTCAGTTCGCGGGCTTTGCGGGCGGCTTCGCGGGCGGTGGCGGCCTCAACGATTTTGCCGACGATGACTTTGGCTTCCGCCGGATGTTCTTCCAGCCATTCCTGCAATTTGGTGCTGACCACGTTTTCCACCACCGGCCGCACTTCGGAAGAAACCAGTTTGTCTTTGGTTTGCGACGAAAATTTCGGATCCGGCACCTTAACCGACAGCACGCAAGTCAGCCCCTCGCGCATATCTTCGCCGGTAATCAGATTTTTGTCTTTTTTCAAAAGGTTGTTTTCAGCAATATAGTTGTTGACGGTGCGGGTCAGCGCGGCGCGAAAACCGGCCAGATGGGTGCCGCCGTCTTTTTGCGGAATGTTGTTGGTAAAGCAGAGCATGCTTTCGTTGTAGGCGTTGGTCCACTGCATGGCCGCTTCCACCTGAATATCGCTGTTGTTGTCGGCGCCGGCAAAAGCAATCACGCTTTCGTGCAGCGGCGCTTTTGATTTGTTGATATGGTTGACGAAAGCCGTGAGTCCGCCCTCGTAATGCATAACCGCCTCGCGCGGTTCCGGTCCGCGGTTATCAATCAGCTTCAGATAGACGCCGGAGTTGAGAAAAGCCTTTTCGCGGATGCTTTTTTCCAGCGTGTCAAAATTAAATTCGGTCATGGTGAATGTTTCCGGCGAGGGCAGGAAGGTAACTTCCGTGCCGTGCCGGCCGTTGGCGTCGCCGACAATTTTCAGATGTTCCACCACGTTGCCGTTGGCAAAGGTGGCCAGATGCTCGTGTCCTTCGCGCCAGATACGCAGTTTCAGCCAGGTGGAAAGGGCGTTGACCACCGACACGCCCACGCCGTGCAGACCGCCGGAAACTTTGTAGGAATTGTTATCAAATTTGCCGCCGGAATGCAGCTGGGTCATAATCACTTCCGCGGCGGAAACGCCTTCTTCTTTATGCATGCCGACGGGAATGCCGCGGCCGTTGTCGCGGATGGTGGCCGAGCCGTCGGGGTTGAGGATGATTTCCGTTTTGTCGCAATAACCGGCCAGAGCCTCATCGATGGCGTTGTCCAAAACTTCATAAATCATATGGTGCAGTCCGGTGCCGTCATCGGTGTCGCCGATATACATGCCCGGACGTTTGCGGACGGCGTCCAGTCCCCGCAAAACCTTGATGGAATCGGCGTTATATTCTTGTTCTTCCTTGTCAATTTCGGCTTGTGTCATTTCTACCATTTAATTTCTTCCTCAAAACATAAAATTGCTGGGGTCAATATACGGCATTTTGCCCCCAAACCAAAGCAAAAAGTGAAAAAAACTAAGCTTTTGTGCATATTTTTGCTTTTATGCGGGCGTTTTTTCAATGTGCTTCCGCCCAGTTGTCGCCGATACCGACGTCGGCGACGAAAGCCACGTCGTAGTTGACGGCGTTTTCCATTGTTTCTTTGAGCAGACGGGCTGTTTCTTCGGCCTGCGGGGCGGGTGCCTCCAGCACCAGTTCGTCATGCACCTGCAGCAGGATTTTTGCCTCCGAACCGTTTTTTTGCAGGCGGGCAAAAACTTCGTTCATGGCTTTTTTCATGATGTCGGCCGCACCGCCCTGAAGAGGGGCGTTAATGGCCGCCCGTTCGGCAAACGAAGCCAGATTTTTGTTTTTGTCGTTAATGCCCGGCACGGCGCATTTGCGACCGAAAGGGGTCAGCACATAGCCGTTTTTGCGGGCAAAGGCAATGGTTTTTTCCATATAGGATTTTATTTCCGGCATTTTTTCAAAATAAGTGTCGATATATTGTTTGGCTTCGGCGGTGGAGATACCGGTCTGTCGTGCCAGCCCGTATTGGGAAATGCCGTAGATAACCCCGAAATTGATGGCTTTTGCGTGGCGGCGGATATTGGGCGTTACCTCTTCTTTGGACAGTCCGAAAATCTGCATGGCGGTGGCTGTATGGATGTCCATGCCGGCGGCAAAGGCGGCCTTCAGCGCCTTAACGTCGGCAATAACCGCCATCAGTCGCAGCTCCACCTGCGAATAGTCGGCGGAGATAAGTTTGTACCCCTTGCGGGCAACAAAGCAGCGGCGGATTTTCAGGCCTTCTTCGCTGCGCACGGGTATGTTTTGCAGGTTTGGGTTAAACGAGGCCAGCCGGCCGGTGTTGACGGTTGTCTGGCCGTAGGTGGTGTGGATGTGTCCGTTTTTGTCAATCAGCGGCAGCAGGGCGTCGGTATAGGTCGACTTCAGCTTGGCGGCTGCCCGCCAGTCGAGAATTTTTTGCGGCAGCGGGTGAGATTCCGCCATTTTTTCCAACACTTCCGCCCCGGTCTGAAAACCGCCGCCAGCGCTTTTTTTGCCCTTCAGCCCGAGCTTGTTGTAAAGAATTTCGCCGATTTGTTTGGGCGAGCCGAGGTTAAACTCTTCGCCGGCCAGCGCAAAAATTTCTTTTTCCAGCCCGTGTTGGCGTTCTTCCAGTTCGCGGCTCAGTTTTTTGAGTCCGGCGGCGTCGACGGTTACGCCGTTTTTTTCCATTTCGAACAAAGTGGCGGCGAGCGGCCGGTCATAATGTTCGTAAACGGTTGTCCGTCGTTCGGCGGGCAGCCGCGGTTTTAATATTTTGTGCAGGTTAAAGACGGCCGCCGCCCGCTCGCAGATAAAATCGCGGGCGGTTTCCGTAGGCAGTTGGCGGGCGGTCAGTTTTTGCCGGCCGGTGCCGAACACTTTGTCCGGATTCGTCAATTCCGTTCCGAGGAACAGCCCGGCCAGTTCCTCCAACCCGTGGCCGTGAGCGGACGAGTCAAGAACGTAAGAGATGATTTCCACGTCGTCGTATGGGGAAAATTCCGTTTCCCGCCGGCAGAATCCGCTCAAAAAGTGCATATCCCTTTTCAGGTCGTGGCCGATTTTCAAAAGCGATTTGTCGTTTAGCAGCGAAAACAGAAAATCCGCCGTCTCATTGTTGCTTAAACCTGTTTGCGGGCGGCTTTGGGCAGCGGAGAACAGATCTGCCGGCGCCGGTTGTTCCTCTTCGGCAAAAGGCAGATAAAGGGCTTGTCCGTCGCCGACGGCCACGGCTGCGCCTGCCGGCCGGTCAAAAACCGGATTGCTGCCGGCGTCAGCCAGAACTTTTAAGGCAAAAGCGCCCTCGGCTTCAATCAGCCGCCGCCATTTTTGCAGCGTTTCGGCGTTTTCCGCCGTTTGGTAGTTTTTGGGTGCCCCGATTGCGGTTGCCGCCGTTTGCGGCCGGCTTTTCCGGCATTGTTCTTCCACCCAACGGGCAAGCCGCGGTTTCAGACTGATAAAACCGTATTTGTCGGCAAAATTTTCGACTTTTTCCATGTCCGGACAGCGGCAGGGATAATCTTCGGGCTTTTTTTCGACCGGCGCGGTGCTGCACAGGCGAACCAGCTCCAGCGAAATGCGGGCGTTGTCAAGATTGGCCAAAAGCGTTTCGCGTCGTTTGTTTTGTTTGATTTCCGCCGCATGGGACAGCACTTCTTCCAGCGAGCCGAAGGCATTGACCAGCTCGGCGGCGGTTTTTGGGCCGATTCCCGGCACGCCGGGCACGTTGTCCGTGCTGTCGCCGGACAGAGCCTGCACGTCGACCACCCTGTCGGGATAAACGCCGAATTTTTCCTTAACGTCTTCGGGGGTAAAAAATTTGTCTTTCATCGGATCGTAAAATTCCACGCCCGGGCGGATAAGCTGCATCAAATCCTTGTCGGCGGACACAATTACCGCCTCCATGCCTTTGTCGAGCGCCATCCGTGCATAGGTGGCGATCAGATCGTCGGCCTCATAGCCTTCCATTTCCAGAAAATTGAGGTTCAGCGCGCCCACCGCCTCGCGGATAATCGGAAACTGCGGGATCAGCTCTTCGGGAATTTCGCGGCGGGTAGCCTTGTATTCGGGGAAAATTTCGTTGCGGAAATTCTGCCTTTTGGCGTCAAAAAGCACCAGATTGTAGTCGCAACCGATTTTTGCCGTCAGTTTCAAAAACATGTTGGTAAAGCCGTAAACGGCGTTAACCGGCGTGCCGTCCGGCGCGGTCAGCGGCGGCAGCCCGTAAAAAGCGCGGAAAATATAGCCCGAACCGTCAATCAAACAAATTTTTGCCGTCATTTTTTCCCTTTCTTTTTTGTTTTCTTAAAATATAAACCATCAAAAGGGCAAAGCCAACCGCGAAAATTTGTATTGTGCTTAACTTATTGGTGATATTTGTCCGGTATAATGCCCTTACTTTGGAAAGACTATCTCGGCAACGGAAGAAAATGGCAGAAGAAACGAAAAAAACACGCAAAAAATCATCTCGTTCCAAAAGTTCATCCCGTCGCGGCGGCAAATCATCCCGCCATCGGCAAAGCCGCGGATTTCCCCGGTGGCTGAAAGCGGTTTTGCTGCTTGCCGCCGTTGCCGCGCTGGCGGTGCTGCTTTATGTGGGCTATTGCTTTGCCACTTTGCCGGATATCGAAAAAGCGGTGTCGCGCACCCGTCAGCCTTCCACCACGGTGATTGCCGAAAACGGACAGGAAATAAAAACTTTCGGCAATGTCTATTCGGAAGTCATCACGCCGTCCGAACTGCCGCCTTATGTGGTGGATGCAGTTATCTCCACCGAAGACCGTCGTTTTTACAAACATTTCGGTTTTGACGTCATTTCTTTTACCCGCGCCATGGTAACCAATCTGATAAAAGGACGCTACGCCCAGGGCGGCAGCACCATCACTCAGCAGGTGGCCAAAAACCTGTTTCTGACGTCCGAAAAAAGCATTAAGCGCAAAGTGCAGGAGTTGTTGATGGCCTTCTGGCTGGAAAGCAGATTTTCCAAAGAGCAGATTCTGACCCTTTACCTTAACCGCGTCTATATGGGCAGCGGCACATACGGCATAGAGGCCGCCGCGCAAAAATATTTTCAAAAAAGCTCGCGCGATCTGAACATGCTTGAAGGGGCGGTCATTGCCGGCCTGCTCAAGGCTCCCGCGCGCTACAATCCCGCCGCCGACGAAACCCGTGCGCGCGAACGCGCGGCGGTGGTGCTGCAAAATATGGTGAATACGGCAATCATCACGCCGGCGCAGAAAGAAAAGGCGCTGAAAATGCCGCTCGGCGCGCAGATCCACGATGATATGGAAGGCGGCCGCTATTTTGCCGACTGGGTTTATGCGGAAGTAAACGCCTATATCGGCGAGCGCGAAAACGACATCAATGTCTATACCACGCTGGACAAACATTTGCAAAAAGCGGCGGAAACGGCGTTGCGGCAGGTTGTTTTTGCCAACGCCGAAGACAAAAAGGTAACCAACGGGGCGGTGGTGGTTCTGGATATGAGCGGCGCCGTCAAGGCCATGGCCGGCGGTATAAATTATGAACGCAGCCAGTTCAACCGCGCCACGCAGGCTTTGCGGCAGCCGGGTTCGGCGTTCAAAACCTTTGTTTATCTGACGGCGCTGGAAGAAGGATGGGACACGGACGACGAAGTGGACGACTATCCGCTTGCCATCGGCAAATGGAAGCCGACCAACGCCGGCGGCAAATATTACGGCCGGGTGACGCTGGCGGAAGCTTTTGTCCGCTCGCTCAACCCAGCGACGGTGGATTTGTCAACCCGTCTCGACCGCAAAGAGATTATCGCGTTGGCGCACAAAATGGGCATCACCACGCCGATAGACGACACGCCGGCCATGGTTTTGGGCAGTTCGGCGGTAAAGGTTCTGGATATGGCGGTGGCCTATCTGACGGTGGCCAACGGCGGTTATGCCGCTTGGCCCTATACGATTACGGAAATTTATACCCGCGACGGCTATCCCGTATATACCCGTTTGCACGATGACGAAGATCGGCCGCGGATTCTCGATGACAATACGGTGGAAGAAATGACCGAAATGATGGCCGACGTTATTGCCGAAGGCACCGGCAAAAGAGCGCGGCTGCCGTTTTTTGCCGCCGGCAAAACCGGCACGTCGCAGGACAATCGCGACGCCTGGTTTGTCGGCTTTACCGATCGGTATGTGGCGGCCGTCTGGCTCGGCAACGACGACAATTCGCCGATGAAAGGCGTGAGCGGCGGCAATCTGCCGGCGGAAATTTGGAAAAAAGTGATGCTGGCGGCGGAAAGGGAAGAATAATTTTTAATGAAAAGAGTGAAATTTAGGGCTTTTCTTCTTAAAGTAATTATATATAATCTGCACTTAGTAACGTTTTTTTGAAAATTTTGGAGAAGAAGGATAAAAAATGAGACAAAAACCCGTAATGCTGCTGATATTGGACGGCTGGGGCTACCGTAAGGATGTTACCGCCGACAACGCGATTGAACAGGGCAACACCCCCAACTGGCACCGCTGCCTGAAAGAATATCCCCATTGTCTGGTGGAAACGTCGGGTCTGGCCGTCGGTTTGCCGGAAGGCCAGATGGGCAACTCCGAAGTGGGGCACACCAACCTCGGCGCCGGTCGTGTGGTGATGCAGGATCTGCCCAAGATAGACCAGGCGATCAAAGACGGGGAGCTGGAAAACAATCCGGTTCTGATACAGCTGATGAACACTTTGAAGAGAAACGGCAAAACCTGTCACCTGATGGGACTGATGTCGCCGGGCGGGGTGCATTCTTCGCAGCTGCACATTCTGGCTTTGGCCGACATTTTGAACAAAAACGGCGTGCGCACGAAAGTTCATGCCTTTTTGGACGGGCGCGACACGCCGCCGGAATCGGCCGCGGAGTTTGTCGGTGATTTTGCCGCCGGCATCATGGACATGGATTATGTCAAAATAGCCACCGTTGCCGGCCGTTTTTATGCCATGGATCGCGACAAACGCTGGGATCGGGTGGAAAAAGCCTATGACAATATGGTGCTGGCCACGGGACAGCGTTTCAACAACGCGGTCGAAGCCATTAAGGCTTCTTACGCCGCGGGCGTCAGCGACGAATTTGTCGTGCCGGCGGTTATCCGCGACTATGCCGGCATGGAAGACGGCGACGCCGTGCTGATGGCCAATTTCCGCGCCGACCGTGCGCGGGAGATTCTTTATGCTCTGGCCGACAGGGAATTTACCGGTTTTGAACGCAAAAAGACGGTCGATTTGTCGATGGCCGTCGGCATGACGGAATATTCGGTGGACCATAATCGTTTTATGCAGACCATGTTCCCGCCCGAACAGCTGACCAACATTTTCGGCGAAGTGATTGCCGACCACGGGCTGACCCAGTTGCGGATTGCCGAAACCGAAAAATATGCCCATGTAACCTTTTTCTTTAACGGCGGTGAAGAAAAGGAATTCAAAGGGGAGTCGCGCATTCTGGTGCCGAGTCCGAAAGTGGCCACTTATGACCTGAAGCCGGAAATGTCGGTTTATGAAGTGACCGATCACCTGCTCGACGCCATCGAAAACAAAAAATTCGACGTGATTATCTGCAATTTTGCCAACGGCGACATGGTCGGTCATACCGGCGTGATGGAAGCGGCTCTGAAGGCCGTGGCGGCGGTGGACGACTGCCTCGGCAAAGTGGTCGGAGCCATCAAAGACGTCGGCGGCGTGCTTTTGGTTACGGCCGACCACGGCAACGTGGAAAAAATGATTGATGAAAAAACCGGCCAGCCCTATACGGCGCATACCGTCGGCGCGGTGCAGGCGGTTTTGGTCAACGGTCCGGCCGACGTTATCGGCTTAAACGACGGCAAGCTGGCCGATATTTCCCCCACGCTGCTCGATTTGCTGAAAATCAGACAGCCGGCGGAGATGACCGGAAAATCGCTTTTGGTGCGTAAATAACCGCTATCGGGAAGACTGCCGTTGAGAACAGGGACTTTTATTCTTGCTTTGCTTTTGATGGTGTCGGCTTTTGCCGAACCGTCCGGCGCGGCAGTCGTTTCCCGCAAAGATCTGGAAGCAATCGAAGTCGAAGTGGAGCAAAAAAGCGTTGAGCACAAACGGCTGCAGGCGCAGGCCGCCAAGGTCAGCGTGGAGATGGCCGCCGTCAGCAAACAGATGATAGCCAAAGCAAAGCAGATTCAGGACACGGAAGAAAAAGTGTCGACAATGGAAAAAGAGCTTTTGCGCCTGCAAAAGGAGCTGCAGACGGCGGAAGAAAGTTTTCTCTCCGAAGACGAAAACCTGATCGGAACCGTTTACGCCCTGCAAAATCTGGCCTTAAAACCGACGGAAGCCCTGTTTGTGCAGCCGCTTTCGCCGGTTGAGATTATCCGCAGCGCCATGCTCCTGCGCGAAACGGTGCCTTTTTTGGCGGAAGAGGCCGCCGGCATAAGGGAAAGGCTCGACGCCATTGCCGCCAAGAAAAGAAAAATCGAACGGCAGGTGGCAAGCATATCCCGCAACAAACAGAAGCTGGAAAAAGAGCATCGGCAGATGCAGCAGCTGATTCGCAAAAAAGCAAAAATTCGTAGCCGGCTTGAGGACAAAAGCGCCGCCACCCGCAAAAAGATTGAGCAGCTTGCCGCTCAGGCCAAAGACATTAAAGAGCTGCTGGTTAAGCTGGAAAAGGAAAAAGAGCTGCGCCGCAGGCAGGAACGCGAGCGGCTGGAAAAACTGCGCCGCGAACGTGAGGAACTGGAACGCTACCGCGCCGAGCAGGAAGCCAAAGCCGTCAGTGCCCGCCGGGAAAAAGAAAAGCGGGAACAGGCCAAAAGCGACGACTTGATTAAATCGCAAATCGCGTATATAAAAGACGTCGGGCAAAATTTTGAACGTGCAAAAGGCAAACTTTCCCGTCCCGCGCGCGGACCGGTGGTGGTTGCCTACGGGCAGGAAACGGCCAAAGGCGTCAGCTCCAAGGGCATATCCATCAAAACCCGGAGCGAGGCGCAGGTGGTTTCTCCCTTTGACGGCACGGTCATCTTTGCCGGGCCGTTCCGCGGATACGGCAACATCATTATTATTGAGCACGGCGAACATTATATGTCGCTTTTGGCGGGGCTGAACGGCATTTACTGCGAAGTAGGGCAGATGCTTCTGGCCGGCGAGCCCGTGGGACAGATGCCCGAAAGCGGCGAAGCCAACCTTTATGTTGAACTGCGCAAAGACAGCCGGCCGATAGATCCCGAAGCCTGGCTGGCAAAATAAACCAAGAACAGGAAAAACACTATGTTAAAAAAATTACTGATTATCGTTTTAATAGCAGGTATTTCCATGACCTCCGCCGGCTGCGTTACCGCCGCCGACAAAAAACAGGAGGAGGAAAAGGTCGACACCTATGAGATGCTTAACCTTTTTGGCGAAATCATGGAGCGGACGAAAGTTTCTTATGTTGAGGAAGTGAGCGATCAGAAACTGATTGAAGCGGCCATCAACGGCATGTTGTCGTCGCTTGATCCGCATTCAAGCTTTTTGGATGCCAAAAGCTTCCAATACCTGAACGAGCAGACGCAGGGCAAGTTCGGCGGTCTCGGGCTGGAAGTGACGATGGAAAACGGCGTGGTCAAAGTTGTTTCGCCGATAGACGATACGCCGGCCTATCGCGCGGGGCTGAAACCCGGGGACTATATCATCAGTCTGGACGGCACCACGGTGGTTGGTATGTCTTTGACCGAGGCGGTGGACAAGATGCGTGGCAAGGTCGGAACCAAAATCAAACTGACGATTCGCCGCGGAACCGAAAAGCCTTTTGACGTTACCTTAAAAAGGGAAGAGATAAAAATTCAGTCCGTCAAGAGCGAACTCAAGGCCAAAGACGTGGCATACATCCGCATTTCTTCTTTCAGCGAAGAAGTCGATAAAAACATTGAAGACGCCCTCGAAAAAATGCAGAAAGAAACCAAAAACGGGGTCAAAGGACTGGTTATAGACGTGCGCAACAATCCCGGCGGGTTGTTGGATCAGGCGGTGGCCGTTTCCGATTTATTTTTGGATTCGGGAGAGATTGTTTCCACCCGTTCGCGCAACGAGGAAGAAACGCTGAAATACAGCGCCACCAAGGGCGATATTGCCGAAGGCCTGCCGATCGTGGTGCTGATTAACGACGGCTCGGCCTCTGCGTCGGAAATTGTGGCCGGCGCGCTGCAGGATCACCGTCGCGCGGTCATTATGGGACAAAAGTCTTTCGGCAAAGGCTCCGTGCAAAGCGTTGTTCCTTTTTCCAAATACGGTGCTGTCCGGCTGACCACCGCGCGTTATTACACGCCGTCCGGCCGCTCCATTCAGGCCAAGGGCATAGAGCCGGATATCGAGGTTTTGCCGGCCAAGCTGGAAGTTTATAATCTGGAAGGGTTAACCATCAGCGAAGCCGAACTCAAAAACGCTCTGAGCAATGACGAAGACGGCAAAAAATCCGCCGACGGAAAGGACAAGGGCAAAACGGATAAGGACGACGATTTGCAAAAAGACTATCAGCTGCTGCGGGCGGTAGATACCGTGAAAGCGCTGAGCATCTACAACAACAAGGAAGAATAAGTCTTCTTGTCAGGATTGCGGACGCGGTTTTGCCGCGGCCGCGGCGGGGAGAAGAAAAATGGAAAATTTGTATCGACGTTGCGTGGGGACGATTGTTTTTTACAAAGGAAAAGTGCTCCTTTGCGAACGGCTGGATACGCCCGGGGCATGGCAGTTTCCGCAAGGGGGCGCGGAGCCCGGGGAAGACACGGAGACGACCGCCCGCCGCGAATTGCGGGAAGAAACCTCCATCATTTCGGTAAAGACGGAGGCTGTTATCGACACGCCGCTGCGTTACGATTTTCCGCCGGAGGTGAAGAAAAAAAGCAAATGGCAATATGCCGGGCAGGAAATGCGCTGGGTGTTGTTCCGTTTTTGCGGGGACGATAAAGAGATAAATCTGGCAACAGAGAACCCCGAATTTTCCCGCTATGCCTGGGAAGATATTGATGAGGCGGTTAAACGGATTGTCGATTTCAAAAAAAACGTGTATACTGAAGCGGTAAAAATTTTCAAGCCGCTGGTGGAAAGGTAAAAAATGGACGATACGCAACTGGTCAAAGACGCTCAGGAATTGGTAAATCTGGCATACGGCGCCGCTATTGAAACATCGGTGGAGCTGGAAGAAGATCAGAAAGATGCGCTGGTAAATCTTAATCAATATTGCGTGGCCTCGGCTTTGCAAAATCCCGAGGTTGTCAAGCGCCCGCTAAAGGTTGTTTATAAGGCCAACGAAGGCTTCAAGCAGGCGCTGGTTGCGCTTTGTTTGGCTGGCGCGTTGGTGAATCCGCGCCGCAAGCTGCGGGAAAACAAAGAGTTTTTTATCGACAATATCAACATTTTCCAGCGGCCGGGAAACGTTAAGTTCATTGATTTCGGCAATATTTCGCCGGAAAGCGTGCAGGCGGCCGTTTATTGGGAAATTGTCGAAGACTGGAAGCTTTACAACGACCGCGAACGCGGCGGCATAAAAGCGCTGGTTGACGAAAAAACAAACCTGACCGGGTTGGACAACTATGTCCGCGGCGGAGATCCGATATACGAATTTGCCCGTTTTCACCGCAAATATGCGGAAAAAACCAACAAACAGGCGGAACAGAGCAAGATAGCGGCCGAAGACGCTTTCCGCAACGCGGTCGTGCAGTCGGTGGCTTCCGAAGTGGCCAAACAACAGCTTTTGGAAGGGAAAAACCCGCTGGATATTATCGATTCGCTCTTAAACGGCAACGTTGGTCAACCGCAGCGTCAGCTGGGCAAGCGTTCCGAACGGGAAACGCCGCGCCTGGGGTATCGTAAAAATAAAAAATAATACGCGCTTTTTTTTAAGTTTGCATAAAACCGCCGGCCTGCATGTTATAAAGCTTGCGGTACAGGCCGTTTTTGGCAAGCAGTTCGGCGGGTGAACCGTCTTCAATAATTTTTCCTTTGTCAAACACAAGAATCCGATCCATTTGGCTTAAGGTTGAAAGACGGTGGGCAATGGCCAGCACGGTTTTGCCTTTCATCAGGTTAACAAGTGACTTTTGGATGTGTTTTTCGCTTTCGCTGTCAAGGGCGGAAGTTGCTTCATCAAACACCAAAATCGGCGCGTTTTTCAGGATGGCGCGGGCAATGGCAATCCGCTGGCGTTCGCCGCCGGAAAGAATAACCCCGCGGTCGCCTACTCTGGTCTGGTAGCCGTCGGGAAACTCGCGGATAAAGTTGTCGGCATAGGCTTTTTTGGCGGCGGCCGTCACCTGCTTTTCGCCGGCGTCGGGGTCGCCGTAACGGATATTTTCGTAAAGGGTGCGGTTAAACAGGCAGACATCCTGCGGAATGACGGAAATGTTTTTGTGCAACGAGTTTTGCGTTAATTCGCGAATGTCAAATCCGTTGATGCGAATGCTGCCGTCGTTGATGTCATAATAGCGGCTGATAAGTTTGACAAAGCTTGATTTTCCGGAGCCGGACAAGCCGACCAGCCCCACTTTCTGGCGCGCCGGAATAACAAGCGACAGGTTGTTAAACAGCGGTTTGCGCCGATCGTAGCCGAAGGAAACTTTATCGAAAACTATTTCCGCTTTGCGGATTTTCAGATTTTTTGCATGAGGAGCATCGACAATTTCCGGTTCGACGGCCAGCGTTTCGAGCGCGGAAGATATATTGCCGAAAATCCGCGCCAGATTGCTGTACATCCAGGAGAGCGAAAAAGCCAGATGCGATACGGACATAAATAACGTGTTGGCATAAATAAAATCGGTGATGTTTATAATGTCCGCTTTCAGCATGAAAATGGAAACAAACAAAAATCCGGCAAGCGAAGCGGTGGTAACCGTCTGCTGGATAAGACGGATGACGCCGGCCACGTATCTTTCTTTTGTTTCCGCGCCGCGCAGCAGGCGAAGCGCCTTCATGAGGTTGATTTTTTCAAATTTGAAATTGGCAAAGCTTTTGATTTCGCTGTAGTTGGCAAGAGCGTCGACGATGGTGCCGTTGGCCGCGCTTGTCTGTTTTCCGGTTTCCGTTCCGAGTTTTCGGCGTGTTTTGCCCAGCTTAAAGCTGACGGGGACGATGAGGGCGATATAAACGGCCATTATGCCGATATAGTAGGAGGAAACAAGCCCCAGAGCGACGGTTTTGACCAGCAGGTTGCTGACGGTGTAAAATATTTCGTGGCAATAGCCGGTAAGGTCGAGAGTGCTGTTGGCCAGAAGCTGCACTTTGCCGGATATGTTGCCGGTCATTTCGCGCGAAAAGAAAGATATCGACTGTCGGTTGACGTCTTCAAAGGTATCTTTAATGACCATGGTGCGTATTTTGGGAATAAAGCGGGCAATGACAAACATCGACAATTCGGATATCAGGGTTCCCGCAAGCATAATCACGGCAAAGAGAAAAGCGAAAAAAAACAGCCTGTTCCACATGTCGCCGGTGTTTTTTTCGGTTGTTTCCGCCAGAGTTTCGTAAATTTTCGCCAGATAATAGGGGCTGACGGCTTCGGCAATCTGCCGGACAAAAATAAGCAGGATGATAAAAAGAAAATACCAGCGGAATTTTATGATATAGGGGCGGATAAAGCGCAGGGGTGTTTTTTCCATTTTTGCAAACTCAAAATTGACTCTTTTTGCCGAATGTATTACCATGCAGGCAATGTCAATATTACCATAAGAGGCCACAAAATGGAAACACAATATTATACCGTTGTCGAAAAACAGGATTTTTTTGAGATTATCGAAAACAAATACGGCGAGTTGGCGATTTTTATCGATGCCCGCGATGGAGCTCCGGTCAATCCCGTGTTGGAGTTTGACGGCAAAAAAACGGCACTGTTGAAGCGCGACGGGCGTCTGGCCGTTAAACTGGATAATATTGACGAAGAAACGAAAGGCCCGCTGGCGGAGGCGGAATTTGTAATGATTGTCGAACTGCAGGGCAAAATGGTGGAGCGTGTTTATGCGGTGCCGGTGGACAATGTTGAGGAAATCGTGTTCAAAGGGCGGCAGACCCGTGCGGACGAGCTGGTTTTGGCCAAAAGCAGGGAAGACGTGATAAAAAGCTTCGGCGCCGTTCATTTCTGGACCGGCGGCAGTTCCGAAAAAAAATAAACGATAAGGCGTAAAGATTAGATGATAGGTTTGGTTTTGGTTACTCACGGCAATCTTGCCAACGAGTTTGTGGCGGCCATGCAGCATGTTGTCGGTCCGCAGGAAAGCGTGGCAACGGTTTGCATCGGTCCCGAAGACGATATGGAAAGCCGGCGGAAAGAGATTTTGGACAAGGTCGGTTCGGTAGACAACGGCAGCGGCGTCGTGGTGCTGACGGATCTGTTCGGCGGCACGCCGTCCAACCTTGCCATATCGATTATGGACAAGGCAAAAGTTGAGATTTTGGCGGGCGTCAATTTGCCGATGTTGATTAAGCTGGCTTCGCTCCGAAAAGACAAAAACCTGAAAGAAACCGTTCTCGGCGCGCAGGAAGCCGGCAAAAAATATATCAATGTTGCGTCGGAAATTTTGGGAGCCTGATTAATGGACGGCAAAAATATTTCCGTCGAGCTGGAAATTAAAAACCGCAAGGGGCTGCACGCGCGCGCGGCGGCTGCTTTTGTTAAGGCGGTGGAAAACTTCAAAGCCGATATTGAGGTGGAAAAAGCGGGGTTGCCGGTTGTCAGCGGCCGTTCGATCATGGGGTTGATGATGCTTTCGGCCTCGCAGGGCTCCGTTATCAGGATTATTGCCGCCGGCGACGACGCCCAAAAAGTCATAGACGAGCTTTCCCGTCTGATAAACAATAAGTTCGGCGAAGACTGACTTTGGCCGCGGAGCGGTTGTTTTTTTCCTTTTCGCCCATATATAAGGAAGCGGAACTACCGGTAATAGGATTAATTTTATAACCAAGGAGTTTATTATGAAAAACGAAACCAAAAAATCCGCTTCCGAAAAAGAATCTTCCAATCAGCCGAAAAAAGGCGGCTGCGGTTGCGGCAAATAACCCGCCGGCCGATTGCATTTTTTAGCCGATTAAAGCCTTTCCCCCTGCCGGCGGAAAGGCTTTTTTGTAACCCGAAAACAAGTTCGGCATGACAAAAATTCCCTCTCCCTTGAGGGGAGAGGGGGACGCGCACGCGTCGGGTGAGGGTGAGAGCAAAAGAAAGCCCCCGCCCGGGGGCTTTCGTTGTGGGTGGGGCGTTGACATCGGTATACCGACCCGCTTCTTGAGTGTCATCCTGAACTTGTTTCA
>CALXRS010000030.1 GCA_944390915.1 uncultured Alphaproteobacteria bacterium
ACAGACAATATATATCACCAGCTATATACCGCCCATATATCCTCTAGCACTTCTTATTTACTATCGCTTTTTATAACTTCCGGAGATCCCGGAAACAAACTCTTTCAAGTTTGTTGCTGTCGCCTCAGTGCGTCAGCGAGGTGGTTTATATGACAGCCGGTTTCAAATGTCAACACATTTTTTCAAAAAAAATCACGTTTTTCTTCTTTTTCTCATAATTAATTGAATATATGTATTTTTTTATAACGTACATCTTCCGCCCGGCTCCAAAAGCTCTTTTTTGGGAAAATTGACCGCCCTGCTCCGCGTTGCTTTCGGCTTTGTCATATATATTTTACTTGCCAAAAATGTTTGTAATTGTAATATATATGTACAAATTGCACTTATATGTATATGTGTATATGTGAAAAAAATGTTTTTTGGTCAACATGTTATGGAGGATACAATAGCTATCGAATCTCGCAATGCGCCAGTACGGGAAGAAGACGGACCGCGCATTAATCTGGAAATAAAGGTAAAAGAAGTACGTTTAATCGACGAAAACGGAGAAAACCGCGGCATCGTTTCCGTAAAGGAAGCCTTGGCGGCCGCCGAAGCCGCCGGCTCCGATCTGATCGAAATTTCCCCGCAAGCCGTGCCGCCGGTGTGCAAAATTTTAGATTACGGCAAGTATAAATACGAGCAGCAAAAAAAGAAAAACGAAGCCCGCAAAAATCAAAAAGTCGTTAATATCAAAGAATTAAAATTGCGCCCGATGATTGACACCCACGATTACGAAGTCAAAATCAAACAAGCCAGAAAATTCCTTGCGCAAGGAGACAAAATCAAGTTTACCATGCGTTTCAAAGGGCGTGAAATGAGCGCCAACGACATGGGGCGCGAGGTGCTTAACCGAATCGTTGACGATTTGGACGGACATTGCAAAATAGAGTCGGAAGCAAAACTCGAAGGGCGGCAAATGACCATGATGGTTGCCCCTTTGTAAATTTGTCAGCATCCGCACAAAGAACCCAACGCCTGTTTTCGATTCGGAAACAGGCGTTTTTTTTGACTCGCCTTCCGACTGATTTTACAAAAATGCAGTGCAACAGAAGGTTATCGGCATATTCTGCTTGCCTTTTGCGCTTATTTGTTTTATCCTTTTGTCTAAACATAAATTATGTGGATATTATTTATCTGCCGCGTTGTCCCAATGCGACCAAGATGGGAATTTTATTTACCCTTAATTCAAAATCATTATGAACAAAAAGAAATGGATTGCGATTGTTATCGCAGCTTTGGCCGTAATTTGCGGCGTGGTGATTTATTTTGCGGTGCAAAACAAAAAGCCCGAGCCTATTCCCCTGCCGGTTGAACCGGTGGTTGAAAAACCCGTTAAAACCACATGGGAGCTCAATGCGGAAAGCTTTGACCGTTGCCTCGAAGACATTGTCGTCTCCGTCGTGTACACTTCCGGCTTTTCGGCAGAAACCTACATTACCGGCGAACGTTATGCCTATGGTTACAACAACACCGTAGTCGGCGACCGCTTGGTTAAGGAAGACGAAACAACTCTTCCGCAAGAGGCCTATCAAACAACCGTCGACCATCTGCAAAAACACGTAAAACCGTTTTTCCGTCATGTTAACCGCGTCTTAAGCGACGGCGAAATCGTTGCTCTGGCGAATTTTATGTACAACATCGGCGGCGAGCGTTTTACCGGTTTTAGCGCGGAAGGCGCGGAGGTTTGCCGGCCGTCCCGCTTGTTTGCTGCCGTTAACGAAAATCTGTCGGCCGACAAATGCGCCCGTTATTTTACCGGTTTTCGCAGCGCCGGCGGCATCACCAACGACGGATTGCTGAAACTGCGTTGGCTGCAGGCGGCTCTGTATCTGGAGATTATCACTCCCGGAGATTTGAAAACCGCCAATGCCGCGGGAATTTTCGGCATGAGCGTGCATGAACTGTTCGGGCAGGACTATCCGGATAAAGACGGATATTACACCCCGAAGTTTGACAACCAAACCATTGCCGACGTCATGAAGCAACCCGGGGTCGGTAAAACCACAGCGGACATTCTCAGATTTTGAGGCATGTCAACTCCGTAAAAATATCTCTGCCCGAAACGAAGGCAGAGATATTTTTTTTGCCCCGACAACATATTTGTCCAAAAGATATGCCGACAACAAAAATTTATTCTGGAAAACGGCGGCAAAGACAAGTATATTGACGGCAAAGAACAAAGAACAAATAACAAAGAGCGGAAAATGATTGACGTAAAAGATCTGAACAAAGAACAGGCGGCGGAAGAACTGAAACGAATCGCCGAAGAAACGGCCAAAGCGGATGTTGCCTATTATCAAAACGACGCCCCTTTTCTGACCGACGCCGAATACGACGCCTTAAAGCGCCGCAACGAGGAAATTGAAAAACGCTTTCCCGATCTGGTTCGCGACGACAGCCCGTCCAAACGGGTGGGCGCCCCGCTCCAAAGCGCGTTCGGCAAAGTGACGCACCGTTTTCCGATGCTCTCGTTGGCCGACGTCTTCTCGATGGCGGAAGTGGAAGATTTTATTGCCGGAGTCAAGCGCTTTCTAAACACCGACTCGGACATTGCCTTTATGTGTGAACCCAAAATCGACGGCCTGTCCTTTACCGCCAGATACGAGAACGGCGTTTTCGTACAGGGCGCCACCCGCGGCGACGGGCGTGAAGGCGAAGACATTACCGAAAACCTGAAAACCGTTGCCGAACTGCCGCAAAAGATAGCCGACGCGCCTGATGTGTTGGAAGTGCGCGGTGAAGTATACATGTCCAAAGCCGACTTTTTTATGCTTAACGAAAAATATGCCGCGGCAGGCAAAAAAACCTTTGCCAACCCGCGCAACGCTGCCGCCGGCTCGCTTCGACAGCTTGATCCGGAAATTACCCGCGAACGGAATTTGAGCATCTTTGCCTATACCTGGGGCGAAGTTTCCGAACGCGTCTGGACATCGCAGGAAGACTTTTTCAACCATCTGCGGGTATGGGGTTTTCCCACCAATCCGAACAACCGGCTGTGCCGCAACACGGCGGAAATCGAAAAGTTTTTTGCCGACCTGATGGAAATCCGCGCCTCGCTTGCCTACGACATTGACGGCGTGGTCTACAAAGTCAACGACATTGTTCTGCAGGAACGCTTGGGCTTTTTAACCCGCACGCCGCGCTGGGCGGTTGCCCACAAATTCCCCGCCGAACAGGCGCTGACAACCATTCGCGACATCCGCATTCAGGTGGGGCGCACCGGCGCCCTGACACCGGTGGCTGATCTGGAACCGGTCAACGTCGGCGGGGTGATTGTTGCCCACGCCACCCTGCACAACGAAGACGAAATCAAAAGAAAAGACATCCGCCTCGGCGACACGGTTATCATTCAACGGGCGGGCGACGTTATTCCGCAGGTGGTCGGCGTGCTCACGGAAAAGAGACTGGCCGGCGCGGCGGAATTTGTTTTTCCGCATACCTGCCCCGAATGCGGTGCCCACGCCATCCGTGAGGAAGACGAAGCCGTCCGCCGCTGCACCGGCGGCCTGACCTGCCCCGCTCAGGCCATTGAGCGGCTGAAGCATTTTGTTTCCCGTGATGCTTTTGACATTGAAGGACTCGGCGGCAAAATCATCGAAACTTTCTATAAAGAAAAAATCATCACCGGTCCGGTGGATATTTTTACGCTCGAAAAACGCAACAACGGCAGCCGCGACGACCTTTTTGCCACGGACGACGGTCTGCATCTGGAAGCGCGCGAAGGCTGGGGCAAAAAATCGGCCGCCAACCTGTTCAAGGCCATCAACGAGCGGCGGCGGATTTCTCTGGCACGCTTTATATATGCGCTCGGCATTCGCCAGGTCGGCGCGGCGACGTCGCGGCTGATTGCGCAAAACTTTGAAAGTTTTGACAACTTTGCTGCGGAAACGGAAGCCGGCCGAACGGAAAAACTGCTGGCAATTGACGGCATCGGCGAATCGATGGCGCATGACATTGTCGAATTTTTTAAGGAAGAGCACAATCTTGCAACCATCCGCCGCCTGCGGCAGGAAGTGACGGTTGAAGATTTTGCCGAACAGGTCAACAATGACAGCCCCCTTGCCGGAAAAACGCTTGTCTTTACCGGCACGCTCGCCCGTCTGACACGCTCGGAAGCAAAGGCCAAGGCTCTTGCCGCCGGCGCCAAAGTGGCGGGATCCGTTTCCAAAAACACCGATTATGTCGTTTTGGGCGAGGCGGCCGGTTCAAAAGCAAAAAAAGCCGCCGAACTCGGCATTGTCACCCTCAGCGAGGAAGAATTTTTGAACCTGCTCGGCCACTGAGCAGGCGCTCAGAGAATAAGCAGGGTTTTGGCATTTTTCGTCAGCCAGATATCTACGCCGGCCGCTGCCAGACGCCGGGCGTGCGCCGGATTTTGACACTCAAGCAGGCGGGCAAGCTCCTCGTCCGGCAGAGCGTCGACGTAGTCGGCAAAGGCAAAGACAAGTTCCGTATAATAAGGCCAGACGGCCGTGTAGCAAAATTTTTCGTCGGCAAACCGCCAAAACAGGGCATCGAGTTTTTTCCGCAGCATGTTACGCTCCCAAATATACATTATATGTATGTATATTTAGTACTAAAAATGTATAAATGCAATTTCCGTTGCCCAAAAACTTTTGCAAAAAAAACCGTAAAGAATTAATTTTATCAAGCAGCAAGAGAAATTATTATTCCGTAACGGCGGCAAAAAGCTTGGCTCCGTCTTCGGCCTTCAGAACAAAATACCAACCGTCGAAACGAAAGCGGTTTTCGGCGGCAAAGGCTGCGGCGGCTTTTGTCGGCATAACCGTTGTCTGCAGATCGACCCCCAGCAAATAAAGCCGTTTGGTTTGACACAAACCGCATATGAGTTTCAGTCCGGCGGCGGAGACAATCTCAAACCGGCGACAGACCGCGTCCTCGGGCAAATTGCGGACGGCGCCCCGAGATGAAAGAGAAAGCAAAAATTCATAATCTCCCGCATAATTGACAACCCGTTCGATACTGTCCCCGTCAAGGGGCAGCAACGGCTGCAAATAATAATCGGCGAGCGCGGCGGAGGGCTGCAGGTTCTGATCCGTCAGATAAGCCGCACCGTTTAAAACGGCGATGCTTTTATCGGTTTTGTCATCGGCCTGCAGAAACATTTTGAGCCGGCTGCCGTCCTTAAAAACCATAAGCATTTCGGAGCCGTTGCCGGAGACAAAAGGCAATTTTTCTTTCACCGCCGCTTGTTGCAGGCGCCGCAGAAAATCTTCGACAAAAGTCTGCGAAGCATAGTAGCCGTCGGCCATCCATACGCCGTTTATTTTCTGCAAAAGAACATCGCTTTCGTCGGTCTGCAATCTGATTTCCGTCAAATCTTCCGCCCGAGGCAGCAACAAGTCTCCCTGTTTGTACAAAACCGACTCGTAATACGGCTTTTGCTGCACCACCGAAACAAATGCCGCAACGGCGGCCAACAGACAACAAAAGAGCCCCAGCGTAACTTTTCTCATTGTTTTTTCCTTTGTTCCGCCGCCGTTCGCGCAAGACGGGCGCGGAACATTTTTGCCGCCGAAGCAACAATTATCAATATCAACAACGGGTAAACAAGCAAATTCATCAGCATAAAGCGTCCCAGCAAATTGTCGGCGCCGGCCGCGATTTTTCGGTTAACGCTTTGCAGAAGACGTTTGTCTTTGGCGCTTTCGTCTTCGGCTTTTTGCAGCTGTTGCGCTTGCATTATGTTTTCGCTGTCGGCATGTTTTTGCCGTAGCCGGCGCAACCTTGCGGCAGAATCGTTTTCCGCCTTTTCCCGCTCTTCTCTTTCTTCGGCGTGAAGATTAAAACTTTCCCGATAAAACTTTTCCGCAATATTGGTCGGCTGACCGTCGTCGGCGTCCGAAACCGGCAATTGTTGTGCCTTTTGAGCCAAGCCGGCAATAAGGTTAAGCAAAAACTCGCCGTTATAGGCATACGGCACGGTTCCGTACACCGGATTTTCGGGTTGATAAGACGCGACCCACAAGTCATCGGCGGCAAAATCGCTGTCGGCGACAACGGCCACCGCCGCCCCTTCGACCGCAAAGGGAAGGTAGGGCTGCACTTTGTCGGCGGAAGATGTTCCGGCCAGCGGATTGTCGCGAAAATGCGAGCGAAACTCTCCTTTTGCCAGCAGAGCCAACACATGCCGCTGATTGTCCTGCCGATAGTCGAGAATAATCTGCGATTTCGGCGTATAACGCACTTTATTGACGGCTATTTCCCCGCCCTGCTCTCCGGTTGCCGCCAGTTCTTCGTATTGCAGGCGCGATTCGTTGGTTGCCCGCAGACTTCCCGGAGTACGGAAGTGCAATTTTTCTCCGTTGGCACCGGCGGCAAAGAACCACAAGGGAAAAAGCCGGCTGCGGCCGTCGCCGGCGCGTATTTTTTCCGCGTTCAGAATGTCTCCGGCAATCATCCGCCCGTCATACTCCATTCCCCAAACGCGCAAAAAACCGTTCATGGAAAGATTCAATCGCGGCGGATAGCCTTGCCTTGCATGCTGCTGTTCGGAATACGGATCAACCAAAAAAACAACCTTTCCCCCGCGCATGACATACTGATCCAGAGCATAGGCAAAAAGCGACGGCAGATTATGGGGGTTAATGACCGTCACAACGTCGATATCCTGCGGAATATAAGCGCTGTCCGCGGCAATCTGCGACAAATCGAAATAATGCCCCAACAAAGAGGTCAAGGCCTTAAACGGCGAATTTTTTCCGGCCGGCGGAACCCCGAAAGAAACCACTCCCACTTTTGCTTTTTTCGTTTCGGAAAGCAAAAGCAGCATACGCGTAAGGTCGTTTTCGAGCAGCGGCCGCCGCTCGGGAAGAAAAGCGGGAATAACCACGCTGCGACCGTCCGCGGCCACGGCTTTCAGACCGAAATAATAATCGCCGTCTTCCGTCGACAACGGGATCAGTCCGTCGTTTGCGGCCAGACTTTCCATCTCCGCCTTTTCGCCGGGGCGTCTTATCTGCAGGCGAATTTTGTCGGGAGCAGCCTGCCGGTAGCGAGACAAAAAGGCACCGACTTCGGCGGCATAAGCTTCCATATTCCAATCGTAAGCGGACAAATTATCCGACACATACAAACGCCACTCGACCGGCTGCGACAAATCGGTCGCCGCCTTGTCGGAAACTTCGTTCAAGGTATACCGGCCGGCGGAAGTCGCATCTATCAACCGTCCGCCCCCCAGCCAGGAAAGCGTAAGGTTAACGGCGGCAAACAACAGAACCAGCAAAACCCCCGTCAGAACAATTTCCCACCACCGCTTCATTTTCCGTTCCTTTTTTCGTTGACAATAACCCAGTTAAAAAACAGCAGAGCCGCCGTCAGAGAAACAAAATAGAACACGCTGTCGGGACTGAACTGGCCATTTATAAACCCCTGATAGCGCGAAGAAAAATTCAAGGCCTCAGGTAAATAAAAGGGTGCGTCCGGCAATTTTTCCGCAAGCGAAGACAACAACGGCGAAAGGTTAAACCCGATCAACGCCCAGCCGGCGAGCACACTCAACAGATAAGCCGCCGCAGGCAGCGAAACAACGGAAGAAACGACGCAGCCGAGCGCCGTCAGCACACCCGCGGCCAAAACGGCTCCGGCATAGGCGCTGACAATATTGAGAACATCGACGGCAACAACCGCGGAGGTAGAAACGGCAAGCGGCAGCGACAAAGCAAGCATCAACAGCGACATGATCCATCCGGCCAAAAACTTCGATCCGACCAACGCGGCATTGCCGACGGGAAACGTAAACAACAGCTCAAGCGTGCCGTTTTTGCTTTCTTCCGCCCACAAACGCATGGTTACGGCCGGCAACACCACGACCATCACTTGTGGCTGAAAGGCAAAAAACGAACGCATGGACGGGTTGTCCACCACAAAATACAAACCGAAAAAAACGGCCGCCAAAAGCGAGAGTGCCCAATAAACGGCAAGAATAAAATAAGCGGAAAAACCATAGAAAAATCCGTCCAATTCCTTTTTGCACAAAACCGCCCACAGCTTCATCTTTCATTTTCCTCCGCAATCGTTTTTTCCGCCGTCAGGCGATGGAAAGCATCGGCCAGAGTGCCGTCGCGCGAGCAGGCGCGCAGCCCCGCGACCGTCGTATCCGTACAGATTTTGCCGTCGGCCAGCAGCAACACGCGGGAATCAAGCGTTTCCGCCTCTTCCAGCAGATGGGTGGAAATCAGCACCAGCGCCTTTTCCGCGCAGCGACGCAGATATTTGCGAACAGCGGTTTTCTGGTTGGGATCGAGTCCTTCCGTCGGTTCGTCCAAAATCAGAATTTGCGGCCGATGAATCATGGCGACGGCAATTCCCGTGCGCCGCGTATACCCCTTGGAAAGGGTTTGGATTTTCTGGCCGAGAACGGGATAAAGTTCCAATCCGTCACACACTTCTTCCAGCGTCGCCGAAAATTCTTTTTTATCAAGGCCGAAAACCCGACCGACAAGGCAAAGATGCTCAAAAACCGTCAATTCTTTATACAGCGGTGTGTTTTCGGGCATGTAGCCGAGTTTGCGCAAAATTTCCGTCCGCGAAGTTTCGTAGCTCCGGCCGTCTATCCGCACCGCCCCCGCATCCGGCGCCAGATAGCCGCAAATAAGGCGCATCAGCGTCGTCTTGCCGGCGCCGTTTGGCCCGAGCAAAGTTATCAGCTCGCCGCTTTGCGCCGAAAAGTTCACTCCGTCGAGCACCCGCCGACGGTCGAAATTTTTAATCAGTCCCTGCGCTTCAATCATTGTACGTTCCTAAAATTGTAATTTATTGTAACACTTTTTCCGTTAAATTTCAGTTTATTTAAGTTTTATCCTCAAAATCATTTTCACAATTTGCAAAATCTTTGATGACAAACCGGCAAAAGTGGGGTAACCTGTCGAAAGATAACAATCAATGGGGCAAACGGGAGCTGATAACAAAGTGAGCAACGAATATTCCCGCGAGGAACAAAGCGCGCTGAAAACAGGACTTTATGTCGTGGCAACGCTGGTTGTTCTGTCGCTGTTTTATATTTTCGGCCGCGAGGGCGTCGAACATCAAGACAACGGAAACTACTATCCGTTGCATGCCCGTTTCGGTCGTACGGACGGCCTGCAGGTCGGAGACGTCGTGCGTCTGGCCGGCGTTACGGTCGGCAAAGTGGTGGCCGCCGAACTGGACAACGACTTCAATGCTCTGTTGACGCTCGAGCTGAAAGAAGGCTTAAAAATTCCCGATGACAGCAGCGCCTCCATTGTCAGCGACGGCATTCTCGGTTCCAAATATATCGAAATAGAGCCCGGCGGTTCCATGGACAATCTGCCGACGGGAGGCGAATTTTCCTACACGCAGGACGCCATGGTGCTGGAAGAACTCGTGGAACGAATCATCGATTTGGGAAAAGCTAAAAGAAAAACCGACAACAAGGGAGATAAACAATGAAAAAACGTCCGATGGAAACAATCATGGGACTGGTGGTGCTGCTGGTGGCAGGCTTTTTCGTGCTGTTTGCCTACCGGGTCTCCGATCTGCAGGTCGTGAAAGGCTACGAACTGCATGCGCGCTTTCTGGAAGCCGGCGGCTTAACCACCGGCGCGGACGTCATGATAAACGGCATTAAGGTGGGAACCGTCATCGGGCAGGAACTCAACGAAGAAAACTACGATGCCGAAATCAGATTGAGCATCGCTTCCGACGTCAAACTCCCGAAAGACAGTGCCGCGGTTATTGCCAGCAATGGCCTGATGGGAAATAAATTTGTTAAAATAGAGCCGGGAAAATCTGCCGAATTGCTGCAAAACGGCGACGAAATAACCAACACCAAAGACTTCAAAACTTTGGAAGATCTGGTGGGCGAAGTAATTTTTATGGTAACGGGAAATGACGAGCAATAAACTGAATTTTTTGTTTTCAACAGTCGCCGCGGTCGGCATCGGTTGCGGCGCCCGCGCGGCGGAAATACCGACCAATACCGCGCAAATGCAGGCCATGGATAAAATCACCGGCCGCGTCAGCGTGATTAACGTGCCGGTCAATTCGGAAGTGCGTTTCGGCAGTTTTTCCATCATCGTGCGCGATTGCCGCACCCGCCCGCCGGAAGAAACGCCGGAAAACTTTGCCTTTGTCGACGTAGCCGACACTATCGGCAACAACACTCAGGTTAATATTTTCAAGGGCTGGATGCTCTCTTCGTCGCCGGCACTCAATGCCGTTGAACATCCTGTTTACGATGTTTGGTTGCTCAAATGCATTGATACCGACTTAAGCAATGTGGCCTTTCTCAGCGCCGAGGAACTGGCTGCCCGCGACCTGCTGCCGATGCAGCGGACGGCTTCCCCCGCACCCGCCGAAAAAACAAACGACAAAGGCGGTTTTGAAGATATCAATTTGAGCGGCGAACCGATCGACCTGCTGCCGGCGGCCGTCCGCGAAGCCGGCGAGGAAGAAGCCGCCGCGGAAGATGTCATAATGCCGATGCCCGCAACAGAGATTCAGCCGCAAGACTTGCCGGAAGCAGATCCGCTGCCGGCAACAACGGAAGAACACGCGCCGCACTCGCTGCTCGGCTCCGTTTCCGCCCCCGCCGAAACCGACGGCAACCCCCTTCAACCGTCACCAAGCACCGAGGATGAAACCGACCTCCGGCCGGGCGAAAATACGGAAACATCCGCGCCCGAGGACAAAATCGAACCGCTGCCCGCGGAAGATGCCCCCCCCTCCGTTCTCAGCGAAGAAACCCTGCGCGAACTGGAAGAAGAACTCAGCTACGACTGGAATTAAACCGTTATGTCAAAGGAGGCCGCCATGGCAGAAGAAATCGACGTCAGCTTTGTTATGACCGTATATAACAAGGAATATTATTTGCCGGCGGTGTTGACCGCCCTGTTCGGTCAGACGGGCTTAAAAAATCCCGAATATATTTTTGTAGACGATGTTTCCGGCGACCATTCGGTCGACATTATCCGTCAAATGACCGAAGGCATGAAAAACGTAACCATCGTGACCAATCCCTACAACCGCGGCATCAGCGCCCGCATCAATCAGGGGATTGCTCTGGCAAAAGGGAAATGGACCAGAATGCTTGATTCGGACGATATTTTCCCGCTCGATTCCACCGAAAAAATGATTGCCGTGGCCGACAAAACCGGCGCGGAAATGATTTACGGCTGCTTTACCAAAACCGGCAAAGAACCGCAGGAACTGACGGCCTGCAGACTGGAAGAATTTACCTACAAATATGAACCGGACGCCTTAAGGGGCGTCTTAAACGGCAAATTTACGCGCATGGGGCAGCTTATCAAAACTTCCGTCTTGCAAAAGGCGGGCGGCGCCGACGAGCGGGCTTTCATTCAGGACGAATCCATTCCCCTGCGCGCCGCGCTCTATGCCCGCGGGGTTGTCAAAATGAGTGCCGATGTCGTCTTGGTGCCAAAGGAAATCGGCAATTTTTCGGGCAACAAAATTCAGCTCGACCACGACCGTTTCATGGCCTATTACTGGACCTTAAAAGACCATCCCGAACTGCCGGAGGACATCCGCCGCAAAATGTATGGCCGGATTGTTTCCGCCTATTGGAAATTTGTCCGCAAAACGGCAAAAGCCCCGTGGCTCAGCAGCGCCTTTTGGCGTTATCTGGACTGCAAAATCCGCAAGCCTCTTGCCGATGAGCGTTACCTAGACAAGATGTACGGGCATTTTTCTTCGTTAACGTCGGTACGCCGCATCAAGCCCTGAAGCTGCAATTTTTATAATCGATTAACAAGCCGCCCCCACACAAAGCGTTTTTACGCAAAACGCGGTTTGGAGCACACCTAAAAGCAGGCGTGCCGGCGCCTGCTTTTTGCGTCTTTCTTCGTTTGCGGCAGATGTTTTTTTGGGGGCTATCTTTCCTGATAACAACGGGAAAATTTCTGCAAAGCGGAAACATGGTCTTTTTCCCCGCTGATCAGATTGGCGCGGATGGCTTCGTATTCATCGGCTTCCGGCAGCGACATATAGGTATAGATCTTCTTCTTTCCGACCATATCGTCTTCCAAAACATATTTTTTGAGTCCCTCGCTGATCACCTTCGGCAGCCGGGACATAATGCTCCTTAAGATCTGGCAATCCACCTCTGCGGCAAAAATCATATCGTCTTTCTTGTGCGTGATTTTAATTTCCCCTCTGGGTTCCAGAGAATCGTGCATTTCCTCACCGATAACGAATGTTTTGTTGCCGATATTGTTGGTCAATCGGTCGCATACCTTAAGTTTTAACTCCTCAACCTTTTCGGGGGAGAGTCCTTTCAAAGAGTCCGTGCCGATAACCTGATCGTACAAATCATAGGCGGCGCCGATCGGCTTTTTATGATGTTCTGTCGCAACTTTTTGTCTATCCATTTCCCGTTTATTGCGTTGTTTAAGCCAATATTCTCTGGTAACGTCTCCATTATAGGGCTGGTTTTTTTTCGGTTCCAGAAAAGCCAGCGCTTCCACGCAATTGCGGCCTTCGTTGGCCAATGACGGAATATATCTGTAATCAATCGTACCCAGGTAGGCGGTAAAATCGAAGCCCTTATTGCCGTTTTCGTTATGGGTTTGGTTATATTCGTATTTTCTCACCAAAATACCTGCCAACATCTTAAAATACAGCTCGCGGCATTTTTCCTCATAGGCCTGTTCGCGGAGCTTGTCGGCATTTGCGGCATCCTTTTGTTCGGGAGAAATTCCGAGCGCCTTGTCGATCACTGCCGGCGCTCTGTTTTCACCGTATATTTCCCGCATCTGATTTTTGAAATTGTTGAGGCTGCCGGAGGCCTTATTGCCGCCGATAACACTTCGACCGCCCATCAACATGGTGCCAAACATTTTATAAAAACGCGGTTTGTCATTATGGGAATCCATATCGCGCAACTTGTCACGAAAAGATTCATGTATTTTTTTTACGGTAAACGGGAAGGTTACGACCTTATTGACGGAAACGACATATTCCCGAATATCGCTGCGAACGGCCTCGATTGCCGGGTTGTGAACATTTTGCCGGGTATAAGTCGCAAAATCTTCGGCCAAACTTTTTTTCAATCCTCCCTGTTGTCCGGCAAGAATTTTTTTCAGCCGCAAAGCATCGTCGTCGGTCAGACGTCCTTCACAGGCGGCAATCGTCAGCTCGTCGGCATTTTTCACGCCGTTTTCGTGCAGAATGGTGGCCACAATTTCCGCCCCGCTCATTTCGTGCGCGTTCATTTTTCCGCTTGCCAGATCATAATATCCGAGAGTCTTATAAATATTGAGCGCCCGATTGCGGCGGATGCGGTCACGCAGTTGCTGGGTGCTGTCAATCTCGTCCAGCCCGTGTTCGGCCACCACATTGAAAGCATGTTCGTTTTCCTCGGCAAATGCTTTTTGATTAAATTCGCTAACCTTTTTATACAGCTCTTCCATATCGCGCTGACTGATATCGTCTCCGTCCATGCGACAGATGTCAAGCAGGGCAACGGTGGCCACGATGCGTGTTTCCAGGGGCACTCTGCTTTTCTTCGACCGGCGGGGATTTTTATTTTTTTCTGCCATTTTTTCCTCACGGATTTATGATTGATGTTGTTATCAGGATATATTACCGCCGCTTTTCTGTCAAGAAATTGTACAAAAAAATTACATATATAAAAAGCTTGACTTTTTGTCTTTTTTGTCTTATGATTTTTTCGCAAATTTACCTTAAATAAATTATTAATTATGGATCTCAGATTCTTTAATTCTTTTAAGTTCCTGCGCAGGTATTTCAACCTCCCCGGGAACAAAAAATTAAAATGGGGCATTGTTGAAGAAAGTCATTCCTCCGAAGATGCGGAGTTTCGCCTTTGCGTTCTTATCTGCGGGACGGACAAATACATTGACATTGCCGCCAGAAGAATCTTTTCGCAGGCAAATTGTCGGCTGATAAAACGCCTTGCCGTTCCGGCAAAACGATTATCCGCCGGCAAAGAATATGCCTACATTGCCGACAACGGCTGGCTTATTCGCCTGCCGAAAACGTTTATTGCCGACGTATACCGCAGTTCGTGGTGGCGTACCGGCGAAACGGAAAAGGAGCGCCTGCTCTGAAAAAACCTGCCGTCCTGTTTTGAGGGGCGAGCAGGTTTTTCCGTTTTTTTGGCAAAACAAAAACAAGTTCTGCGGTTCCGTTTATCCGGCCCGACGGAGCAGTTTTTCATCCACCATCAACCGGGCATCGGTAGAAGCCACAACCTCCTCAAGCGAAAACGGCGCGTTGATTTCTTTCAGCAGCAGCCCCTGCGGCGTAACCTCAATCACGGCTCTTTCGGTAATGATTAAGTCGGCCTCGCCGGCAGCCGTCAAAGGCAAAGTGCATTTTTTAACAATTCTCGGCTGCCCTTTGCCGGTATGTTCCATGGCGATAATAACCCTTTTGGCGCCGACGACCAAATCCATGGCGCCGCCCATACCGGGCACGAAAGCACCGGGGATCATCCAGTTGGCAATGTTGCCTTTTTCGTCCACCTGCAGAGCGCCGAGCACCGTAGCATTCACATGGCCGCCGCGGATCATGGTAAAAGCCATGGCCGAATCAAAAAACACCCCGCCGGGTCTAATGGTAACGGCCACGCCGCCGGCATTGGTAATTTTCGGATTATCGCCGGCGACGGGGTCATCGGGCCCCACGCCGAGCAAACCGTTTTCCGACTGAAAGATAACCTGCACGTCATGCGGAATATAGTTGGCCACCTCCGTCGGCAGTCCTATTCCCAGCGTAATCACGTCCCCTTGGGCAAATTCTTTGGCGACCCGTCGAGCAATAATTTCGCGGCATTGTTCTTTTGAAAGCATTGTTTATTCCTTATTTTACGAGATAGTCCACAAAAATTCCGGGAATGGTAATTTCGGCCGGGTCAAGAGGTTCATCGCAAATTTCGTCGGCCTCCGCAATCACCGTTTTGGCGGCCGTTGCCATGACCTGATTGAAGTTGCGCGTTGTTCCGTCAAGAAACAAATTGCCGAAGCGATCGGCTTTGCTGCCGTATATCAGCGCCACATCAGCCGTCAGGGGTTTTTCCAACAGATATTTTCGTCCGTCCGACTCAATCACGGTTTTACCTTCTTCCACCACCGTTCCCACGCCGGTCGGCGTCAACACGCCGCCGAGGCCGGCGCCGCCGCAGCGGATTCTCTCGGCCAAAGTTCCGAGCGGTACCAGTTCCACTTCCAACTCGCCGGCGTTCATTTGTCGCCCGGTTTCGGGGTTGGTTCCGATATGTCCGACAATAGCTTTTTTCACCTGTCTGTTAACGATCAGCCGACCGCGATCAAACTCCGGATAGCAGGTATCGTTGGCAATCAATGTCAGATTGCCGATTTTGTTGTTCACAATTTCATCAATAACCTTCACGGGGGTTCCGCAGCGCAAAAAACCGCCAACCATAATTGTATCCCCGTCATGGATGAGCTTACCGGCTTCGGCCGGAGATATCATTTTTTTCATCAGTTTCCGTTAGCAAAATTTCAGTTCGACGGGCAGTATTATAATCAAAAAATTTACAAATGTCATCTGTTTTTCTTTTGCGTCCCCGCCCGCACAAAAAGCTTGCGTTTTTGCGGCATCGGAAATATATTTTAACAGTATTAAAAGCAACAATCAAAAGAGTGCAAAAATGGATAAAAACTTTTTGAGTCGCAACCAACTTGCAGAAATAACCGGTGACCGTTTTATTATCGACATGATGTACGCCACGGCGGAAAATATAATTTTGCATCCCGTTTATTGGGAAGTCGGTTTCGGCGACAGAGCCTACATTCATATGGATGCAGCCGTCCGCCTGCAGGATCTGGCCGGCGAACTGGCAAAACTGAACCTGAAACTGCGGATTCGCGATGCCTATCGTCCTCCGGTTGCTCATCGACGAATTTTGGAGCTGATTACGGTCAAAGGGCTGTTTGCCAGCCGGCCGGAAAACAGCCTTCATTGCTACGGCACGGCCTTGGATTGCTGCCTCACGGACGAAAAAGGGCGCAATCTGAAATTTCCCACGGAAGTGGACGGCTACGAAAAAAAATATGCGCTGCAGCTGGCCAAAGGCGTTACCGAACCTTTCTACAAACATCTGGAAAAAGCGCGGCACGATTTTATGGACACCCGCTTTGCGGAAGAAATAAACAATAGGGAACTGCTGAAAAAACTGATGCTTTCCGTTGGTTTTGAAACAATAAACAGCGAATGGTGGCATTTTCAATTACCCGGCGGCAAAGAAGATTACCCTATGCTGGAATGGTCAAACGAATAAAGTTTTCAACCGTATTTCTTAAAATGCAGAAAGCCCCCGCCCGGGGGCTTTCTTTGTGAGGGGGTGTACGCCGAACGTTTTTTCCCCTCTCCCTTTCTCCGCACGCCGCCCTTTTTTCTTCCCTTCTCCCTTAAATGCTCGGCACCGACCGCAACGATTTTTTCCTTTCCCCGCACACTGCCTTTTTCTCTCCTCTCCCTTAAATGCTCGACTGTCCCCCTTATCTCTTTTTCTCCTCTCCCTTATCCCCCCTCCCTTTCTCCGCACGCAGCCTCCTTTTTCTCCCCTCCTTTTCCCCTGCGCGCAACCCCTTTTTTTCCTCTCCCTTCTACCCCTCTCTTCTGCCGCTGGCCGCACTCCTTTTTCCTTCTCCCTTTCTCCGCACATTGCCTTTTTCCCCTCTCCCTTAAATGCTCGACTGTCCCCCTTATCTCTTTTTCTCCTCTCCCTTATCCCCCCTCCCTTTCTCCGCACG
>CALXRS010000031.1 GCA_944390915.1 uncultured Alphaproteobacteria bacterium
TGATGGGGGTATGGCGGAACTGGTAGACGCGCTAGACTCAAAATCTTGTGGCCTCAGGCCGTGTCAGTTCGAGTCTGACTACCCCTACCAAATTGAAAAAGCCTTGGATTAAATCCAAGGCTTTTTTGTGCTCCGAAAACCACCCCGTATCAAACGGGGCAAAAACTTTATTGCCTGATTTTTATTCAGATAATTCCCATATCTACAAAAATATAAACAACCATACAGTAGACACAAGTGATAAGACAAAGAACTTTCATCTGAGTAACAAACGACAGAAAACCGAAAACCTTATCAACCGCTTTTGCGGCTTTGGATGTACTTTTCGATAAATCCCTGTTAAGTATTTCCTGTATTTTCTTTATTTCCATTTCATTTCCAAGTGTTTGTCTTCATATCCAAATGATTTAGCCACATTCTACACGCTTCATCGGGGTTTTCAAGCCGTAACTCAACCCTTCAAAATTGTTTTTCATATCTTTGTAACTGTCTGCCAAAGATTCCGGCCCGGGCATAAGGCGCATCCCAAAGAAACCATGGCGTCATATTTCATTTTTGGTTTCAATGTCAGATCGGAACTTATTTGTATTCCTTATACATCATCCGTATTTTTTCTTTCAGTTTTTTGGCCGGCAGAAGTTTGCACAAAGCATCAAGCGTCTTGTAGCCAAGCTTGCGGAAATAGTCCTTCCAGTTGCGCTTGACCGGATAATCTTTCAACAGAAGATTCATACCGGAACGATACTTGCAATAATCAAGTTTTTCCGTGTCAGCGTCCGCGCCTTCCGCTCCGTAACATTCAACATAGTCGATCTTATCGGTAAGCGCTTTTTTGGCAAACCCCTTCCCTTCTTTGCCCAACAACACAAAAAGCAGATGCATGTTATTTTCGGGAAAAAGAGCCTGCAAACGGGCAAATTCTCTTTTGATTTCTTCCGTATCCGGCTGTTTGCCGAAACACTGAGAAATATATACATGCAAAAACAAGATATCGCGATTGTCACGGATTGTGGTATAAATGCGCTCTATCCGCCGATCATACTTTTCTTTGAGGGCGACATATTCTTCGTCAAATTTGTTTTCATCCTTAAAGTCGTGGAAAAACGACAGCTTTGTCCGCGTATTTACATAACTGATATTTTTACGGTTGTCGTTTTCCGGATCGCGCACAAAATCCTGCTTGTTAAAAAAATCCTGAAAATGGTTTTCGATAAAATCCACCGCTTTTCCCAAGCTGGTCGGCGTAATCCAATCCAACGGAAAGGAGCGACTTCTTTTTTTGTTTTCCCGAAGTCCTATTGCACTCATGCAGGAACAGCCGATCGGGATAATAATGTCAAATTTTTTCATCTGTTTCTCTTTGAACTCTGTAAATGGTATACAAGCAAAATAAACGACCGTTTGTTTTGCAATTATTCGTTTTATCCGAAGCAAATATAAAATTCAACCGATTTTTATATTTTTCACAAATTTACATAAATTCATTCTTTGTTTCTGACCGCAGATTTTTGTATCAAAACGCCGGCAAAACAAACGGTCGTTTGTTTTGCCGGAATCAGCCCGAAAAATATCGACGGTTAACGGTGCAAAACCCTGACGATTTCACTCAGAGGAACCAGGCGCAGGTTGCGGCCGGTAAGGGTGGGCAACCACACTTTGAGCGCGTTAAAAGTTTGCTCTTTCGGGTGCCCGATGGCTACAGCATAGCCGTTTTTGCGGGCAATAGCCTCCGTTTGTCGCAGCTGCCGCATGACATAGTCAAACTTGTCTTCGTTGTCCAAAAACACGTTGCGGGAAACATAACGGACGCCGTGTTTTTTGGCCGCGGCCTCCCCCACCGAATGCGCCGTGGTTTTGGAATCAAGAAAAAACAATCCGCGTTTGCCCAATTCTTCCATAACCACGTCCATCCGCTCGGCGTCTTCCGTAAAACGGCTGCCCATGTGGTTGTTCACCCCGTCGACGGTCGCAAATTTGTCGAGCATGGAAACAAGCCCTTCCCTCACCTCTTCCGTGCTCATGCCGGTGGTCAGCACGTCGGGGGAAACATTCATGCTGGCTTTGGGCTCCATCGGCAGATGCGCCATAATCTCGTGCCCGGCTTTTTGGGCGTCTTTTATCTGTTTTTCAAGGTTTGAAGCATAGGTCAGAAAAGATGACGTCAGCGGGTATTCAAGCGAATTTATCTGCGCCGTTCGCCGATGGCTGACCCCCATGTCGTCGATGACAATCGCAATGACCGGCTCTCTGCCGAAATACGGCGGTTTGCGGCTGAGGCGGATTTTGATGCCGCTGATTTTCGGATGGGTTTTCGGCGCGGCGGGTTTCGGCTCTATCACGTTTTCCGGCAGGGGTTCTTCGTAAAAATCATAAATAACCTGTGCCGGCAGGTCTATTTCGTTAATGTAGGAAACTTTCTTTTCCCAGCTCAAAATCGGCGCGGGAATTTCGCCCGCGTCGCGGTCGAGGCTTTCCTCCAGTCGGCGCAGTTCTTCCGGTTCCGACCGGTTGTCGGCGGGGCTTTCCGCCGTCGCGACCGCGGCTGCGGTTTCATCAACAGCCGCCGCATTCCGCTCCGCCGCGACGGCAGCTGACAAAGCCCCGGTTTCGGTTGCCGTCGCCGAACAGACAAAAAATCCCGCTGCCGCCGTCAAAAGCGCGGCGACAGCGGCAACAGACAGTCCTTTTTTGCGCAGTCGTTCCTTCATCGGCAAAAGTCTGAAGTTTTATCTGTTACGCAGTGTCGGGAAGGCTATGACGTCGCGGATGGTTTCCGCTCCGGTCAGCAAAATGGCCAACCGGTCAACGCCCATCCCCATGCCACCGGTCGGCGGAAAAGCGTTTTCCAAAGCGGTAACAAAATCTTCGTCCAGCATTTGCGCCTCTTCGTCGCCGGCCTCTCTTTCGGCCATCTGCGCTTCAAAACGGGCGCGCTGTTCCAGCGGATTGGAAAGTTCGGAATAAGCGCAGCCGAGCTCCATGCCGCAGATATAGGCGTCAAAATGTTCCACCAGACGCGGGTTGCTCCGGTGGGTTTTGGCCAGCGGAGAAATGTCGCGCGGCATATCCATCACCAAAATCGGCTGTATCAGGTTGGCTTCTACCCGTTCGTCAAACACCAGCTGCACCACCTTGCCCCAGTTGGAACATTCGGAGGCGTCAATGCCGATCGACGCGGCCATTTCGCGAGCCTGTTCCACGGTTTCGGCCTCCATCAGATCAATGCCGGCATATTCTTTCACCAACTCGACAATCGACTTGCGCGGAAAAGGCTTGGAAACATCTATTTCCACCCCGTTGAAGGTAAAGGAGGGCTTGCCCAAAACCTGCTCGCAAACATAGCGTATCAGATCGGGGATGAGTTCTGCCATGTCGTTGTAGTCGGCATAGGCCTGATAGGCCTCAAGAGCCGTATATTCCGGATTGTGCTTTTTATCCACGCCCTCGTTGCGGAAGTTGCGACCGATTTCAAACACGCGGTCAAAGCCGCCGACAACCAGCCGTTTCAGATACAGTTCGGTCGCAATGCGCAGATACAAATCCATATCCAGCGCGTTGTGGTGGGTCACGAACGGCCGGGCATTGGCGCCGCCCATAATCGGCTGCAGCATCGGCGTTTCCACTTCCAAAAAGCCGTGTTCTTCAAAGTAGCGGCGGATGGCCGACGTTATCTGACAGCGTTTTTTGAAAATCTCGCGGCTGTCGTCGTTCATGATAAAGTCCACATAGCGCTGGCGGTATCTGGCTTCAACGTCGGTCAGACCGTGGAATTTTTCCGGCAGCGGCTGCAGCGATTTGCCGATAATATCAAATTTTTCCGCGGCAACGGAAAGCTCTCCGCGCGGCGTGCGGCGGACAAAGCCGGAAACACCCACCAAATCGCCGACATCAAGATTTTTCAAGCGTTCGAGCCCTTCTTCGTCCAGATGGCTTTTGTGGCAAAAAACCTGTATTTTGCCGCTGAAATCTTTCAAATCGATAAACATGCCGCTGTTGCGCACGGCCATTGCCCGACCGGCCACCGTAACCCGGTCTTCCGTATTTTCGCCGGCCGGCAGATCTTTGTATTTTTCCTGCAGATCGGCGGCGCAGGCATCGGGCTTAAAGCAGTAGGGATACGGGTTATAGCCTTTTTCGAGCAAGGCGTTCAGCTTTGCCAGACGAGATTCTCTGTGGATATTGTTTTCTGTTGCCATGATTGTTTCCTGTTGTTTTTTGAAATGATGTTTTTCTTTTTTGCCACTATAAACAAAAGCCGACAACTTTTCAACCCAATATTTGCTTGACGCCGGCAAAGAACTAAAGTAGAACAAACATAAGGATATTTGCTAGCGGAGAAAAAGACGATGCTGACGCCAAAACAATATAAGCTGCTGATGTTTATAGACAATTTTATCAAAGAAAACGGCTGTTGCCCGTCGTACGAGGAGATGAAGGAAGCTGTCGGTATCCGGTCGAAATCGGGCATCCACGCCCTGATAGAGGAACTGACGGAACGCGATTTTATTAAAAAAATGCCGCACAAGGCGCGCGCGCTCGAGGTTTTGAAAATCCCCCGCTTTAAGCCGCGGGAGATTATCGAAGAAGAAAAAAAAGCCCGCCAGGCGCTGCGCAACGCCGCCGTCGCCATTCCGCTCTACGGCAAAATCGCCGCCGGCACGCCGATAGAGGCTCTGGCCGATGAAAGCGAACAAATCGCCGTGCCGTACGAAATGGTCAGCCGCGGCAATTTTTATGCCCTGACGGTGGAAGGGGAATCGATGATCGAGGCAGGTATTCTGGACGGCGACACCGCCGTTATCCGCAAATGCGACACCGCCGAAAACGGACAAATCGTGGTGGCGCTTATCGACAATGCCGAAGCCACGCTCAAAGTGTGGCAAAAAAACAAGGACGAAATTTGTCTTATTCCGCGCAACCCGGCATACGAAATACGAAAATTTCACCCCTCGCGGGTTAAGGTGCAGGGCATTTTGAGCGGCATTATTCGCAAATATCATTAAGGCGGCGCGGCCGGTAAACGCGGGCGCCGGATATTTGTCCCATTTTGACAAAAATATCTTGATTTTTTGTATAATCATGCTAAGATGCCATATAAGAAATTATCCGTACAGGGTATGAATATTTAACGGGAGGATTCCATGGTTACAAGAACCGCTAGCAACATTGACAACAACCCCTACATTCCGCTTGATATGGAAAAATTTGCACAGACACGTCCCTATTCGCCGGACGAAGTTCGCAGCCTGCTGGAAGAACGTGTCGCGCTGGCGGCAAACGTTTCCTCCAGCAAAGAACTGAACGATCTGTCCAAAGAAGAAATTATCCGCCGGTATAAAGATAACATTTTATATAAAATGGCGGCAACGGAATTGAGCTGTTTTGAGAAAAATCCCGAGCTTTATACCAATCTCTTTTCGCTTCGGGTCGATACCGATACCGAGGTGCATTCCACGGAAACGGAAAAAAACGACGGCCGAGAAACTCCGCGTGCCCGCACAAAAATTTGCGCCGATCCCGACGGAAATCTCTTTTTGGCAATTGATGCCATGAAGCCGTCGGACGTGTCTTTTCAGATTCACGACGGCAAGCTGTCTTTTAATCCGGCCGGCATGAGCCCCGATCAGTTGAAAGAAATAATCGGTTGGCTCGATCGGCGCGGGCTGATATCGTTTATGGATCTCGATGCCTTAAAACTTGAAAATACCGACCCAAAAACGGAAGAAATGTTTGCCGCCGTCAAAGACGATATCAAAAAAAATACCGGCCAAAGCGAAGACCATGCCACCACTGTCGGCATGGTCGTTGACGAACAAACCGACACTCCCGAAAACGGTACCGACGAAGAAAATGCCGACGGCGCTTCTTCGCTGCCGGCTCTGGACATTCCGGCACCGCAGGCAAAAACCGCTCCCGAAGCCTATGCCACCGCGTTGGAGACAATTCAAAAATGGATGGATAAAAACAAGCGCCGCAACCTCAGTTATTTTGTTACCTACCAACAGGGCTATACCGTTTTTTCGGCCTTTCCGAACGAAAGCCACAAAAATATGGACGAAGACGGACTGGTCAACGAAGACGGCTGCCCTTCCTATAAAAACGACTGCCGGATATATGTTAAGCGCCATCCGAACGGCAATGTGGAAATTTCCTTTTCCACGCCTCACGGCAAACCTTTGGGCGACGCTTACGCCGATGTCGTCGTCAAAGCTTATAAAGATGCCGGTATCGACCGCGTGAAATTTGAAGATTTGAACGATGCCAACGAAGGTTCTTTTCGGACGGCCTGCGGCCGGGAAATGATTGTGCCGGTCGGCCTGAAGCTTTCACAAACAAAATTTGACAAAATGATTGACGCCTCCGAAGGAAAAAACGGCAAAAACAACCCGAAAGTTATTAAATATCGGCGCGATCTGGCCATGGAATTCGCCGGCCAGCTCCAAGCCAAAGGCATTAACTGGCAAGACCCGAAAAATAAAAACAACGCCGACTGCCGTTGTATTCGCAACGCCATCGGCGCCTACAATCTTGCTCCGTTCCGCGACTGGTGGGAAGACTTCGGTCTGCGCAGCGAGTACGAAACCATTGTCAAAAACAGCGCTTCGGGCAGCGGACGCGCCAACGGAGCCGCCGCCGCCATCGGTGCGGCGGAAGCCGTGGCCAAGCTCTACAACGCCTTCAACGAAGGGCTGGACAGCAGCGGCAACGCCGCCCTGCCGGCCGAAGAAAGAGGAACCGTCGGTTTTCTGCTTTCCAACCGCTGCAAAACCCTCAGCCCCGAAGAAAAAGAAATGTTTCGCGAGGTTATTGCCGGAAAAGAAAATACCCCCATTCGCGAAATGTCTCCCGAGGATGCAAAAAAACTGTTCGGCATCATGCAGCAGTCCGAAGAAAAATCTGCCAAAAACAAAATTGAAGACGAATATCGCCGTCTGGTTAACGACGAATATTATAAAGGCAATGCCGAGTGGGATGCCGTTTCCGGCTTCTTAAGCGACGCCATGACCCATGTCAACAATGTGGCCGAAGACATCCGCGATACGGGACTGCCGCCCATCCTAATCAGCCGAATCGGTAATCCGAAACACGATTTTTCCGATATCAAGAAAGAGATGAACCGCGCAAACGCAAATCGCCGCGAAAGAAACTATGACGACGACTATGACCGGCACCACGACAACCGTGACGGGGACAACCGCGATGACCGCCACAACCGTTCCAACGGAGGCCGCGGTTATCCCAACGGCGGACGTCGGCAAGGCTACGACCGGTAAATTTGGCAGACACGGTAACGCAAGGACAAAATGATGGCGGAAACACTGCTTGCCGGACTTTATGCCGTTAAACGGGACGAAGATGATAATCTGCTGATTTTTTTGCCGCAACCCGATGGCATAAAAGATAATCCCGTTATTCTCTATGACGGCGGCGAGCATGCTCTTTTTTCCCGTAATCGCGAACAAAACATCGTCCTTGATTATGTAAACCCCGAAATGAGGCGGGAGCTTTCGACGGCAGCCGAATGTATGGTGGCGGAAGTGCGCGGGCAGAATGTGGCCGACCATTATCGAGCCGTTGTTCGACATGTTGACAACATACCGGTCGACTGGCAAAAATTCGGCCTGACGACCTGGGCGGAAAAATCAGGAAATAATAATGTCGGAGAAGAAAAACATTAAAGAAAAAATGGCGCTCTGCGGATCTTATGTTTTGAGCGGCGCGGCGGCGGCATCGGCAGCTCTGGCCGTGGCCGCGCCGTTCGTGCTGCCGCCGGAAGCCGCCAAAGATGCCGCGGCCGGGTTGCTGCTGGCGGCAAGCACTTTTTCCGCCGCTGCCCAAAAAAACGGCGGCACCTTCAAGCCGACAAAGATTAAAAATTTGCAAAACAAGTATACAAAAATTCTGTTATGTGGTTTTGCCCTGCAAACCTCAACTTCGGAAGTTGTCGAAGACATGCAGCGTCTGGAAGAAGCCGGACAGCCTCAACCGACGGCCGTCGCCGTCGAAAGACCCGTGGTTGTCGACAGGCTCGACCGCTTCCTGCCGTCGGCACAAAACAATTATGAAATTTTGGCGGAAAATCTGCTGAAAATTGCTGCCGGAACCTCGGCAAAAGAGCTGCTTTTACAAGCAAACAAGCCGGCGTTTTCCAAAGTCGCCGCCGATAAAAAATATTCCCGAAGCTAAGCTCCTCCGCACCTCCTCTGTTCTCATATGGGGAGATTTGATTGAGAGCGGGAGCAAAAATCCATGAAAACAAATCGTTACCCGGCAAAGTGTTCTACCGATATGTTTCCCTGTTCGTCTTTAACCGGCAGGCGGTAGGCGGGATTGTATTCCTTAACATTTTCCGGCGCTCCGTCTTTAATATAAGCTTCCAGAATGGGCGAACCGTCTTCGGCATACATGGCATAAGCCCCTTCGGGAACACCGCGACGATAGTTGACATGAATATAAACCCGACCATTCGGATAATATTGGCGGGCGGGGCCTTCGCGCAGGCCGTCGACGTAAGTTTCCGCCAAAATTATTTGCCCGCGGTTGTCATATTGTTTGCTTAAACCGTCCATTTTGCCGTCTTTATAGTGTTCTTCCGACTGTAAAACGCCGTTGTCATACAACAGACAAACACCGTCGCGAACCCCGTTTTGCCAATGGCTGACTTCGGTTACCCGACCGTTACGATATAATACATGCAAACCGTGCGGCAGACCGTTGCGATAGCTGCCGAGGTTGACAAAACCGCGGCCTTCTTCGCGCACGCGCCCGCTGAAAGGTAGGCCGCCTTTGTCCCGCAGCAGACCGTCGCGGATTTCAAAACCAGCGCCGTCAACCGCAGGCATAAACCGATACAGAGAATAGCGGAAGAAAAAAAACGCGACCGCAAAGACAATTGCGGTCACGACTGTCGCAAGCAGAAATATTTTTTTTGGCGAAACTCCGGTCATTGTTTGTTATCCGTTTAAGAGCCGTCTGATTTTCCCGACGTCCGCATGCATACATCGTCCGTCTTATATGTCAAACGGACGATTGGTTCAAAATCCGGCATTTTTGCCCGTCAGTCGGCGAACTTCGTCGGCAACCAGCCGCGGCAAATAGTGCGACAACCATTCTTCCAAAACCGGCACCACGGTCTGCTTAACCAGATTTTGCAGCATCCGTTCGTCAAGCCTTTCGGCAACGGCAGAAGCAACTATCTGTCTGAGCAGGGCGTCGGCATCAAAGACAGGCTTTTCCGCATGACGGCGAAAATCGTTTTGCTCGAACATGCGGGTAAAACTGTCAATGATTTCGGCAGAAACGTCGGCGGTTGTTTCCGCTCCGGACAACGTCTCGGCCGATCCCCGTTCCGCCGACGGCAAGCCGGCGGCGCGAAAAGACGCCTCTCGGGCGGGCTGTTTTGCCGCAGGCATTTCTTCGGCCGGAACAAGAACATCATTATCGGAGGCAAACGACGGCAAGGCGGTTGTTTCGTCAACAGGCGGCTTCTTCTGCAGATAAGCGTTTCCGGCGGCGGTAAGAATTTTTCCTTCTTCCACAATCATATCCGGCGTCAGATCCAAAATGTCGCCGCCGTCATCAGCGGAAACGTTTTTTCCGTCGGTGCCGTTATTTTCAAGGATTTGGCGAATGGACGCCAAAATTTCGGCCATGGACGGTTCTTTTTTTTCTTCTTCTGTTGTCATTTGCTCATCTCGCCGTTGTTTTTGTCTTAATCATCCGTTGATAAAGAAAGCCATTTGCCGCGCGTTTCTTTATAATATTCTTTCGGATGGTACAATTCAACGTTCAGTTTCAGGTTTTCGGCCGTCAGCTTACCCATGGCCTGCATAACCTGCATGGCCGACAGATAATATTCGCGGCGGACGGTCACCACTTCCACTTTCGAATCAAGCAGGGTCTGGAAGGCGTTCAGCACGTCAAGAATTGTCCTGTTGCCGAGAGCTTCCTCCTTGCGCACGCCGTCCAAGGCAATTTCGTTGGCCTTCACCTGATCCTGCAGGGCTTTTATCATGGCGTCGTTTGCCACCATCGACTCCCAGGAACCGGTAATGCCGGAAACAGCCGCGCGTTCGGCGCTCAAGACCTGTTCGTGCGCACGCCATTTGTTGTATTTGCTCTGGCGGATTTTGGCTCTGTCTTCGCCGGCGTCATAGAGCGGAATGGTCATGTTGACGCTGAACTCGACGCTGTCAACGGTAACGTCGTCAATGCCGCTGTAGCGCGGATCGTTTTTGGTCTGCGCCACTTCACCGACCGCCGCCACCTGCGGCAACAGGGCGCCGTAATTGGCTTTTACCGTATATTCGCTGGCTTCCAAAGCTTTTTTGGCGGCCAGAATCTCGTAATTGTTGTTGAGCGTATATTCAAGCGCCTGTTCAAAAGTGGCCGGCAAAAATTCGTGAATATTGTCCGGCTCGCTCAAATTTTCGGGCTCTTTGCCGATGACCTGTTTATAGACGGCGCGCGCCACCTGAAGGTTGCCTTCCGCGCTGATGCGGTTGGCCGTGGCCTGCGACAGGCTGGCTCTGGCCTGGGCAACGTCGGTGCGGGTCAGCTCGCCGACGTTAAAACGCTCTATCGTTTCGTCCAGCTGTTTTTGCAGCAGTTTTTCGTTGCTTTTCTGCAAATCGACGATTGCCGCGTCGCGAACAACGTTCAGATAAGCTTCCGACGCGCTTAAAAACACCGATTGTTCATAACCGGACAAATTGTACTGTTCGGCGCGAACGTTGCTGTCGGCGGCTTTCACCGAATGATAGGTCGACAGGCCGTTAAACAGCGGCTGGGTAATCTGCGCGCCGATGGATGTTGCCTCGTCGCTGCCGCGGTCGGTGTTGTCGCTGTCGTTGTTGTTGTGAGACTCGCCGTAGCTGCCGGTTAAATCTATCGACGGACGATAGCCGGAACGGGCAATGGCGACATTTTCGTCGACCGAACGCAGATAAGCGCGCTGCGCCTGCAAATCCGGATTGCTGGTATAGGCTTCGCCCAAAGCTTCAAAAATCGTTTCCGCGCGGGCGGGAGTGCACAAAAGCGCGCCGCCGAGCAGAACCGATACAAAACATTTATTCATTTATTCACCTCTTTTAACTTTTGCTGCAAGCGATTATATTCGATTTTTTGACGAATGCAATAAAATATTGCGCCGCAAAATCAAACCCAAAGTGTTACCGGAAGCGATTTTTGCAATACTTCCGCCCGCTTGTTAACGATATTTCAAACAATTGCCGTCTATGTTGGAACAAAGCGGAAATATTCAAGCAGAAACAGGAGAAAATATGGCAATGGACAATTCTTCCGTGCTCAGCGAAATCGACAAGGCCAGACTGAAGCTTTCGATTGAGCACTACATCAAATATTTTATCGGCAAACGCACCTGCGAAATCAGCAAAGAAGAGGCTTTCAAGGTTATTTCCATGGCCGTGCGCGAGTTTGCCATGGATCGCATGTATCAGACGATTGCCCGCTACAACAAGGCCAACTCCAAACGGGTATATTATCTCTCCATCGAATATCTCATCGGGCGTTCGCTCGAAAACAACCTGCGCAATCTGGGGCTGTTCGATATTTTGAAAAACATCAAAATAGACGGCTGGCCATGGGACTCGCTGGAAGAGATTTTTGACACCGAATACGACCCCGCGCTCGGCAACGGCGGTTTGGGCAGACTGGCCGCCTGCTATCTCGACTCCATGGCCTCGCTCGGCATTCCCGGGTTCGGCTACGGTATCGACTACGAATATGGTCTGTTTAAGCAAAAATTTGAAAACGGCTATCAGGTAGAACTGGCCGACAGCTGGGAAGGCGGCGACTCTCCGTGGCAGTTTGCCCGCCCCGACAGAAAAGTTTCCATCCCCATGTACGGCACGGTGGAAACCCAATACGCCGCCAACGGCGAGCCGATGTTCATCTGGAAAAACTCCGAGCATCTATACGGCATTCCCTACGATTTTCCGGTGGTCGGCTACGACGGCAAATCGGTCAACTATCTGCGGCTTTTTTCCGCCGAAGGAGACGAACAGCTCGACATCAACATCTTTAACAAAGGCGGTTATATCGACGCCGTTAAAGACAAGATAGAAAACGAAACCATCTCCAAAGTGCTCTATCCTTCCGACAGCATCGAATCGGGCAAGGAACTGCGCTTAAAACAACAGTATTTCTTTGTTTCCTGCGCCATTCAGGACATTATCCGCCGCTTTATGGAAAAGAGCAACGACTTCCACCGCATGCCGGAATACATCAGCATCCAGCTCAACGACACCCATCCGGCACTGGCCATCCCCGAACTGATGCACCAGCTTATCGACGTTTACGGACAGTCGTGGAACACCGCCTGGGACGTAACCACCCGCATATTTGCCTATACCAACCACACCCTTTTGCCGGAAGCGCTGGAAGTGTGGCCGGCATGGATGATGGGGCGCCTGCTGCCGCGGCATATCCAGATTATCTACGAAATCAACCGCCGTTTCATGGAATTTGCCAAAAGCAAGTTCGGCGAAGGTTCGGACAAACTGGCCAAAGTTTCCATCGTGGCGGGCGACGGCAACAATCAGGTCATCCGCATGGCCAACCTGTCGATCGTGGGCTCGTTTAAGGTCAACGGCGTGGCAAAAATCCACTCCGAGCTGCTGAAAACGCGTCTGGTGCCGGAATTTTACGAACTCTGGCCGGAAAAATTCATCAACATCACCAACGGGGTTACCCCGCGCCGCTGGCTCTATCATGCCAACACGCCGCTTGCCGAACTCATCTCTTCCAAAATCGGCAGCGAATGGATTACCGACCTCAACCAGCTGCAGAAAATCGAAGAATTTGCCGACGACCCGGAATTTGCCGACAAATTTATGGAAATCAAAAAAGAAAACAAACGCCGCCTGGCCAAAAAAATATTCAAGACCACCGGCGTGGCGGTCAATACCGACAGCATTTTCATCGTGCAGGCCAAGCGCATCCACGAATACAAACGCCAGCTGATGACCATTCTGCAGGTTATCGGCGACTATCTGGCCATCATCAAGGACAATGCCGTGCCGCCCAAACCGAAAACCTACATTTTTGCCGGCAAGGCCGCGCCGTCCTACAATTTTGCCAAGCAAATCATCAAGCTTATCAACAACGTGGCCGACGTGGTCAACAACGATCCGCGGGTTAACGACAAAATCAAAGTGGTGTTTGTGCCCGACTACAAAGTTTCGCTGGCGGAACTGCTGATTCCCGCCGCCGATATCAGCATCCAAAATTCGACCGCGGGGTTTGAGGCCTCGGGAACCGGCAACATGAAATTCGCGCTAAACGGCGCTTTGACGGTCGGCACCTACGACGGCGCCAATATCGAAATCCGCGCCGCCGTCGGCGAAGAAAACTTCTACCTTTTCGGCCTGCGCGAAGAACAGATTGCCGAAATGCACCGCAACAATTCCTATCGTCCGCATGAGGTTTATGAGCGTTCCGACTACATCAAACGGATTATGAATTCGCTCAATTCCAACATGTTCTGCGAAAAAGAATATGCGCTTATATTCAAAATGATATATGAGGAGCTGCTGGCGCGTGACTATTATATGGTGCTGGCGGATCTGGCAGAGTTCAACCAGGCTCTGCACCGCGCGGAACACGACTATCTTGACCGCGGCAAATGGGCGCACAAGGCCATTTTGAACGTGGCACGCATCGGCCTGTTTTCAAGCGACCGCGCCGTTCGCGAATATGCCGACAAAATCTGGCACATCAAGCCCGTTGCCGAATAGCCAAACGGGAAAACATCACCCCAAGGAGCCGTTCGGCTCCTTTTTTCGTCCCGCATCAAAACCTGCAAAGAAGAAACGGGACATTAAAATATTTGCCAAAAAGAAATATGGCTTTTATAATTCAGCCGCGTCTTATCGCGCACAAAAAAATTTTAAGGAGAAAAGCCTGATGAACATGAATTTTGATTTTAACAACCCGACGCGGATTTTGTTCGGCGCGGGCAAATTAAATGAACTCGGCAACCAGCAAATGCCCGGCAAAAAAGCCCTGCTGCTCATGTCCGGCGGAAAGTCGGCCAAAGTCAGCGGCGCCTACGACCGCACACTGGAACAGCTCCGCAAAGCCGGCGTGGAAGCGGTCGAATTTGCCAAAGTGATGGAAAATCCGTTAAAGGAAATGGTGATGGAAGGGGCGGCTTTTGCCCGCGCCAACCGTTGCGACTTCATTGTCGCCCTGGGCGGCGGCGCAGTTCTGGACTCGGCCATCGGCGTTTCGGCCATGGCAACCAATGACGGTGACCTGTGGGACTATGTCGTCGGCGGCACCGGCAAAGGCAAACCGCTTGCGCATCCGGGACTGCCCATCGTGACCATCACGCTCACGGCCGGCACGGCTTCGGAGGTGAACTGCTGGGGCGTTATCTCCAACCTAGAAACAAAAGAAAAAATCGGCTTCGGCAATCCGATATTAAACCCCGTTTTGGCCATCGTCGACCCCGAACTGATGAAAACCGTGCCGCCAAAATATACGGCTTTTCAGGGATTTGACGCTTTATTCCACAATACAGAAGCGGTGATGTCCAAAGGCGTGAATATTTTGAGCGAAACAATCGCTCTGTCTGCCATCGAAAACATCGCCCGCTATCTGCCGCGTGCGGTGGCAAACGGCAATGACCTTGAGGCGCGCGAACATGTGGCTTACGGCAGCACCATGGCGGGCATGACCATGCAGCTGACCAGCCTTACCGCCCAACACAGCATGGAGCACTCCATGAGCGCCTATCACCACAATCTGCCGCACGGCGCCGGCTTAATTCTGATTTCCAAAGCTTTTGCCGAATTTTTCATTGAGCGTCACGCCTGCGACGAACAATTTGTCAAAATGGCCCGCGCCATGGGAATGAAAGACGCCGACAAGCCGCAGGATTTTATCAGCGCGCTTGTTAATCTGCAAAAAGCCTGCGGCGTGGACGACCTCAAGATGAGCGACTACGGCATCATGCCCGATGAGTTCATGACTCTTGCCAAAGGCGCCCGCTCCATGCAGGGCGGCCTCTACGCCGGCAACCCGTGCGAGTTGACCGACGAAGACTGCGCCGGCATTTTTGCCAAAGCTTACCGCTAAAAGGAAAAGCGACCACAGACGGACGCCGGAAATATTTTGGAAAAACCTCTCCGGCGCCCGTTTTTTTTACTGTTTCATAAAAGCCCGCGGGTCGGTATACCGATGTCAACGCCCCACCCACAACGAAAGCCCCCGCTCGGGGGCTTTCTGCGTTCTCACCCTGCTTGCGCATCCCCCTCTCCCCTCAAGGGAGAGGGAAATTTAGTCGCCCCCACCAAACTGTCATACCAAACTGATATTAAACTGTCATGCCGAACTCGTTTTAAGCATCTCTTCTTCTTATCATACTGAATCCGCACACCAAACTATCCCCGTCTCTCCTATATTCAACGTTTATCGAAGAGTTTTCTGAAATAGGCGACAACTTCGCCGATGGCGGGATTGT
>CALXRS010000032.1 GCA_944390915.1 uncultured Alphaproteobacteria bacterium
GATGCTTGTTTTAGGTATTATGGTTGATTATCAGGTGGAAATGATATTATTTAAATTCCCAAAAATCTTGTTTTTTTTCAAATTAATTGGAGGAAATATAATGGATTTATATATATGGTTTTGGAATATTTAAGATTTTGAAGGTCTGAGGTGGCTGATTTTTGCTAATGGTTTGATATTTTTTAATATTATGCAGAATCAAGGCATTATTTTGTATATTTTTCCTCACTTTGGGTTGAAAGCACAACCAGCAAAACAAAAGGGTTTCACGGTTTTGTGAAACCCTTTTGTTGTAACCTGAAAACCCCGCGCTAGGCGCGTGGTTTTCCCGTTACAAAAAGCTGCCGGAATTTGTTATCCGACAGCTTTGGGGGGATATCAACCAATCTCCTACAATAGTTTCAACGGCTGAGAGGAATCCGGCTCAGCTTTTTTGGGAGCCGCCTGTTTTTTCCTTTTTACCGGCGCGCGGCGTCCCATTTTCTTATCAATGTAGCTGCCGAGGTCTTGCCCGAAGGTCTGGCGGATATAAAGCGTCATTTCCGTGGGTTTGGCGGCAAAAGTTTCCGCCGCGGCCTGAGCCTGCAAAACTTCTTCTATTTCCAGCTTTTTTTCCAGCGCGTCGCGTTTTTCCGCCGCGCCTTTCGCACCGTAAACGGAGGCGATGTTAAACCAGATATAAGCCTGATATTCGTTTTTTTGATAAGCCGTGCCGGCAGCCAGAATATCACCCAGTTCGGTCATGGATTTGATATGCCCCTGATGCGCCGCCTGCGTCAGATATTTGACCGCGTTGCCATAGTTGCGGGGCGTGCCTTCGGCGTTGATGTAGCGCTGCGCCAGTTCATATTGCGCTTCGTCATAAGAAACGGCTGCCTGGCGGATAAGCTCAAAAGCCTGACGGAAGTTTTTTGGCACCACATAACCGCGATAATAGGCATAGCCCATCATAAACTGCGCGGTGATGTTGCCGGTTTCCGCCGCCTGCTGCAACAGTTCGACAATCCTTTTGTCGGAGGCGCCGGCGTTTGCCGTCAGATAGATAAAGGCCAGATTGATGGCGGCTTCGCCATTGCCGAGGCGGGCGGCTTTGTCAAACATTTCCACCGCCTTGTTTACGTTTTTTTCAGTGCCGATGCCGCTGTAATAGAGGCTGCCCAGATTGTTGACGGCGATTTTGTCGCCCTGCGAGGCAGCCATCGAATAATAGCGGAAAGCCTTCTGCTCGTCGCGCGCCACGCCGTTTTCGCCGTAAAGATACATATAGCCCAAAGTCAGACAGGCGTCGACATTGCCTTCTTCGCCGAGGCGGGTCATTCGTTCAAGGAAAGTTTCCTGTGGTTCTTCGGGTTTTTTGGCAAACTCTTCCGCCTTTTCCTTTTTCTTCAGGAAAGAAAAGTTAAGGAATGAAAAAACGCCTTCGTCATCCACTTCCACTTTTTCTTCTTCGTCTTTTTCTTCGTCTTTGGCCTTTTGAGGTTCCGTCGGCGGTTCCGGTTCGGCGATCGGTTCGGCGGCGGGCTCTTCTTTTTTGGCGTCTTCCCCGAAGAGGTCAATCAGCGACATATCGTCGTCGGCCGCCGCGGCGGCAAAGGGAAACAAAGCGCAACAGACAAGCAACATCAATATTTTCGGCATTTTTTATAATCCCGTTGTTAAAAAAAGTTTTTTTCATCATATACGAAAATTTTGTTTGTTCAAATGTTTTTAATAGGTATTTCCCTGTTGCATTTGGGCAAGCTGTTCGTAAGATACCGTTTTGGTCTGTTCTTTGCCGGGTTTGGCTTTTGGGGAGGCAACTTCTTCCGGAGATTTGCGTCCGGTCAATATTTTTAAGAGGTTTTTGATTTGCTTTTTGCCCGTATTGCCGGGAATGGCCTGGGCTATCTGCTCGCGGGATTCGGCATCAAGCCCGGTTTTTCCTTCGACCGCGTTGGCAATATATTGTTTCACGTCCGGTTCCAGTTCCATTTGTTTGTCGGGCAGGTACTTGGTTAAATTTCCGGGAGATTTAATGCCGTTTTGTTTGCAATAGTTGTTTTTGCAGATGTTGTTAAAAATTTTATCGATTCTTTTTTGCAGTTCCTGTTCGTTGCCGAGGATGGTGGCGGCGGCGTCGCTGCGATTTAATTTGATCAAGCCGGGTTGGACTAATTGTCGTTTATATCTGGGGCGAGCAATCTGTTCCCACATTTTGATGGTTCCCTGAACCATCAGCTGCTTGCCTTCCTTGCTGTCGGGGTCAAGTCCGGCGGCAAGCGAATCTTTGTAGAAAGTAAAATGCTGATCCAGATCCGTATCAAATACTTTTAAGGCTTCTTCTTTTGTCTGTCCGGCAGCCAGAGCTTTTTTATAATCGGTGACAATACAGTTTAGTTGGGCAATCGAGGCGCTGGCTTCGTCATATTGCGTTAAAAGAACATATTGTTCCGGTGACAATCCGGGAGCATAAATACCGAGTTTGTCGTTTGCGCGATGTTGTTCTTCATGCGTTCTGACAGAACGGGCGGTTACGGAAGACGTATTGTTTAGTTCGGAATAAACATTTATAACGGAATTCCACACTTCCATAGCCGCTTCTTTTTGATCTTCCGTGTGTCGGTTCAGAAAATTTTCCTTTTTTTGTTCAAGATTGGAATTTTCAAGATCATATTGAAGAGTGGTAATGTTTTTAGCATGATCGTCAAATATCGCATAGGCGCCGCCGTAGTAACGATTTGCCACGTCAACGGTTACGGTATCCCGGACATCCGGTTCGGCATTTTTCAAAAGATCTCTTTGCTCGCGCTTCCATTCTCTGGCGATTTCCTTGTCGTCCAGCTTATTTGGGGAAATGGTGGCGTTGTTAATGCGGGTTATCGTGCCTTCTTCCGAGTGTTCCTGCACAATGGGCGTGCCGAAAAGATCGATGGTGGATGCTTCGTTCCCGACGGCGGAAGCCTCCGCCGTCTGTTCGGTTTGGGTGAGGGGAGCGTTGTCGTTGTTGTTTCCCGTTTTTTCGGTCGCCAGAGAGGGCACGAACGTACTGGCGGCCACGGTCGCGCCGATGACTGCTTTCCGCGCTTTGTTGGCCAGCTCTTTTATCTTTTTTCCGCCTTTTTCGACGTGTTTTTGCAGGTCTTTTAACGCCATGGGAACCCTCGACTCTTTTTGCCTATTGTCTAATATTTTATACCAATTTTATGATTATGTCAAAAAAATAAGCTCCGGTCGGCAAAATGCATATTTTTGTTTATTTTTCTTCGCACGGCGCTATAATGCCCGCGTTTTTTTTAACAAAGGAAAAATCCATGCCGGCATTTGAACCGCCCGTTTATACTCTGAAAAACGCAAAAATCCGTTTCGGCAGCAGACAGCTGTTCGAGAACGCGGAGCTTTATATCGGTCGCCAAGACAAAATATCTCTGGTCGGGCGCAACGGTTCCGGCAAGTCGACGCTGCTTAAAATTATCGCCGGCGTTATTGAGCCCGACGAAGGCGAAGTTTTTATCCAGCCGGGGGTGAAAATCGGCTATATGCCTCAGGATGCCGATCTTTCGGCCGACAAAACCCTGCGCGATACGGTGGCGGCGGGGCTTGCCAAACGCGACGGGACGGAAGACTACAAAGTCGACATGTGGATCAAAGAGCTGGACATTGCCGCCGACGCCGATCCGCAGACGGCCTCCGGCGGCGAGCGGCGCAAAGCGACTCTTGCCCGCGCCTTAATCGGCGAGCCGGATATATTGCTGCTTGACGAACCGACCAACCATCTGGATATGCCGACCATCGAAAAGCTGGAAAAAATCATCGGCGGTTATGCCGGCGCGGTGGTGGTTATCAGTCACGACCGGCGTTTTTTAACCAACGTGTCGCGCGTTACCTTTTGGCTCGACCGCGGAGTGCTGCGCCGCAACAACAAGGGGTTCGGCAGTTTTGAAGAATGGCAGGATCAGGTGATAGAACAGGAAATCGCCGCGCAAAAATATCTCAACAAAAAAATTGCCGAAGAAACGGAATGGCTGCACAAAGGCGTTACCGCCCGCCGCAAACGCAATATGGGCAGGCTGCGCCGGTTGATTGCCCTGCGGCAGGAGCGGCGCGAACAGATAAGGCAGGTGGGATCCGTCAATATGGATATTGAAAACACCGTCTGGCGCTCCAAATTGATAATTGAAGCCAAACATATCGGCAAGGCTTTTGCCGGTCGGCCGATTGTCGATGATTTTTCGATGAAAGTCATCCGCGGCAACAAAATCGGCATTGTCGGCCCGAACGGCGCCGGCAAAACCACTCTGGTCAAACTGCTGACCAAAAAACTGGCGCCCGATTCCGGCTTTGTCAGAATCGGCAAAAATCTGGAAGAGGCGTATTTTGACCAAAACAGGTTGCAGCTGGACGAAAGCAAAACTTTGTGGAAAACGCTGTGCGGGGAGGGCGATCATATCTGGGTGCGCGGCGCCTGGCGGCATGTGGTGGCCTATCTGAAAGATTTTCTGTTTACGCCCGAGCAGGCAAAATCTCCGGTTGCCGCTCTTTCCGGCGGCGAGAAAAACCGTCTGATGCTGGCCAAGGTGCTGGCCGCGCCGTCAAATTTTCTGGTACTCGACGAACCGACCAACGATTTGGATATGGATACGCTCGACCTGTTGCAGGAGATGATCGGCGACTATGACGGCACCGTGCTGATTGTGAGCCACGATCGTGATTTTCTGGATAAAATCGTGACCTCTATCATATATATGCCGGGCAACGGCCGCGCGGAGGAATATGTCGGCAGCTACAGCGACCTGCTGGCAAAACTTGCGACCGGTAAAAACGGAACGGAAAACAAAACGCCGGCCGGCAAGGGAAAAGCGGCCGTGACCGCCGCGGCCAAAGACGATGCCCGGCCGACGCCGCCGCGCGCCCGTCTGACCTATAACGAACAACGACTGTTGGCGGTGCTGCCGGAAGAAATTGCGCAGACGACAAAAAGGATTGATGAAATCAGGGCGGTTCTGGCCGACGCCGGTCTCTATGCCCGCGACGCCGAAAAATTTCTGGCGCTTTCAAAAGAGCTCGAAGAGGCGGAGGCCAAAAAGGAAGCCGACGAAAACCGCTGGCTGGAAATCTCCCTGAAAGCGGAAGAACTGGTCGGCGGCCGGTAATTTTTCTCCTTTGAGCCAAATAAAAAAAATTTTTTTCGCGACGTGTTTTTTTTCTTGCCATCAAATAAAATGTGAGTCATTATCCGCCTGAATTTGGTTGCGAATCGCAACAATTGCATGCAATTATTTTATCCAAAACTCATCAAGAGGGGCTGTTCCCCGAGGGTTTGGTGGGTTCTTCGTTCTTTAAATAACAAAGCATATCAACCTTCTGCGGTCGGGATTCAACTTTGTTTGATAGCATTGTCGCAGAATTATAACCATATAAGGAATCACGCAAGATGAAAGAATCTTATACGAGCAAAAGACGTGTAAGAAAAAATTTCGGCAGAATCGACTCCGTGTCGGAAATGCCGAGTTTGATTGAAGTGCAGACCGGATCATACCGCGATTTCATCGAAAACAAAAATTGCGAGTTTGGTTTGGAAGAAGTTTTCAAATCCATTTTTCCCATTAAAGATTTTTCCGGCACCGGCGAGCTCGATTTTGTGAAATACGAGCTGGAAGCCCCGAAATATGACGTGGACGAGTGCATTAAGCGCGATATGACCTATGCCGCACCGGTTAAGGCCACTCTGCGCCTGGTGGTGTGGGATGTCGACGAGGCCACCGGAGCCCGTTCCATCCACGACATCAAAGAGCAGGACGTCTATATGGGCGATATTCCGCTGATGACCGACAAAGGCACCTTTATCGTCAACGGCACCGAGCGTGTCGTGGTGTCGCAGATGCACCGTTCGCCGGGCGTTTTCTTTGACAACGACAAGGGCAAAACGGTTGCTTCCGGAAAATATCTGTTTGCCGCGCGGGTTATTCCCTATCGCGGTTCGTGGCTTGATTTTGAGTTTGATGCCAAAGATCTGGTCTATGCCCGCATCGATCGTCGTCGCAAACTGCCGGTAACGTCCATTCTGTATTCACTCTATTCCAAAGAAACGGAAGAAAAAATCAAAGAGCTGGCCAAAGAAGGCAGGAAAATCGACCGGGCGGAAGTCAAAGGCATGGATAAAGAGGAAATCCTTGCCTATTTCTATGACATCGATACCTACACCGCCGACAAAAAAGGATGGAAAAGCGAATTTGTTCCCGAGCGTTTCCGCGGCGTTAAACTTGCTTTTGAACTGGTAGATGCCGAAACCGGCAAAGCCGTTTGGGACGCCGGTAAAAAAATTCCCGCCCGCGCCGCGCAGAAACTGGTTGACGAAGGGCTCAAGTTCTACCGCGTCGCGGAAGAACAGCTGTTCGGCAAGTTTCTGGCAACGGCCGTGGCCGACAAAAAGACCGGCGAGGTGATTGCCGACGCCGGCGCGGAAATCAATCAGGAACTGCTGGATAAAATCAAGGCCGCCAAAATCAGCGAACTGAAAATTCTGTACATTGACAACGTCAACGTCGGTCCTTATATCCGCAACACTCTGGAAGTGGACAAGAACCACAACCGCGAAGAAGCTCTGTTTGACATCTATCGCGTTATGCGCCCGGGTGAACCGCCTACCTATGAAACCGCCGACGCTTTGTTTAAGGCGCTGTTCTTTGACAACGAACGCTACGATTTGTCGTCGGTCGGCCGCGTGAAAATGAACACCGCGCTGGATATTTCTTTTGAAGAGGCGCCGGATACTTACCGCACTTTGCGCAAGGACGATATTTTGCGTATTGTCAAACGTCTGGTCGAACTGCGTGACGGCCACGGCGAAGTTGACGATATCGACCACCTGGGCAACCGCCGCGTGCGCTCGGTGGGCGAGCTGATGGAAAACCAGTATCGCATGGGGCTGCTCAGAATGGAAAGAGCCATCCGCGAAAGAATGAGCTCCGAAGTGTTAAACAACGTTAAGCCGCAGGATTTGGTGAACGCCAAACCGATTGCCTCGGTTATCCGCGAGTTTTTCGGTTCTTCGCAGCTGTCGCAGTTTATGGATCAGAACAACCCGCTGTCGGAAATTACCCACAAACGCCGTCTGTCGGCTTTGGGCCCCGGCGGTCTGAGCCGCGACCGCGCCGGTTTTGAAGTGCGCGACGTGCATCCGACGCACTATGGCCGTATCTGCCCGATTGAAACGCCGGAAGGTCCGAACATCGGTCTTATCAACTCGCTGTCCACCTACGCCCGCATCAACAAATACGGCTTTATCGAATGTCCGTATCGCAAGATCGTTGACGGCAGAGTTACCGACGAGGTGGTTTATCTGTCGGCCGATCAGGAAGGCAAATACATCATCGCCGAAGCCAACGCCGAAGTGCGCGAAGACGGAACTTTTGTGAAAGATACCATTGCCTGCCGCAAGGCCGGTGAGTTTGAATTCCACAAACCCGAGGAAATCAACTTCATCGACGTTTCGCCGAAACAGCTGGTGTCGGTTGCCACGGCGCTTATTCCGTTTTTGGAAAACGACGATGCCAACCGCGCTCTGATGGGTTCGAACATGCAGCGCCAGGGCGTGCCGTTGCTGCGCAGCGAGGCGCCGCTGGTCGGTACCGGTATGGAAGCCACGGTGGCCAAAGACTCCGGCGCCACGGTCGTCTGCAAATATGACGGCGTGGTCGACGCTGTTGACGCCAACCGTATCGTGGTGCGCTCCATGAACAAAAATTCGGCCGACGTCGGCGTGGAAATTTACAAACTGCAAAAATTCCGCCGCTCCAACCAGAACACCTGCATCAATCAGGTACCGCTGGTTAAGGTGGGCGACGTGGTCAAGGCCGGCGACATCATGGCCGACGGTCCCTGCACCGACATGGGCGAACTGGCGCTCGGCAAAAACATGCTGGTGGCCTTTATGCCCTGGAACGGTCTGAACTACGAAGACGCCATTTTGCTTTCCGAACGCGTTTCGCGCGATGACGTGCTGACCTCGCTGCATATTGAAGAATTTGAGGTTATGGCGCGCGATACCAAGCTCGGTCAGGAAGAAATCACCCGCGATATTCCGAACGTGGGCGAAGAAGCTCTGCGCAATCTGGATGAAGCCGGCATCGTTTACATCGGCGCCGAAGTCAAGGCCGGCGACATTCTGGTCGGCAAGGTGACGCCGAAAGGCGAATCGCCGGTGACGCCGGAAGAAAAACTGCTGCGCGCCATCTTCGGCGAAAAAGCCTCCGACGTGCGCGACACGTCGCTGCGCGTGCAGCCGGGGATTGAGGGCATTGTGGTGGACGTGCATGTGTTCTCCCGCCGCGGGGTGGAAAAAGACGAACGCGCGCTGGCCATCGAACAGCAGGAAATCTCCCAGCTGGCAAAAGACCGCGACGACGAAATCGCCATTATCCGCAAGGTTTTTGAAGCCCGCCTGAAAGAAATGCTTATCGGCCAAACGGTTGTCGATGCGCCGAAAGGCATTGCCAAAAAGTCGGTGATAACGGCGGAAGCGCTGGCGGAGATTCCTTCTTCGCAGTGGCGCAAAATCGTGGTTAAGGACGAAGAGGCCATGGCCAGGATAGAAGACCTGACCGCGGCTTACGATCTGCGCGAAAAAGGCGTTAAAGAACACTTTGACGACAAGGTGGAAAAAGTTCAGCGCGGCGACGATCTGCTGCCGGGCGTTTTGAAAACGGTCAAAGTTTTCATTGCCACCAAGCGCAAGATGCAGACCGGCGATAAAATGGCCGGCCGCCACGGTAACAAAGGTACCGTTTCCCGCGTGTTGCCGCTTGAAGATATGCCCTATACCGAAGACGGCACTCCGGTTGACATTGTGCTCAACCCCCTGGGCGTGCCCTCGCGTATGAACGTCGGGCAAATTCTCGAAACGCACCTCGGCTGGGCAGCCAAAGAACTCGGCCGCCAATTGAACGAAATGTGCGAACAGTATAAGCGCGGCGAAAAAACGCTGGAAGAGCTGAACGGCAAATTAAAGGAAATCTACGGCGAAAAACAGTATAACCGCGAGATTGCCGGGCTGACGACGGAAGAAAAAGAGGAAATGATTTCTCACGTCAAAAACGGCATTCCGATGGCAACCCCTGTTTTTGACGGCGCCCACGAAGACGACATCAACCGCATGCTGTCGATGGCCGGCCTGCCGACTTCCGGACAGATTGATCTGTACGACGGCCGCACCGGTGAAAAATTTGACCGCAAGGTTACGGTGGGCATTATCTACATGATTAAGCTGCACCACATCGTCGACGAAAAGATGCATGCCCGTTCGGTCGGTCCTTACAGTCTGGTTACCCAGCAGCCTCTCGGCGGTAAGGCGCAGTTCGGCGGCCAACGCTTCGGCGAAATGGAGGTTTGGGCTCTGCAAGCATACGGCGCGGCCTATACTTTGCAGGAAATGTTGACGGTGAAATCCGACGACGTTGCCGGCCGAACCAAAGTTTATGAGGCGATTGTCCGCGGCGAGGAAGGTTTTGAAGCCGGCGTGCCGGAATCCTTCAACGTGCTGGTCAAGGAAATCAAATCCCTGTGCCTTAATGTAGAATTGCTGAACGAAGCCGTCTAATAGTGGAGATTGATAACATGAATGAAATTATGAAATTTTTTGGCCAGCAGCCGGCAACCGGAGATTCGTTTGACGAAATCAAAATCTCCATTGCTTCTCCGGAGCAGATACGTTCATGGTCTTACGGCGAAGTCAAAAAGCCCGAAACCATCAACTACCGCACTTTCAAGCCCGAAAGAGACGGTTTGTTCTGCGCCAGGATTTTCGGTCCGGTCAAAGATTACGAATGTTTGTGCGGCAAATATAAACGCATGAAATATCGCGGCATCGTCTGCGAAAAATGCGGTGTGGAAGTTACGCTTTCGAGCGTTCGCCGCGAACGTATGGGACATATCGAACTGGCGGCGCCGGTTGCGCATATCTGGTTTTTGAAATCGCTGCCGAGCCGCATCTCGATGCTGACCGACATCAGCGTCAAAGCTCTGGAACGCGTGCTCTATTTTGAAAGCTATATCGTGATTGAGCCGGGGCTGACCCCGCTTTCGATGCACGAAATGCTTTCGGAAGAACAATATCAGGAAGCCGTTGACGAATACGGCGAAGATTCCTTCCGCGCCGGCATCGGCGCCGAGGCGATTAAGGAAATTCTTTCTTCCATCGATCTGGAGGAGGAAAGAAAGACCATCCGCGCCGAGCTGAAGGACAACGCGTCGGAAGCCAAACGCAAAAAGCTGGTGAAACGTCTGAAGATTATCGAAGCTTTCATCAACTCCGGCACCCGTCCGGAATGGATGATCTTGGACGTGCTGCCGGTTATTCCGCCGGAACTGCGTCCGCTGGTTCCGCTTGACGGCGGTCGTTTTGCCACTTCCGATTTGAACGATCTGTACCGCCGCGTGATCAACCGCAACAACCGTCTGAAACGTCTGCTTGAACTGCATGCTCCGGATATTATCATCCGCAACGAAAAACGCATGCTGCAGGAATCGGTTGACGCTCTGTTTGACAACGGTCGCCGTTCGCGCGCCATTACCGGCACCAACAAGCGGCCGCTGAAGTCGCTGTCCGACATGCTGAAAGGCAAGCAGGGACGTTTCCGTCAGAACCTTTTGGGTAAACGCGTGGACTATTCCGGCCGTTCGGTGATTACCGTCGGACCGGAACTGAGACTGCAACAGTGCGGTCTGCCCAAAAAGATGGCGCTCGAGCTGTTCAAGCCTTTTGTTTATGCCAAGCTGGAACTTTACGGCCACGCCACCACCATCAAGGCTGCCAAGCGGATGGTGGAAAAAGAACGGCCGGAAGTATGGGATATTCTGGAAGAAGTTATCCGCGAGCATCCGGTGCTGTTGAACCGTGCACCGACTTTGCACAGATTGGGCATTCAGGCCTTTGAGCCGGTTTTGGTCGAAGGCAAGGCCATCCACCTGCACCCGTTGGTGTGTACCGCGTTCAACGCCGACTTCGACGGCGACCAAATGGCCGTGCATGTTCCGTTGTCGATTGAAGCCCAGCTTGAAGCCCGCGTTTTGATGATGTCGACCAACAATATTTTGTCGCCGGCGTCGGGCAAACCGATTATCGTGCCGACGCAGGACATGGTTCTGGGTATTTACTATCTGACATACGATGCCGACGGCTTAAAAGGCGAAGGTTCGATTTTTGCCGACTATAACGAAGTTTTGCTGGCTCTTGACGCCGAAGTGGTCGATCTGCACAGCAAGATCAAGTGCCGCATTCGTTATATTGACGATAACGGCGAAGAAAAATTCGGCCTGGTCGACACCACCCCCGGCCGTCTGATGGTGGCGGAAATTCTGCCGCAGCATAAAGACGTGCCATTCTCGCTCGTGAACCGTCTGGTTAAGAAAAAAGAAATCGGCGAGATTATCGACATCATTTACCGCCATTGCGGTCAGAAAGAAACGGTGATGTTTGTTGATCGCCTGATGACGCTCGGTTTCCAAAACGCCTGCAAAGCCGGCATTTCTTTCGGTAAGGACGATCTTATCGTGCCCGAGGCCAAGAAAGAACTGGTGGCCGAAACCGAAAAGCAGGTTAAGGAGTTTGAGCAGCAGTATCAGAACGGTCTGATTACCAAAGGCGAAAAATACAACAAGGTTATCGATATTTGGGCAGCCTGCACCGACAAAGTGGCCGACGAAATGATGAAAAACATTTCCAAGACCGAAAACGGCTACATCAACTCGGTGTATATGATGGCTCACTCCGGCGCCCGCGGTTCCGCTGCGCAAATGCGCCAGGTGGCCGGCATGCGCGGCCTGATGGCCAAACCTTCGGGCGAAATTATCGAACAGCCGATTATCTCGAACTTCAAGGAAGGCCTGACGGTGCTTGAGTATTTCAACTCCACCCACGGCGCCCGCAAAGGTCTGGCCGATACGGCTCTGAAAACCGCAAACTCCGGTTATCTGACCCGTCGTCTGGTCGACGTTGCTCAGGATGTGGTGGTTACCGAACAGGATTGCGGCACCGAACGCGGCATTATCGTCCGTCCGGTGGTCGACGGCGGCAACGTTATCGTTTCCATCGGCGAGCGCATTCTCGGCCGTACTATTCAGGAAGACATCGTTCATCCGGAAACCGGCGAAGTTCTGGTTAAAAAAGGCAAGCTGATTACCGAAGACGACGTTGACGTGGTGGAAAAAGCCGGCGTCGAACAGGTAAAAATCCGTTCGGTTCTGACCTGCGAATGCAAAAACGGCGTCTGCGCCGCCTGCTACGGACGCGATCTGGCTCGCGGTACGCCGGTCAACATCGGCGAGGCCGTCGGCGTGATTGCCGCCCAGTCCATCGGTGAGCCGGGTACCCAGCTGACGATGAGAACCTTCCACATCGGCGGCGCGGCCTCCAAATCGGCCGAGCAGTCGACGGTAGAAGTTCCTTTTGCCGGTGTGCTGAAACTTGAAAACAACCATACGGTAACCAATTCCGACGGGCATCTGATTGTGCTGTCGCGCAACTGCGAAGTGGTGATTGTCGATGCCAACGGTCGTGAAAAATCGCGCCACAAAGTTCCTTACGGCACCAAGATTTTGGCAGCCGAGGGCGCCAAGGTCAAGAAAGGGCAGAAAGTGGCCGAGTGGGATCCGTTTACCGTGCCGGTGATTACCGAAAAAGCCGGTCGCGCCGAGTGGGTTGACTTAATCAACAACGTGTCTTTGGAAGAACGCGTTGACGAAACGACCGGCGTGGTTGACAACGTGGTTATCGACTGGCATTCCGGCGCCAACGCCGCCAACCTGAAACCGGGTATTGCCTTAAAAGACGAAGACGGCAACGCCGTGTTGTTTGACAACGGCAAGGAGGTTCGCTACTATCTGTCCGTCGGCGCCATTCTGACGGTGGAAAACGGCGCAGAAGTAAAGGTCGGCGATGTGGTGGCGAGAATTCCGCGGGAAAGCTCCAAAACCAAAGATATTACCGGCGGTCTGCCGCGTGTGGCCGAGCTGTTTGAAGCCCGTCACCCGAAGGATCAGGCGATTATTTCCGATATTGACGGTATTGTCGAGTTCGGCAAAGACTATAAGGCCAAACAGCGGATTACCGTGGTGCCGAAGAAGGGCGATGCGGTTGAATATCTCATCCCCAAGGGCAAGCATCTGGTCGTTCAGGAAGGCGATGTGGTCAAAAAAGGCGACATGCTGGTTGAAGGTACGCCCGCCCCGCACGATATTCTGCGTGTTTTGGGCGTGGAAAAACTGGCCGAATATCTGGTGAAAGAAGTACAGGACGTCTATCGTCTGCAAGGTGTGAAGATTAATGACAAGCATATTGAAGTCATTGTTTCGCAGATGCTGCGCAAGGTGGAAGTCCGCGTGCCGAACGACACGACTTTCCTTGTCGGCGAGCAGGTTGACCGCGATGTCTTTGAAGCCGAAAACGAGAAGACCATAGCCGAGGGCGGCGTTCCGGCCGAGGCGGATCCGGTTCTGCTTGGTATTACCAAAGCTTCGCTGCAGACCAAGTCGTTCATCTCGGCGGCTTCCTTCCAGGAAACCACTCGCGTGTTGACCGAAGCTGCGGTTGAAGGCAAGGTCGATCATCTGACCGGTTTGAAAGAAAACGTTATCGTCGGTCGTCTGATTCCGGCCGGTACCGGTACCGTTTTGCGCAACCTGAAACGCGTTGCCGCTCAGAACGACAAAGAAATTTTGGCTTTGCGTGAAGCGGCGGCGGCCGGCAAGGTGGAAGACGCCGCGGAGGAAACTCCGGCGGTGGAGCAACAACCGGCCGAATAGACCATAACGGTTGATATAAAAAAGCCGTCGGGAAACCGGCGGCTTTTTGCGTGTTTTTTGAGGGGGGAGGTGTGGGTTGCGTGTTTTTGGGGGTGAGTGGTGCGTTGGGTGGCGTGTTGGGGTGTGAAATCACTTTTTTGTGTGTCGGGTATAAATGTTTTTATAAGGAATAATTATCAGACAGGATTGCTTCGCTTTGCTCGCAATGACGCGGGAGTGGGTGACTTAATTCTCGGGTCAAGTCCGAAAATGACGAAAGAAACAAGATGTCATCCTGAACTTGTTTCAGGATCTCATTATTCTATTTATCCGCTTGTCTTTGTTTGTAAAATACACGAGATGCTGAAACGAGTTCAGCATGACAATTTAATATTAATTCGGCATGACAGTTTGGTGTGGGGGCGATCCAAACCTCCTCTCCCTTGAGGGGAGAGGGGGACGCGTAAGCAGGGTGAGAACCGTGGAGGCTTTTGTTATAGGTGGCGGTGTGGCCGGCTTTCGGCCGGCCGAAGAAGAGATGCTGAAACGAGTTCAGCATGACAATTTAATATTAATTGTGTGTGGGTGTTGACGTCGGTATACCGCCCCGCTTCTTGAGTGTCATCCTGAACTTGTTTCAGGATCTCATTATTCTATTTATCCGCCTGTCTTTGTTTGCAAAATACACGAGATGCTGAAACGAGTTCAGCATGACAATTTAATATTAATTGTGTGTGGGTGTTGATGTCGGTATACCGCCCCGCTTCTTGAGTGTCATCCTGAACTTGTTTCAGGATCTCATTATTCTATTTATCCGCCTGTCTTTGTTTGCAAAATACACGAGATGCTGAAACAAGTTCGGCATGACAAAAGGCGGAAAAATACACGAGATGCCGAAACAAGTTCGGCATGACAAAAGGCGGAAAAATATACGAGATGCCGAAACAAGTTCGGCATGACAAAAGGCGGAAAAATATACGAGATGCTGAAACGAGTTCAGCATGACAAAAGGCGGAAAAATATACGAGATGCCGAAACAAGTTCGGCATGACAAAAGGCGGAAAAATACACGAGAT
>CALXRS010000033.1 GCA_944390915.1 uncultured Alphaproteobacteria bacterium
TACAAAAACACCTTCCCCAAACAGGAAGGTGTTTTTGTTTTAAACAATTATTTGCCTCTGCTTCCGCAAACGGAACAGGTTAAAAGGGCGGCCACGATGCGATAACAGTCTCTGAAAACAAAAAAATACGCCTGTCTTGCGGCAGGCGTATTTTTGTGTCCCGTAAAAAAGGGTTATTTGTCAGCGGCTTCGGCCGTGGTCGGCATCGGTTTGCCGTCCAGCTGATAGGCTTCGATTTTTGCCTTGCTCATAATGTCGCCGACGATGGAGGGCAACAGTTCCTGAGCCATGCGGGCGCGTATCTGCGGCGCTGCCTGTTCTTCCGTCAGCGGCTTGGTGTCGCGGACGTCGTCGACCGCGATAATGTGATAACCGAAACTGCTCTTAATCGGTTTTTCGGATACTTCGCCTTTTTTCATCTTGAAAGCGGCTTCGCCGAACTCCGGCACCATCATCTGTTTGGTGAAGTAGCCCAGGTTCGGGTTCTTTTCTTTCGAATATTTTTTGGCCAGTTCGTTAAAGTCTTCGCCTTTGTCGAGTTTGGCAATAATGTCTTCGGCGGTGTCTTCGTCATCTACGAGAATGTGGCGGGCGCTCATCTCCTTTTGCGATTTGAAGTTCTTTTTATACTGGTTGTAGAGGTTTTTGACATCGTTGTCGGAGATTCTCTTTTCCACTTCCTGCTTTAGGAAAACCCGACCGGCAAGGTCGTTTTTGATGGCTTCAAGCTGCTGTTTGTATTCTTCGGAAGATTCCACGCCGGATTTTTTGGCGGCCTGCTGCAAAGCCTCGCCGTTTACCCAGACGGCGACGGCCTGCGGATAAAACTGTTCAAACGTGGCCTGAGCTTTAAGCTGCGGGGCGGATTCATAGGTTTTGCGGATTTCGTCTACGGTAATTTTTTCTTCGCCCACAACCGCGGCAACGCCGTCTTTCCCTTCGGCGGCGGCAGAGAGCGGGTTGAGCATCAGAGCCGACAGCACGGCGGCGGCAAGATATTGAGTTTTCATTGGTTAATACCTCCTAAAAATAAAACTGAATCTATATATACAGCAAAACAAAAATATTCCAAGCAAAAATTTGCCGAAAGTTTATAACTTCCGCGCAATCTATTGACTTTAATCGATATAAACATTAAATGTAGGAATAATTAAAATTTTATCAAGGTGGAAAAGTTTATGATAGGCAAAATTGCAAAGGTTATTTTTGGCAGCGCCAACGACCGCTTTATTAAAAAACAGTATAAGACAATCAACCGCATCAACGCGCTTGAGCCGCAGACGGAAAAGCTCTCCGACGACGAACTGCGCGGCAAAACGGCGGAGTTCAAAAACCGGCTGGCCGCCGGCGAAACGCTCGACGACCTGTTGCCGGAAGCTTTCGCCGTGGTGCGCGAGGCCGCCAAAAGAACCCTCGGCCAGCGGCATTATGACGTGCAGCTCATCGGCGGTATCGTGCTCCACAAAGGCATGATTGCCGAGATGAAAACCGGCGAAGGCAAAACCCTGGTCGCCACTCTTGCCGCCTATCTGAACGCCCTGACCGGCAAAGGCGTGCACATCGTGACCGTCAACGACTATCTGGCCAAACGCGACGCCGAATGGATGGGACAGGTTTACCGCTTTTTGGGGCTGACCGTCGACTATATCGTGCACGGCAAAAACGACGAGGAACGTCGCGCCGCCTACGCCAGCGACATTATTTACGGCACCAACAACGAGCTTGGTTTCGACTATCTGCGCGATAATATGAAATTTTCTCTTTCCGAAATGGTGCAAAGGCCGTTTAACTACGCCATTGTCGACGAGGTGGACTCGATTTTGATCGACGAGGCGCGCACACCGCTGATTATCTCCGGCGCGGCGGAAGATTCGTCGGAAAAATACGTGGCCGTCAACAGCATTATCCCCAAGCTTGTCGACAGCGATTATGAAAAAGACGAAAAAGCCAAAAGCGTTACCTTAACCGAGGCCGGCATGGAGCATGTGGAACAGCTGCTGAAAGGTATCGGCCTGATTAAGGACGGCGGTCTCTATGATATGGCCAACGTGTCGCTCGTGCAGCATGTCAACAACGCCTTAAAAGCGCATAAAATGCAAATTCGCGACGTGGACTACATCGTCAAAGACGGCAAAGTGGTGATTATCGACGAGTTTACCGGACGAATGATGGAAGGCCGGCGCTATTCCGACGGGCTGCATCAGGCCATCGAGGCCAAGGAACATGTGGCCATTCAGTCGGAAAACCAGACTCTTGCCTCCATCACTTTCCAAAACTATTTCCGCCTCTATCCGAAGCTTGCCGGCATGACCGGTACGGCCATGACCGAAGAAGCGGAGTTCGGCGAAATCTACAATCTTTCGTGTATTGAAATCCCGACCAACAAACCGGTGAAAAGAGAAGATTTGCACGACGAAATTTATCGGACGGCAAAAGAAAAATATGACGCCATCATCAAAACCATTCTCGAATGCCATGAAAAAGGACAGCCGGTGCTGGTGGGGACCACGTCGATTGAAAAATCCGAGCTGGTGGCCGATATGCTAAGCTCCAGGAGCAACGTCAAATTTGAAGTGCTGAATGCGCGCCACCACGAACGCGAAGCGGCCATCGTCGCTCAGGCGGGCGTTTCCGGCGCCATCACCATCGCCACCAACATGGCCGGCCGCGGTACCGACATTCAACTCGGCGGCAACCCCGACATGCGGTTGAAAAATATGCTGACGGGAGAGGAGACGCCGGAACAGGTCGAAAAACTGAAAGAAAAAATAAGGCGGGAATGCGAAGCCGACAAAGAAAAGGTGATTGCCGCCGGCGGGCTTTACATCCTCGGCACCGAGCGGCACGAAAGCCGGCGTATCGACAACCAGCTGCGCGGCCGCGCGGGACGTCAGGGCGATCCCGGAACTTCCAAGTTTTTCCTCTCGATGGAAGACGACCTGATGCGTATTTTCGGTTCGGAAAGAATGTCGGCCATGCTGCAAAAGCTGGGGCTGCCGGAAGGCGAACCGCTGGTGCACCCGTGGATAACCAAAGCTTTGGAAAAAGCGCAACAAAAAGTGGAAGAGCGCAACTTTGACATCCGTAAAAACCTGTTGAAATATGACAATGTCATGAACGATCAGCGCAAGGTGATTTACGAGCAGCGGCGGGAGCTGATGGAAACTTCCGACGTGTCGGAAACGGTGGCGGAAATGCGCGACGAATATCTGAGCGACGTGCTTGCTCCCTATCTGCAGCACAGCCTGACCCCGAAAGAGTGGGATCTGCCCGCGCTGCAACAGGAAATCTGGCGGGTAACCGGTTTTGTGCTGCCGGTTGAAAAATGGGCGGAAGAAGCGGAAGCCGACGCCGAAACCATGAAAGAAAAAATCGTTGCCGCAACGGAAGAAAACATCGTTGCCAAAAACAGCGGCGTGCCGGCGGAAATTGTCCGGTTGGTGGAAAAAAACATTTTGCTGCAGGTGCTCGACCAGCTGTGGAAAGAGCATATTGCCTCGCTGGAATATATGCGCCACACCATCGTGCTGCGCGCCTACGGGCAGAAAGATCCGCTGAACGAATACAAAAAAGAGGCTTTCAACATGTTTTCGGACATGCTTGACCTGCTGCGCGAAAAAGTGACTTTCCTGACCTGCCGCGCGCAGATTCAAAACAGCAGAGAAGACGATCTGCGTCTGCGCGAAAACAAAACCCGGATGCAGGCCATTCACGAAAGCCCGCAAAGCCTGATCGGCGGGGAAGCGGTCAAAGCTCCCGAAGCGGAAAAAACGGAGCCTTTCCGCTACGCCAAAACGGCGGTGGATCCGAACGACCCGAAAACCTGGGGCAAAGTTTCACGCAACGACCCGTGCCCCTGCGGCAGCGGCAAAAAATACAAACACTGCCACGGGCAGATTTTGAACTGACCGAATGAGCCGTCCGCGCAATTTGCCGGCGGCTCGTTTTTTCTTATGCACGAGGATGCAGGTTATGCAGTTAGCGACAAAACATCTGACGGCTTTTGCTCCCGCCACACCGAACCTGGGCGAACTGAACCAGCTGCGCGGGGTGTTGCTGGCGCTGACCCGCTGCGGTGCCGAGGAATTTGGCCTGCGTTTTGTGCACAATCTCGACATGTGCCTTGATAATGTGAACGGCCGGCCGCTGAAAAGGCATCTTTATGCGGACGAAGAAAGTTTCAGGCGCGATTATTTTGCGAGCCTTGACGCCTATTTTGCCCGCCATTTGCTGGTGCCGCGGGTTTTTGTCGTTGCCTGCACGCAGGATGAAAACGAAAACGCCGCGATAAACGTGGAAGCAGCCTGTCGGACGGTGAAAAAATATTATGCCGCCTGCGGTTTGGGCAAAGTGGTAACCGCGGCGGTCAATTCGCGCCCGTATAAGTATCTTGCCGCCGACGTGGTTCATATTGCCGGCCATCTGTTGACGGATGAGGAACGCCGATGGTTGGAAAACGATGAGGATATGCGGAAAAAAGTTTTTGTTTCCGAGGGCATTATTCATAACATGAGCCGCACTTATATTTTGCAAAAATACGGGCAGCCGAAAATGCGCCGTCTGCTTGCCGCTTTCGAAAACGGGCGGCCGAATGTTGTTTTTGCCTTAGGCGGCAGGGTGAACGGCGACGAAATCCGTCTGACGACGGTTCATGCGGCGGCTATTCTGGAAAAGCTCGCAATGCTGCAGGACAGAGGGTTTAACGTTATCGTTACCAACGGTCCGCGGACACCGAACGACGTGACCGACTATTTTTATGAGCAAAGCCTTGTCGGCGGACAAAAAATCGCCTTTTACAATTCCAAGCCGGTGGCCCGAACCGCGGCGGACAGAACGCCGGAAAAATGGCGCATCTACAGCGGTCGTCATGAGGCGGCGTTTTTGCGGCAGGCGGCAAATGTCGGCAATGTCTGGCCGGCGGTGCTCGGGTTGCCCGATACATTGGCGGTGCATACGTTCGACAGTTTTGCCGGTTGCGAAACGGCGGCTTCGGGGATCCCGACGGCCATCTGCCGCCAGGTGTCGATAGACCGCTTTGTGCGGCCGGATTGCTATCGTCTGGCCGAGCAGCTGACAAGCGGCGGCTATGCCGTCGATTTTGAGGATTTTGACGGTCGGGTTTTGCCGCGGGAGCTGGGGTTGAAAACGCTGCCGAACGCCAATATGCGGCTGGCGCGGAAAATAGCGGCCAAAACCGCGGCGGTTTTGAGCGGCAAAGAAGATTGATTTTTTTGCTTGACTCGCCTGTTTTATGGTTTATATTGAGCGCAAAGCTCAATGATTTTTTTCATTGTTGACGATTGTTTAACCACACTCCGAGGAGTGACGCCAGTCAGCGAGGGTTCGCACACTGGCGCAAAACCGTATACGGGGAAAGAAATGTTTGAAAATCTGGCCGACAGGTTGAGCGGCGTCTTTGCCAAAATCACCTCCCGCGGGGTGCTCGGCGACAAAGATATTGACGAAGCCATGCGCGAAATCCGCGTCGCTTTGCTGGAAGCCGACGTTTCTTTGCCGGTGGCCAAAGATTTTATCGCCCGGGTAAAAGAACAGGCGCGCGGCGAAAAGCTGGTGCGTTCCGTGCAGCCCGGACAGCTGGTGGTTAAAATCGTCCACGACGAGCTGGTCCGACTGTTGAAAGACGAGCATGAGGGGCTGAATTTGAACGTGACCCCGCCGGCCGTGATTCTGACAGCCGGTCTGCAGGGCGCGGGTAAAACGACGACGGCCGCCAAGCTGGCCAAAAAACTCGGCAAAAACCGCAAGGTGCTGTTGGCTTCGCTGGACGTTTACCGTCCGGCCGCCATGGAGCAGCTGGCGCAGCTTGCCCGACAGACGGAAACGGCCTGCTTGTCGGAAACAAAAGGCGAAAAACCGGTTGAGATAGCCAAACGGGCGCTCGGCGAAGCCAAAAAGGGCGGATTTGACGTGCTTATTCTGGATTCTGCGGGACGTCTGCATATCGACGACGCGCTGATGGAAGAACTGAAGGCCGTTAAAGAACTGGCGCATCCGGCGGAAATTCTGCTGGTGGCAGATGCTCTGATGGGACAGGACGCCTGCCTTACGGCAAAAGAATTCAACGACCGGTTGGGAATTACGGGGATTGTTCTGACGCGTATAGACGGTTCGTCGCGCGCCGGCGCCGCGCTTTCCATGCGGGCGGCAACCGGCGTGCCGGTCAAATTCCTCGGCACCGGCGAAAAAATCGACGAGTTGGAAGAATTCCACGCCGAGCGGATTGCCGGCCGTATTCTCGGTCAGGGCGACGTGGTGTCGCTGGTGGAGCGGGCGCTGGAAAAGACCGACCGCGAAGAAGCCGAAAAAACGGCCGCGCGGATGCTGAAAGGCAAGTTTGATCTGGAAGATCTGCTTTCTCAGCTGCGGCAGATACAAAAGCTCGGCAGTCTGGGCAGCATTATGGGAATGATTCCCGGCCTGTCCAGATTCAAAACGCAGATTGCCGATGCCGGCGTCGGCGACAGCCTGATTAAAAAACAGGAAGCAATTATTCTCTCGATGACCGTTGCGGAAAGACGCAATCCGGAGATTATCAAAGCCTCGCGCAAGAAAAGGATTGCCGCCGGTTCGGGAGTGGAAGTTCACGACGTCAACAAGCTGCTGAAACAGTATCAGCAGATGGCGTTGATGATGAAAAAAATGGGCAAAGGCGGCGGTTTGGCCGGTCTCGGTTCCATGATGAAAAACAATCCGTTCGGAAAGTTTCCGGGCGGAATGGGCAACAGGTTTCCGTTTTAGGCCATATAAGACGGAAACCATCGTTTAAGTACAAACTTTTTAGAAAGGAAACATAAAAATGGCAGTTCGTATCAGATTATCTCGCGGCGGTTCCAAAAAACGTCCGTTCTACCGTGTTGTGGCGGCCGATCAGAGAGCTCCGCGCGATGGCAGATTCATTGAAAAACTCGGCACCTACAATCCGTTGTTGCCGCAGGATCATGAACAGCGCCTGGTGATTAACGAAGAGCGCGTCAAATATTGGCTGAGCGTCGGCGCGCAGCCGACCGAACGTCTGGCCAAGCTCTTTTCCAACCTCGGATTGGTTAAAGCGCCGGCTTTGCGTGAACAGCCGAAAAAATCGGCTCCGAAAGCCAAGGCTCAGGAAAGAATGAAAGAAAAAGAAGCCGCCGCGCAGGCTGCTGCCGAAGCCGCTTCTTCCGCCGAATAGTCTGCTGTTTTTTCAACGAAGGGATAAGCTGTGACGGAAAACGGGCATAAAATCTGCGTCGGCGAAATTGTCGGCGTCCACGGGATAAAAGGCGAAGTAAAGGTAAAGAGCTTTACCGAAACGGATCGCAATCTCGAACGCTACGGCACGCTTTGCGACGAGCGGGGACGCCTGTTTGAAGTCAAAGTTTCGGGGCACTCAAAAGAACTGCTCCGGGTTAAGATAAAAGGCGTTGACGATCGCAACCGCGCCAAGGAGCTTATAGGCTGCAGGCTTTATGCTGAACGTTCCGCGTTGCCGGAGCTGACCGATGAAGACGAATTTTACCAGGCCGATCTTATCGGGTTGGAGGTTCGTTCGGCGGACGGCACGGCGGTCGGAACCGTTGCCGGAATATACAATTTCGGCGCCGGCGAAATATTGGAGATAAAACTTGCGGCCGGCGGCCAAAGGGAGATGATACCCTTTTCCCAAAGCTATGTGCCGGAAGTGAACATCAAGGGCGGTTTTGTCACCGTTCGCGCGACATCAATGCTTTTTGCCGAAAGGGACGGGGATGAAATTTAAGGTTTATACCATATTTCCCGAACTGTTTCCCGGTTTTTTGGGGTATTCGCTGACCGGCAAGGCGCTGGCCGAAGGTATTTGGTCTTTTGAGGCCGTCAATATCCGCGATTATGCGCTGGACAGGCATGCTTCGGTTGACGACACGCCCTGCGGCGGCGGCGCCGGCATGGTGATGCGGGCCGACGTTCTGGGACGAGCGCTTGCGGCCAACCATAAAGGCGGCGCGCTTCTGGCCATGAGCCCGAAAGGACGGCCGCTGACCCAGCAAAAAGTGCACGAGCTGAGCAAAGAAGACGAAATCGGCGTGGTGTGCGGGCGTTTTGAAGGAATCGACGAACGCGTGCTTGAGGCTTATGACATTGAGGAAATAAGCATCGGCGACTATGTGCTGACCGGCGGCGAACAGGCGGCGCAGGTTATGTTTGACGCCATTATCCGTCTGTTGCCGGGCGTGCTCGGCAACGCTCTGTCCGCGGAAAGCGAAAGCTTTGAAAACGGTTTGCTCGAATATCCGCAATATACGCGCCCGGTCGAATGGCAGGGGCGGCGGGTTCCCGAAGTGCTGCTCGGCGGCCACCATCGGAAAATTGCCGATTGGCGAAAGGAGCAGGCTTTGCGCATAACCGCCGAAAGACGTCCCGATCTGTTGAAAAAATATCTTGACTCAAAAAGGGTTTAGGCATAGAAAGTAACAAAATATTTTAAGCAAAGGTAACAGTGATGAACATATTAAAAGAAGTAGAAAAAGAGCAGATTGCCAAGCTCTGCGAAGGCAAAGACCTGCCGGCTTTCAAACCGGGCGACACCCTGAAAGTTCACACCAAGGTCAAAGAAGGCGACCGTGAGCGTATTCAGGTGTATGAAGGCGTTTGCATTGCCCGTAAAAACGACGGACTGAATTCTTCTTTTACCGTCAGAAAGATTTCTTTCGGTGAAGGCGTGGAGCGCGTGTTTCCGCTTTATTCTCCGAATGTGGCGAAAATCGAAGTTTCGCGTATCGGTCGTGTCCGCCGCGCCAAACTGTATTTCCTGCGTGCATTGCGCGGTCGTTCCGCCCGTATTGCCGACGATTTGCGTGCGGCTCAGAAGGCAAAAGACGCCGCTGCTCAGGAAGAAAAATAATTCTTTTAACAGAAGATATATTTTTTTCAAAGCCTCTTCCGTTGTTCGGGAGAGGCTTTTGTGATGGATAGAGGGCAATAAAAAAGGGGATGACGCCCCGCGGCAAGCCGCGGCTGGTCAGAACCCCACTCGAAATTTTCGATTATTATAGCATATCTGATTTGGAAAGGAAGCTATAACTGGGAAGACAATGCACGTAAAAATGCTCGAATTATAGCATAACCCCAAATACGTATCGTAATTTTTGATGACATTATCGTGTATTTATTTGGGTGTTTTATGACGGCTGTAAATTTATTGACGGGTGTTAAAAAAAACAATATTCTTAAACAGCAAAGATTCTAAAGGGGCATACAATATGCAGGATATGGTAAACGGTCGCTGCGGCTGGGCCGGAACAGATGAGCTCTATATCAAATATCATGACAAAGAATGGGGAAAACCCGTTACCGATGATAAAACTCTGTTTGAGTTTTTGGTGCTTGAAAGTGCTCAGGCCGGTTTGTCTTGGATCACTATCTTGCGCAAACGTGAGGGGTATCGTCAGGCTTTTTGCAATTTTGAGGCGGAAAAAATTGCGCGAATGATGCCGGAAGACGTCGAACGCCTGATGCATTATGACGGTATTGTCAAAAATCGTCTGAAAATCAAAAATACTATTACAAATGCCAAATTGTTTTTGAATATTCAAAAAGAATTTGGCAGTTTTTATAATTATATTTGCTCCTTTTTTCCCGCAGGTTGTCCCGTTGTTAGTCATTTTACGGCTCTTAGTCAGATCCCGACCACGTCTCCGCAGTCGGATGCCATAAGCAAAGATATGAAAAAACGCGGCTTTCGTTTTTTCGGTTCGGTTATTTGTTATGCTTTTCTGCAGGCTACCGGTTTTGTCGATGATCATCTCGAAACATGCCTTTGTCGCCAAAACGGAGGCGTTTATGAATAAAATTAAGCAATATTTCTTTTACAAAGATGGTGAATTTTCTTGGTGGAAAAGTATACAGAATATCCTGCTTATAGAAAAGATAAATAAGCAAAAAATATTTTTTTCTAATAATATAACTTTAAACATTTTAAGATTAATAATTATCTTTATTGCTCTTTACCTTATAAGCGTTGCTCCTAGTAATATGTACAGTACTGCTAATATTACCATAGAAGGCAATGGGACAGCATATTATTTATGGTATATTGTATATATTTTTTTATCTTTAATCTCTATACTGTTTTCGATTTTAATAAAGTTTATTAAAATAATATTTTCTAAAGAGATTCAATTTTTTCGTTTTTTTATGATTTTATCTACTATTGCTAAACTCTCTATATTCGTAATAGTTTTTATTGTATATCATGAACTTTTATCTGATCATTTATCTCCATGGGGATATTTTTCCCCTTTTCTAATATTACCAATACTGCTTTATATACTTTACTTTTTCAAAAATAAAATAAGATATTTACTCTTATTATTAGTCTTTGTACCTCCTTTTTTTAATATTATTTATGATAACATCCAATTAAAAAAATTTGAACAAGAATGTTTATCATTTAGAAAAAAGCATCCTATTCATCAATATATCTTACCTCCAAATATGCCCTCGGTAAAATATATTTCATCTCAAAAAATAGAATCAATACAAGATGGAAATGCCTATACATTATATTGCAGTCTCATCCCTCCTTCTATATTGGAACAACTAAAAAACAGAAATGTTATAATTGAATGTATGGATAATAAAATAAAAAGTGTAAATAACAGAATTTATTCTTTTCATTACCGTTATATTCTTAACAAACAAGACACATACAAAAAGTATTATTATGAAATACTGCCTAAAAATAATAATTTTTGGATACTTTCAGGTTATCAATGCTATCCACAAAATATCACTGATAGCATAATTAGGTCCAACTAAATTTTCAAAGGAGATTTCTTGCGAATTCTGCCGGTCATATTTATGCTTGATTTGGTCAAGCGACACCGGCTTCTCAAAATAATTGGCCATAATCGCAAAACAGGCCAGCCCGGTGTCAATGTCTTGAAAAGAAGTATTATCCATGGTTGCTCACAAGTCAGTTGTAAAGCTTTAATGGAAAATATCATAAAGAGAGAAAAGCAAAAAATAAAGCAAAATTTTACACTTATTGATAAATAGTTTCCAGAATAAGAATAATCTGGAGTTTTATCCACAGGGTCAAAACAAGTACCGCCAACAGTTTAAAAGGAAAACCTAATAAAACATTAATAGAACAACAAAAATAAAAAATAATTTCCTTGCATAATTAAAATTATAGAGAGAAACTAATGGCAAAATTACTCTCAGGGAGTGCAATATGGCACGTGAAAGAGAATTGCGGGATAACCTTTCCCTTTCTGGACTACCATCATCTTACAGGTTTTTAGATGTTTCTCTTAGTGCGCTCCGCTTAAGATTTTCTTTCTCTCGATTCTTTTTTCTGGTTTTCACCTTTTGTTATCTGCTTTTAAGTTACGCTTCCCAAAGTGCTAATTTAAATTTCTTCCTTGGAGGCGTTTATGAATAAGGCCAAACAGTTTTTACTTTATAAAAACGGAAAAATTTCATATTGGGAAAGCATACAAAATACATTAAATAAAATGACCCCTTATTTAGTTTTTGGTATTTTGATAATTTATATATTGAATGGATATAAAATTATTAATATATCTGAAATAATTTTTGACAGACCTGTTAATACAAAACTATCAGGAGAAAGTAAATTTGTAGATTTTTTCTACTTTATCTTTTCTGTTGCAGCACTATGTATCAGCTGTTTTTACTATCTATTGATAGAATTAAAAGTTTTACAAGATAATGCTAAAATTAATTTGTTGCTCAGATTCTTTTTAGTGTTGGAGCTCTGGTATGTCTTTGCCGTTTCCTCTTTATGTTTTATCAATGCATTTGATATTTTATTCTGGATGCTCTTCTTTTTATTAATATTTATTTCCGCATATATTTTTATTCTTTATCGCAAAGAAAAAAATCTTCTCCCAAAATTATAACATATATCGGAAAAGCAACCTTTTTTATCATTTTATTTTTTATCTTTCAAATTTCTATTTATATTTTGATAAAATCAAACACCAAACAGAATTTACCGCCCTGTATTCCGCAACGACATACATTCCGTTATTACTGTCTGCTGCTATTTTTTTTAGAAACAGCAAAAATTATTTTGTATACATAATGGCCCTTTTAGCAGTTCCTTTACTCATAATCGGTCTGTATCAACACAGTTAAACTTTTAAATAAGGAGTATACCTCATGACTGTTGCTTATGAATTAAAGACACATTCAAGAAATGTAAATATAGCTTAAATAAGGTGTTATAATATGATATTTTACAGAATTTATTTTTCTTTTTTGTCTTTATTTATATTGGGATGGCTATACATCTGGAATGTTAAGTTTGACCCAAGGATATTAATTCCTGCAATTATTACACTATCATTCTACTTATTTCAGTACAAAAAAAACGGACGAGATTACATACTGGATTTAATAAATAATAATATATTTATGTCATTATTTTTTCTTTCAGGTCCTTGTATTTATATAGTAATTGTTGCTAATAGTGAACAATTAAACTTTTATGAAAGACTGGCCTCTTCATTTGTTGTTTCCTCAGTTTCCATATTTATTTTTTCAGCTATATGGGGATTTTTTATTACATTATTACCCAAACAAGAGAAGGAAAATCAAAAAAATACGATAAAAACTAAATTGCTGTTTTTACTTAAACTACTGGGTATTTTATATATACCTTGTTTATTTGTTTTGTCTTAATTTTAAATCTTTAACAGGAGGAATATCCTATGGTTAAATATGAACTTAGAGTACATGTACGCGATGTTATCTTTGGATTAGATATCGGAAATCATACGGGTTATGATTTGATAACATATGTCGATGGTGTTCCAACAAGGATTGATTTTTATTTTATTAGCTAATGAAGGATAGCTGGATATGTTAGTTTTATATAACTTGATAGTTGGAGGATTTTTATTATTAAATTTTCCAAATTTAGTTGATGCGTTTTCATACTTTCCAATATTTTTAGGTTATTGGTTAATAGTAGCTTATCCTATATTTAATATGTATAAAAAAAATGGGCAAAAAATATATTCTTGAACTAATTCCCTGGAGTTTGTTTTTTTCACTTTTCTTTTTAATATTGCCTAGTTTACTACCAATAATCTTTAGTCAGGGAAAAAAGCCTAACATTTGGGAAGATATTACACTGTACTTATTGGGAAGCTCCATTTCTATTTTTGTTTCATCCGCAATTATGGGAATAATAATATCGCTAAAGAAAGAAAAAATAGCGAAAAATACAGTTTTTTCAATAAAATCAGCCCTAATGTTTGTTGCGAAATCATTTTTTATGATAATTGTGTATAGCATAATCTTACAGATTTTTTTATAAGCTTTTTTTTCTCCGCTCCCTTTCCCCTGCCGCTGCCTCCTTTTTCTCCCCTCCTCTTCCCCGTACGCCGTTTTTTCTCCTCTCCCTTGAGGGGAGAGGGAGGACGCGCAAGCAGGGTGAGGGTGAAAATTGTGGAGGCTTTCGTTGTGAGTGGGGTGTTGGCGTCCGGTATACCGACCCGCTTCTTGAGTGTCATCCTGAACTTGTTTCAGGATCTCATTATTCTATTTATCAGCTTGTCTTTGTTTGCAAAATGCATGAGATGCTGAAACGAGTTCGGCATGACAATTTGGTGTGGGTTCGGCATGCCCCTCTCCCCTCGTCATTGCGAGGCTTGGGAAAGCCGAAGCAATCCGGTATAAACATTTGAATCATTATATAAATGTTTTCTCAAGGAAAGATTATCAGACTGAATTGCTTCGCTCCGCTCGCAATGACGGGGAAGGAAGACAGACCGGATTCTCAGGTCAAGCCAAAAAATGACGAAAAAAAAAGATGTCATCCTGAACTTGTTTCAGGATCTCATTATTCCATTTATCCGCTTGTCTTTGTTTGCAAAATATATGAGATGCCGAAACAAGTTCGGCATGACAATTTAATATTAGTTTGGCATGACAGTTTGGTGTGTAGGGGGACAGTTTGGTGGGGGCGACCAAAATTCCCTCTCCCTTGAGGGGAGAGGGGGACGCGTAGGCGTCGGGTGAGGGTGAAAGAAAGCCCCGAAATCGGGGTTTTCTTTGTGTGTAGCATCGGCGTTTATTAGAACGTATAGTTGAGTGAGGCGGCGTGGTCGGCTTTCGGCCGGCCTTTGCCGACTTCCTCTTTTTATCAGAACGCGTAGTTCAGACCGAGGCCGAAGGTGGTGGCGTCGTAGTCCGAACCGAACGTATAGTTCGCCCAACCATAAGCCGAAAGATTCGTCGTGAAGCCATAACGACCGCCGATTTCAATTCGTCCCAAAGTCGCGTCGTCCAGGGCTTCCACATCGCCCAGACCGGTGATGTTCACTTCGTCGCCGTCAACAATCGTCTGTACCACACTCGGTTTGACATAGACATTGGCAAAGCTCTCATCCAACATAAATGTCTTGGCGAGTTTTACGCCCGCTTCCAGCTCGATCTGACGGGCGTCGTCATAGCTTGCGCTCTTGCCGACATTGTCGGTTGCGTCGTCGTAGTTCACCTGTGTGTAGAATACCCCGAGTTCCGGCGTTAAGCTCACACTGTCGGTCAAAGCGTAATCATAACCGGCTTCAACACTGGCGCCGAACTCCACGCCGTCGGTGTCGGACTTCATACCGTCATCGGTCTTGATGTCCGCTTCCTGAATACCGCCGTACAAAGTGGCAAAGGCATAGAGATTTTTGTTATCATAACGATAGTACAAACCGGCAATATAGCTGTCGATGTCGATTTCCGAGCCGACCGGCGAACGGTATTTGTCACCGTTGCCGCTCATGTCATATTCACCCTG
>CALXRS010000034.1 GCA_944390915.1 uncultured Alphaproteobacteria bacterium
AATCGTTGGTTTTGTTACACTGTAATCGCTTCTTGATAATGCGTCAGGGCAATGTCGGCAAACGTGGTTTGCTTTTGTGCATTATGACGAAGTTTTGTGCAAATTGCAGCATATTAACATTATACGAAAAAGGAGATATTTTATGTCTGGGGTACGGGGAAAATTTGTGTTGGCGATTGCGTTGTCAATGGTTCTCAGCGGCTGCGGAATAACTAATAAAGAAAAATTTGCGGATTTTACGAACGCATACAAAAAAGCCGATTATTGCAAAGCGGCAGATAAGGCACTCGATGAAAAGGGAATGTGCGAAAAAGCCGTTGATGATGTTAACCCGGCTGATTTTGACATGGACGAACAGCTCAACGGCGGTACGGCATTGTTCCTTGCCAAACGCGCAGAGGTGTCGAGCAAGTTTTTTGAAAACGCAACCACGGAAATTCAGGATGCGATCGAATCGTCCGGAATTGTTCGCGGCGCCGTCGAGGTGGTTGCCAACGCCAGTATGGTCGATTATAACCCGATGATTATGGACGGCGTTTATCTGCACGCCTACACTTTTCTGAACGCTCTGTCGCAAGACAACAAGGACGAAGCAAAAATACAGATAAACCGCGCTTATAACGTTCAGCAAAAAGCGGTGGAAGAATTCAAAAAAGAGATTCAGGCGGAAAAAGAAGAAAACAGCAGCGCTTTTGCGCAAATGGCCGCCGACGTCAAAGCCGCCAGCCAAAAAAACATTGCCGAAGTCATGGGCAAATATAAAGAGATTAACCGCTGGAAAGGATACAGCAATTTTGTTAACCCGTACATAACCTATATCAGCGGTTTATATTTTATGACCAACGGAACCTCAAACAGCGATTACGAAACCGCCTCCAACTATATGAAACGCGTGTCCGGCATGGTAAACTCCAACCGCTACGTAAAACAAGATCTGAATTTGGCCAACAAATTGGCCGCCGGCACACAAAAGAAAATTGCGCCGACCGCCTGGGTGATTTTTGAAAACGGACTGGTGGCAAATTTTGAAGAATTCCGTTTGGATTTGCCTATTTTCATTGCCACCGACAATGTCAAAACGGCATCTCTTGCTTTGCCTTATCCCAAGGAAAGAGAGGCCGCTTATAACAATATCGGCGTTTCGAACGGCAAACAGAAGGTGACTACGGAATTGTTAACCGATGTTGACAGCATGTTTATGGCCGAATTTAAGAAAAAATTGCCGACCATCGTTACCAAAGCCGTGACCAAACTGACTCTGCAGACCGTGGCGCAAGCCGTGGCTCAGAACAAACTGGGCGATTTGGGCGGCATTGCCGTGTCGGTATATTCGGTGGCAACGGCCGGGGCGGACCTTCGCAGCTGGTACAGCCTGCCGAAAAACGTTCAGTTGGCAAAAATTAACAAATCCGGTTCGGAGTTGACCCTTTCCATCGGCGGTAAAGATTATAAGACGGAAGTTTCCGCAGACGGCAACTCCATCGTTTATGTTCGTGTGCCGGTTGCCGGTGCCGAACCGGTTATCAATGTCATCAATTTGTAAGGACGTCGAAAATGAAGAAAATATTTGCCGGTAGCATGATTTTTCTGTTGTGGGCCTGTGCCACGCCTCTGGAATATGATCGCGCCAAATTTTCCATCAATCCGGACGTGCGTCTGCTGAATATCAACACCAACAATACGGTACGTCCGCGCGACGGGCAGATGCTGGTGCAGATTTTGGGAACGGCGGCCGATGATCAGTCCGTTTATTACAAAGTTGAATGGTTTGATGCCAATGGTATGCGCATCTCCACCACCTTGTCGCAATGGAAAAAAGTGAATCTGCGCGAAAATGATGAGTTCATCTGGAGTGCCGCGGCGCCTTCCCGCCGCGCCGCAACCTACCGCGTCTATGTTACCGATGATATCGGTGATGGAATAATTGAATAAAAACAAAGAGGTGTGAAAATGAAGAAATATCAAAAACTGTTTGCGAGTTTGACCGTGGTTGCGCTGCTCGGCGGTTGTGCCGGCCGAACCGAACTTATTGATACGGAAAACGATACGACCGAATATGCCGCCGCGCTGGAGGGACGCGATTTTGAAAAAGCGTCGAATGCCATGATTCAGGATATGCTGGATATGGGCACGCTGAGCAAACCGAACGGTCAACCGTACATATTGGTTATTTCGCGCATTGAAAACGATACCATGCAGCGCATTGATGTTGACGAATTGTCAAAATCCATCCGCATTGCCTTGATGAAAAGCGGCAAAGTTCGGGTAACGGCTTTTCAGGAAGACGCCATGGTGATGGCTTCTTCGCAGCTGCGCCAGTCTAAGGAGTTCCATCAGGCAAACGTGCGCAAATCGGGGTCTTTGGCGGCTCCGGAGCTGAGCCTGTCGGGCAAAATTACTCAACGGGAATTTGTCGTTTCGGGCAAAAAGCGCATAGAATATCGTTTTTCGTTGTCCATTACCGATCTCAGAAACGGTTTAACCATTTGGGAAGGCGAAGAAAAAATCAAAAAATTAGCGGATAAAAACGCCGTTACCTGGTAACCATAAGGAGGTTGACATGAAAAAACTGATATGTCTGCTGTTCGTTTTGGCGGCTTTTAACGTCCAAGCTAAGGAAGTGACCGTCACGGCCTACGGTGAGGGACAGGATTACGATTGGGCGGTTATGAACGCCGTCGAAAACGCCGTGCGCCAAACCTCGACCGTTACCGTCGAAAGGCAGGGCATGCACAAAGTGGACGTTACCGCCAGCATCACGGATAATATAACCATGCAGGCGCAAAGCGAAGCAAGCGACAAAATAGGGCTGGACGCCCGTTCGCGCGACGGCCTTATCTCGCATGAAGGCGGGCTTGATGCCGAAGAAACGGTATCCGGCAGCGTTCGCGCGGAAGCCACGCAAACGACCACGGCTGCAATCAAAGACAATTCCAAGGATATTTTGGCTCAATATAAAGGCTCCGTCGAATCTTACGAAGTGTTGGAACATTCGGTGGAAAACGGTCTGCACAAAGTGAAGATAAAAGCCACGGTTATTAAGGAAGACGTCTATGACGCCCATGACTACAAGTCCAAAGATCTGGTGAAAAAGGCCGATTATTCTTTGGCCGTCATGCCGTTTAAGATGTCCGCCGCCGCAAGCTGTCTCGGTAAAAAACTGAATCTTAAGGAAGTCAATTCCCTGATAGGCAATCTGTTTGTCGAGAAACTTGCGCCGAGCCGCAAATTCAATTTGCTCGACCGCAACAATATGGATGACTACGCCGCGGAAATGGAGATTATCCAAAACGATATGACGCTGCCGGAAAATAAGGTAAAACTCAAAAATCTGGCGGCGGCAGATTATATTTTGGTCGGTACGATTGATAATTTTTCGGCTACAACCAGCAAAAGCGTCGTTCAGTTGACCGGCGAAGTGAACTATTCCAGCTCTTCCAAGCTGAAATTGTCGTATCGCATTTTGGAAGCGGCAACGATGGAGATTGTTTCCGTCGGCTCGGTGGAAAAAAAGTTTGCCAAAGCAGGCGCTTTTTCTTCTTGCGCCAATGTACAGGAGCTTTTGTTTAAGCGCGCCGTCAGCGAAGCCGCGGAAAAAATACTGACGGATATTTTCCAGGATTATCAACCGGCAAAAAAAGCGGAAGCCCCGAAAGCGACAAGAAAAAAAGCCCCCGCACGGGCGGCCGAACCGGCGCCGGACTATTCGCTGCCGTTATACTGACAAAATAGTTTTCGTATGCATAAAGGCTTTATCATCAGTCTTTTGTTATTGTGGCAGGCATATCCGTCTTATGCGGGTATGTCTGTCTTTTTTACGCCTTCCGACAAATGCGAAATTTCCATCATCGGAGAGATAAACAAAGCTGAAGAAAATATTGATGCCGCCGTTTATGCGATTAATAATCAGGATATCGTTGACGCCTTGAAAGATGCCCATCGGCGCGGTGTCAAAATACGTATTCTGACGGATCGTCTGCAGGCGTCGCAAAAAAAGTCTAAGGTAAGAGAATTGCATGACTTCGGAATCAACATCCGCGTGAATTCAAAACACAAAATCGAACACAACAAATTTGCCGTTTTTGACGCCGAAAGCGTGGTTACCGGGAGCTTTAACTGGACGGAACCGGCCAGCAAAAAGAACAGTGAAAATTGTTTGTTTTTTAACCACGACCGAAAAACCGTCCGCCTGTATCACAACCGTTTTAATTATCTTTGGCGGATAAATACCCGCAAAAAATCCGAACAGTGGTTCAACCGCCGCCGGCGGTAAAATCCGGCCGTGTCCGCACCACATCTTTGGTCGGCGACGGAGGGGCTATTTCAACTTTTGTACGCGGACGACGGCCGTTAAGCGGTGCGTTTCCCTCGGCGGCAGACGCACGCAGACTTCGCCCACGTTGGCGGGTTCCACGCAAACGAATTTTTGATATTGTCCGGGGCTCATTTCCGCCAGATCTTTGGCCGGATTCCACACGACCGTGGCCGCCGAGCCTTCTTTTTCCACGGTAATGACACGGTTGTAGCCGGCGTCTTCAATCTCCACCGGTCGGGTTTGATTAAAAAAAATGGAATCCACTTCGCCGTTGATTTTCAAATCGTCTTTCAGGGTATAAAAATTGCCGTCAAGCGAATTTTTATAACGGTGGCCGGCAAGCCCCCTTATTTTGATGCCGTTGACGGAACTGACGTTAAAATAAGCATGCAGCGCCTCGCTGAAAACAAATTCTTCGTCGCCGTCGTTAACGGTTTCCAGAGTGCATTCCAGTCTGTCGGTAACTTTTACACAAAGCCTGGCCGTTGCCCGAAGATTAAACTTTGTGTCCGGAGAAAGGACAAGCGCCGCTTCTATTTTGTTTTCGTCAACGCTCACGTGTTGCAAATTCCATGTCGACAAACGGGCAAAACCGTGACGGGGCAAATGACTGTTCAGCTCTTCTTCGGCAAAGCGCGGCCAGCAGACGGGGATGCCGCCGCGGATAGCCTGTATGTTGTCAAATTTATTGCGCGCGCCGAGCCAAAAAACATCCTGCTCTTCGGTTTGCGGACGATAAGAGAGAAGATTGCCGCCGAAAAGGGAAATTTTGCATTCCGCCGCGCCGTTGCGCAAACATATAAAACCGTTATCCGTCATTGTTTGGGTGCCCTTATATGGTTAAAACGAATATTTCGGAAAAATAACACATCATCGGCCAAACATCAACGGAAAAGAAGAAAACGGGTTTACGCTTTTGTTGTCGATTTTTTCGTTGGCGCATAAAAGAACCGCCGGCGGGCGGCCGGCGGTGATGAGGCAGAAATTGCCGTTTGCAAAAATCAGAAGTTGTATCTTACGCCGAGCGAAAACTCGTCAATGGCGTCAATGTCGGATTTTTGCGTGTAAACATGGTGATACATGCCGCGTACGGACCAGTTTTCGTCAATGTTGTACTGCAGGCCGAGGTTTACGCGGTAGCCTAAGCTTTCTTCTTTGTCGGAGCCGAAGCCGACGTTTTTGACTTTCATTTCATATTCGCCGAGACCAAGCCCGCCGATAACCTCTACGCGGCCTTCGCAGCCAAGGGGCAGGTAGCCCAGCAGGTCAATGCCGTAGGCCTGGAAATCGGTGGTGTAGGTATCGCCGAAACGAGAATTCTTTTCTTTGCCGGAAAGCTGATAAAAGGCTTCCGCGCCGAAGTTTCTGTTAAACTTTGCGCCGGCGACGATGCTCAAAGACTGATAGTCGTCTTCAATGTAGTCTTCGGCATCATAAGCATAGTCGAAAGTGGAATAGTTGAAATCCAACCCCGCATAAGGGGCGATTTCCGCGTTGGCATTGGCTGCAAACAGGCAGGCCGCGCCGGCCATCAATAAAGTTTTTTTCATGGTTTTAAATGTCCTTGTATAGTTTTGTTTTTTTTACATGGATAATAATTTGTGCAGATTTGCATCTTTCAAATATGGGATTGTTTCGGGCATTTTGTCAAGTCAATATTAAAAAAATTTAATATACGACCGCGATTAACTGATGACTTTTGAGTTTTTGCCGGCTATATTAGCGGATAAAAACATCGGGGGAAGAAATGGAAAAACTGTCATCTGAAAAATTGGCGGCCGTCATCGGTTCCGCCTCCAAACTGGCGGATACGGAAATAGACCGTGTGACGACCGACAGCCGGCAGGCGGGCAGGGGCGCCCTGTTTGTGGCCATCCGCGGCGACAAGGCGGACGGGCACGATTTTGTGGCGCAGGCTTTGCAAAACGGCGCGGAATTGGCGCTTGTCAACCGGTTGCTGCCCGGAGTGCCGGCCGACCGGCAGGCGGTGGTGGCCGATACTTTGGCGGCGTTCGGCAAACTGGGGGCATACAACCGTTCGCGGTTCGGAGGCAAAGTGGTCGGCCTGACCGGCAGCGCCGGCAAAACTACCACCAAGGAAGAAATACGCTTTGCGCTTTCCCGCTACGGCAAAGTCTATGCCACGGGCGGCAACCACAACAACCATATCGGGGTGCCGATAAGCCTGTGCGAAATGGATATGAACGCCGATTATGCGGTGATAGAAATGGGCATGAGCGCAAAAGGAGAAATTTCCTATCTGACGTCGCTGGTTAAGCCCGATGTTGCGCTGATAACCAATGTTTACCCGATGCATATCGAGTTTTTTGACAGTTTTGAAGGGATTGCCGAAGCCAAAGCGGAAATTTTCGAAGGGCTTGCCGCCGGCGGCCGGGCGGTTATCAACGAAGATACCAATTTTGCCGATTTGCTTGAGCGGCGGGCAAGAGAACACGGCGCCGAAGTTTGTGTTTTCGGCCGTCGGCACCACTGGCAGGGAAAACTGGATTTGCCCGATGCAAGCGAAGCGTGGCTGTATAATGCCTGGGCAACGCTGGCCGTGGTTGAGGCTTTGGGGCTCAATCCGGCCACGGCGGCCGACGCCTTAAAAGATTTCGGCGCGCTGCCCGGACGAGGCAAAAGCTACCGCCTGAAACTGCCTTCCGGCGGCGTGGTTACCCTGATAGATGACAGTTATTCCGGGCAGCCGGAAGCGGTTAAGCTGGCTCTCGACCGGTTGGACAGGGCGAAAACCTCCGGTCGCAAAATCGTTTTGCTGGGCAAGATGGCGGAGCTCGGTCAAACCACACAGGCGCGTCATGAGGAAATCGGCCGCCGTCTGGCAGCCGGTTCGGCCGACATCGTTATCGGCGTTTGTCCGGAAATGAAGGCCGCTCTTGCCCTTCTTCGCGACGACCAGGAGCGGCATTATTTTGAAAACAAAGACGGCGTGGCCGAATTTTTGATAAATAATCTGTTGCAAAATAACGATATTTTGCTTATAAAAGGAGCCAGATATTCGTCGCGCGTTTTTGAGGTGGCGGAAGCTTTGCTGAAAGGGTTGAAAGAAGCATGAAATGTCCGTTTTGCGGCTGTTTGGATTCTCAGGTCAAAGATTCCCGCCTGACCGAGGACAACACCTGTATCCGCCGCCGGCGCGAATGCCCGGAATGCGGCTCGCGTTTTACCACTTTTGAACGCGTGCAGTTGCGCGAACTGACGGTTATTAAGAAAAACGGCGAAAAAGCGCGTTTTGACCGCGACAAGCTGGAGCGCTCGCTGTTGTTGGCCGTGCGCAAACGCCCCGTGTCGCCCGAACGGGTGGAAAAAATCGTGACTTCCATCCAGCGGCGGCTGGAAAGCTCCGGCGAAACCGAGATACCTTCCAGAGTTATCGGCGAATATGCCATGGACGCGCTGGCGCATCTCGACAATGTGGCTTATGTGCGTTTTGCGTCGGTATATAAGGATTTTTGCGAGGTGAGCGACTTTGAGGAATTTGTGGCGCAGATAGACGCCATGGCCGGCGGCATGAATAAAAAACAAGAACATGATGAGGACTGAAAGCAATGGCAAAATTTGTTTCCGAAAAAATCAGAATGAAAACTTCCGCCCGTTTGGCGGCCGTGCAGGCAACCTATATGACGTCCTGCAATCAGGTGCCGGTGGACGAGGCAATCCGCGAGTTTGTGAGCGGCGAGGTCGGGCGGGTGCTGATTGCGGACGATCCGGCAACCGGTAACGAAGAGTTTTGCGACGCCGAGCCGCTGGACAAGGCCTATTTCGAAAAACTGGTGCGCGGCGTGCACGCCAACAAGGAAGAGCTTGAAAAATCGCTGAACCTGTTTCTGAGCGAAGGGCGTTCTCTGGAGCGACAGGACGCCACTTTGCAGGCGCTGCTGTTGTGCGCGGTTTATGAGTTGACCAACACACTCGACGTTGACGCCAAAGTGCTTATTCAGGAATATGTCGATTTGGCCTATGCCTTTTTTGCCAAAGGCGAGCCCAAAATGGTCAATGCGCTTTTGGATCAGATTGCGCGGGAAGTGCGCGGTGTGGAAGGAGGCAGGCCGAACAAATGACCAGACTGAAGATTTTTGAATATCCCGATCCGGTGCTGCGGCAAAAGGCCGCGCCGGTAGCGGAAGTGGACGACGAGCTGCGCCGTCTGTTCGACGACATGCTGGAAACGATGTATGCCGCCGCCGGAGTCGGTTTGGCGGCGCCGCAGGTGGGGGTAACGAAGCGCGTTATCGTGATAGATACCCATGACGAAGAGGAAGGCGAGGCGCCGCGCCCGCTGTATTTGGCCAATCCGGAAATAGTTTTCCGTTCGGACGAGCAGATCTGCCATGACGAAGGATGCCTTTCGGTGCCCGATCAGCATGCGGAAGTGATGCGCTCCGCAAGCGTTAAGGTGTGTTATCTCGACTATCACGGAAAACCCCGCGAGATTGAGGCCGAAGGCTTGCTGGCCATTGCCCTGCAACACGAAATCGATCATCTGGACGGGGTTTTGTATATTGATCATCTGAGCCGTCTGAAAAGACAGATGCTTATCAAAAAACTGCAAAAAATGCGTGCCGGAGAACGGGCCGGAGAAGAGGAATAATTTGATGAAAATCGTTTTTATGGGCACGCCGGAATTTGCCCTGACGGCGTTGAAAAAACTTGCCGCGGAACATGAGATTGTCGCCGTATACACCCGCGCGCCAAAGCCCGCCGGACGCGGCAACAAACTGATAAAAAGTCCGGTTCATCTGTGGGCGGAAGAGCAGGGGCTGGAGGTGCGCACGCCCAAAACCCTGCGTCAGGAGGAAGAACAGCAAAAATTTGCCGCGTTAAAAGCCGATATGGCGGTGGTGGCGGCCTACGGGCTGATTTTGCCGCCGGCGGTTTTGGAGGCTTTCCCCAAAGGCTGCGTCAATATCCACGGTTCGCTTTTGCCGCGCTGGCGGGGCGCCGCGCCGATAGAGCGGGCGATTGAAGCCGGCGACGAAAAAACCGGCATTACCACCATGAAGATGGATGCCGGGCTCGATACCGGCGACATGCTGCTGAAAGAGGAAGTTGCCATTGCGCCGGGAACGACCGCCGGCGAGCTGCGCGAAAAAATGGCGGCGGCTGGGGCGGCGCTTATTGTCCGTACCTTACGCGAGTGGGATAATCTGAAACCGCAAAAACAGGATGACGCGCTTTCCTGCTACGCGGCAAAAATAGAAAAAGAAGAGGCTTTGCTCGACTGGCGTCTGCCGGCCGTTGTGCTGGAACGGAAAATACGCGCGTTCAATCCGGCGCCGGCGGCTTATTTTGAGCATGGCGGCGAAAGGTTCAAGGTTTTGCGGGCGGCGGTTTGTGATGAGTCCGTGCCGGCGGGCGAACTGTTCTGCCGCAACGGGCGTCTGTTTGTCGGCTGTGCCGACGGCGCGTTGGAGATAATCGAGATTCAGCGTCAGGGGAAAAAGGCGATGTCTGCGGCCGAACTTTTGCGGGGATATAAATTTTAGCCATGACGGAGCAAAAAGAAAAAAACTCCGTTACGGCGGGCGAAGAATCAGAAGACGAAAAGTCGGTCGAAGAAAAGTCGGCGGACGAAGGGGCGGCAGGAGAAGAATCGGCGAACGAAAAGCTGCGCCGACGCTATCGCAAAATCATGCTTTTTGTCGTCGGCTGGTTCACGGTGCCGTTTTTGACGGGCGGGGTTTGGTACGACCTGTTCGGCGGGCTTTCCGCCGGGGAGATATGGCAGCGGCTGACGCACCCGCGGGAGCTGATTGACGCGCTCGGCGTCTATACGATTGCTTTTGCCGCTTTTCCCTTTTTGCCGACGGCGATAAGTCGCGCTTCTTGGGGCAGAAAAATCCTTTATTTTATCATTTTTTATTTTTTGCTCTGCCGACTGGTCGATTTTTTGTTTTAAGACGGATATTCGTGAATGCTTAAATGTCTTCGGGTAAAAGAGATAAGCTGTTTATATATATAGTATAATATAAGGAAACTCCGCCGATATTAATATCGGCGGAGTTTTCTTTTTACAAACAATGTTGCGGGAAAACGATCGTTTTTTTGCGACGTTTTTCCAGATTTTCCTTGATTTTCAAAAGGATTTGTAAGTTTTTGATAAGTATCAAAATAATCTTGAAATCAAACTTTGGTTAAGGTACTATTTGCGTGTCGCAAAAAAACGATCGTTTTGCTGCAACAGGCAAAAAGCTCCCGCAAACGTTTGAAAAGGAAAAGATCTATGAAAATTAAGAAAGTTTCGATTATTTCTCCCTGTTACAACGGCGAGAGTTATCTTGTTCGTTTTTTTGATTCTCTGATGGCTCAGGATTATCCGGTCGTAGAATTTATTTTTGTTAATGACGGTTCGACCGACGGTACGGAAAAAATATTTGAGGAATATCGTCCCAAACTGGAAGCCAAAGGGTGGAACGTCATCTATCTGAAACAGGAAAACGCCGGTCAGGCGGCGGCAATTTCCGCCGGACTGAAAATTTTTACCGGAGACTATCTGTTGTGGCCGGACAGCGATGATATTCTTTATCCGCATCATATAGCTGAAAAAGTAGCGTTGATGGAAGAAAGCCCTGCTGCGGGCATAGGTTTTTGCCGACTGGAGATGATTGATGAAAATACGCCTGACAAACCCGTTTGCGTGTTGGAACGACGTAAGGTAGGTATGAAAGATGATTTTGCCGGCGATCTGCTTATCAGCAGAAATATTTTGTGGCCGCCGGTGGGAGCTGTCATTCGGGCAAGCGCTTTTCTGGACGTTAATCCGGCCAGGGAGATTTATGCCGGTACCGTGGGGCAGAATTTTCAAATGTTTTTTCCGGTTGCTGTAAAATATCCGGTTGTCTATACGGACAAAATATTGGGGGCTTACCTTATCCGCCAAAATTCTCACAGCCGCCTGCAAAACGACTATGAAAAGCGCCAGTTTGACCACGAAGATACTTGGGTACACACGATTATGCGCGCGCCGTTGACAAATGAGGAAAAAACGCGAGCCGTCATTCGTGCCGTTAATCATTTTGAATGTTTAAAGGATGCATATAGCGGTAAATTTTTTCCTGCCGTGTCGGCAGCAGAGAATAGAAAAACCCGTAAAATTAAACTATTCGGATTTATTCCGCTTTTGAAAATCTGCCGCAAAAAAAATAAAACGGTGGTGAAGCTTTTTGATTTTATACCATTTTTGAAAGTAAAGTGAAAAATGAAAATTCTTGATGACGAAAATGATTGCACAGGCTGTGCGGCATGTTTTAATGTTTGTCCGCAAGCGGCAATTACCATGAGGGAAAACGACGAAGGTTTTAAGTATCCGGTGATTGATACGGACAAATGTGTAGGTTGCGGTTTGTGCCGAAAAGCCTGCCCGGTGATCAACGCTTGTTACAATAATGACGAGACGCCAAATTGCTATGTTGCCATGGGTGGCGACGAATTGCGGGCGGTGTCGTCATCCGGCGGAGCTTTCAGTATTTTGGCAGAAAAGGTGCTTGCCGACGGCGGCAAGGTTGTCGGTGCGGTTTTTAACGACGATTGGACGGCTGAGCATGCTCTTGCTTCCGATAGTCGCGAACTTGCAAAAATGCGCGGTTCAAAATATATGCAAAGCGATATCGGCAACTGTTATAAAGAGGTTAAAAAAATTCTCGATAAAGGAAAAAAGGTGCTCTTTTCCGGTACGCCGTGCCAGGTTGCGGGGATGAAATCTTTTCTCGGAAAAGATTATGAAAACCTTTATTGCGTTGATATTATCTGCCATGGTGTGCCATCGGCAAAAATGTTTTTGCAGAGCCTGCATGAAACTTTCGGCAGCGAAAAGAACATTCATAATTTTTCGTTCAGAGACAAAACAAACGGGTGGAAAAGCCAGTACACATTAAAAGTTGTATCTTCTGACGGCGAGCAAGTTGTGGAAGGAAAAGATTATCCGTATATGCGGGCATTTTTGAGCAATCTGTGTTTGCGAGCCTGTTGTGGCAGCTGTCGTTTTAACCGTTTGCCGCGACAAGGGGATCTTACCATCGGTGATTTTTGGCGGGTGGATAGTGTTGATAAAAATTTTAACGACGGAAAAGGCACCAGCGTCATTCTCGTCAACAATGAAAGAGGTCAGCAGTTGCTTGCAGCAACGGCAAAAGATTTTGCTCTTTTAAGAAAAGCCCCGCTTGCAAAAGCCGTGGCCGGAAATCCGAATATTGTTTCCTCAAGCAGACACAGTTCCGAACGCGATGTCTTTTTTTCCAATGTTCGGCGGATGAGTTTAGCCGATAACGTAGCTTTCTGTAAAGCGGAAAAATATGATGCGGCATTGCTCAATTTTTGGCCCTACAGCAATTTTGGCGCCATCCTGACCGGTTATGCTCTGCAAAAGGCGCTGTCGGAGATGGGTATAAGTAACCGTCTGATATGGTATATGAATCGTGCCAACAATAACCATCTGCCGGAAACTTTTATCAATTCTCATTTTAAGACTTTTGCCGACAAATACATGAAATATACGCCGTTGTTGGAAGATAAAGATTTGGAACGGCTGAATGACCACACTTCCTGTTTTATCGTCGGTTCCGACCAGGTCTGGCGATCCACGGCCTTGGGGCGGGATAAGGGCGTGTATTATTTGAGCTTTGCTGCCGATAGCGCCAAAAAAATCGCCTGCGCCGCAAGTTTTGGGCTGGCCGAATTTATCGGTTCGGAGGAGGAAGAAGCGCTTGCCTCCACGTTGCTGAAACGTTTTGATGCCGTTTCCGTACGCGAGGATGCGGGAAAACAAATATGTGCCGAAAAAATGGGGGTGGAAGCAGAAGTTGTTGTTGATCCGGTGTTTTACATAGATCGGAAATATTATGACAAAATGGCTGACACTGTCGACAATAATTTGCCGGAAGAATATGTGCTGGCTTATTTTCTGGGCAGAAAACTGCCGGAGAACGATATGGTTGCGGAGCATTATGCCAAAAAGCTGAATTTGCCGCTTATATATCTTTCGCCCAAAGAAATGACGACGGAAATGTGGCTGCGTTATATCCGCGGTGCCCGGATGCTGGTTACAAACTCTTTCCATGGTGTCTGTTTTTCGATTATTTTTGAGCGGGAGTTTGTTTGCGTGGCGGCAAGGCAAATGGCTTTTTCCCGCTTTGAGAGCATCCTTGGCCGTTTTGGTCTGATGGATCGGTTGCGTCCTGCTGCCGAGATGCTGGAAACGGGCAAATATGAGTTGGCGCCGATTGACTGGTCGGAGGTAAATAAGCGGCAGACGGCGGAAAAAGACAAGGCGCTTGCCTGGCTGCAAAAGGCAATTGCTGCGCCAAAGGCTGCTGCCCCTTCGGCGGAAACAAGGCTGTTGACGCATCTCAGCCGTCAGGTTACCTTGTTAAATTTGTTAAATATGGAGGGTTCACAGGCGGCGATGTTGCTGGCAGTCTTGGATTATCCGCGTGTTCGTCGCCGCTATTGGCGGTATAAGCTGCTTTCTAAAATAACTTTCGGAAAAACCCGCAAAAAATATAAAGAAAAGCGCAAAAAACTGAAACAGAAGTTAAAACAGGTGCGAAAATTCCGAAAAATAAACGGAAGCGCTTTTTGGAAATAATAAGCGGTAAATGAACTTTTTTCTTTTTTCCTCGTTTCAGCAGATGAATGTTGAACAAAAAGGGAGAAAGATTATGAAAAAATTTTTAATGATTGTTTTGATGGGGCTGATGCTGGCGTCGCCGGCGATGGCGCGTCCACACGGCGGGCATTTCGGGTCGCGACCGCCGCATCATCGCCCGCGACCGGTGCATGTTGTCCGCCATCACGACAATCCGCTCGCCTGGCTTGCCGCGGGAGTTGTCGGCGGTATCGTCGGCGGCATTGTCGGCAACAATTACGAAGTTCGCTATACGGCGCCGGCGCCTGCTCCCGCGCCGGTTTATGTGCCGGCCTATGGCGGCGGGGTAAGCTGCACGACGACAACCGTCAACGGCGTAACCACCCAAAACTGCACCAGCCGGCCAACGGTGGTGAACGGTACGGTGTATTTTTAATCTTTTGCAAAAAAACTAATTTTATCAAAGAAACGGTCGCAGAAAAACGATCGTTTTTTTGCGACACTCAAATAATAGCCCAACCAAAGTTTGATTTCAAGATTATTTTGACATTTATCAAAATGTTATAAAATTTCCGGAAAACCAAGGGGAAGCCTTGAAAGCTGTCGCAAAAAAACGATCGTTTAAGCGCATCGCCTTTTTGCCATGTATA
>CALXRS010000035.1 GCA_944390915.1 uncultured Alphaproteobacteria bacterium
CCGATAACCGGATCGAGCTTGCCTTCCTTTGCTTTGCCGGTGATGTCGATGGCATATTTTTTCAAAGCCTCAAAGTTGTCTTCGGCGGATTCGCTATCGGCCAAACGCCCCTGTCGATATTCGCCGATGGCGCGGTTGAGCTTAACCGCGTCCACGCCGTTTTGTTTTAAGACATCATAGGCTTTGTTGCCGGCAACGGTTGCCAGCGTTTGCAGCAGGCGCTCGACGGTTACGAATTTGTCATTGGCCTTGTCGGCTATTTTTTCCGCCTCCAGCAGCACGGCGCTGAAATCCTGCGCCATCACCGTCTGCACGCCGGCGCCCGAAACGGCCGGAATCTTGTTTAGTTCGTTTTCCGTATCGCGGGCAATTTGCTGCGGGTTGCCGCCGGATTTTTCGATCAGGCTTTCAATCGTGCCGTCTTTGGCATCGAGCATGGCCTGCAGCAGATAAAGCGGCGTCACATACTGATGCCGGCGGGCAACCGCCAGATCAACCGCGTTTTTTATCAGTTCCTGCGAACGGGTAGTAAATTTTTCAATATTCATGCTTTTGTTCTCCTTATGCTTTAAATATAAGAAGAGCCGAAAGCCAAAATCAAGGGATAGAAAATATTGCCTTAAAAAATTTTGATCTGTAGCGGGAAAAGGATCGTTTTTTTGCGACACTCAAATAATAACTTAACGAAAGTTTAATTTCAAGATTATTTTTGCATTTATCAAAATGTTATAAAGTTGTCGGAAAACCAAGGGGAAGCCTTGAAAGCTGTCGCAAAAAAACGATCGTTTAAGCGCATCGCCTTTTTGCCATGTATATTTTGCAAAATATCAAAGGACTATGGCTCATGAAAATACCTTCGAAATTCTCTCTTGCCCTGCTTGCGGGGACGATTCTCTCCACCCCGGCAACAGCCGCGGAAGAAAAAGAAATCACCGTCGATTACTTAAACTCCCTGACCGGCTCGAAAGTCACCTGGTCGGAAACACAAGGCGATTATGAAATAAACCTTGCCGGTAAAACCTGGTATTATGATTACAATAAACCGGAAGGCTATACCGATGCTACTGATCGTATTGATGACACTCTTAGCTCGGCCAATGTAACCGGCGTGGTTTTCAAGGGAATTTCTTCTTCAACGGATGGCGGAGCGATTTATAATACGCAAGATAACGGCGATATTAACATTACGGCCGATTTTATCGGAAATTATGCTGATCATGGCGGGGCGATTTATAACTATCGGGGCACCATCGGCAACATTACCGGCGACTTTATCGGTAATTATGTTTCTAGAAGAAATAATGCCTATGGCGGGGCGATTCATAATATTGATAGTACCATCGGCGATATCACCGGCGATTTCATCGGGAATTATGCTATAAGTACACGTGACGATGCCGATGGCGGGGCGATTTATAACGACTCTGGCACCATCGGCGATATCACCGGCGATTTTATCGGGAATTATGCTCAAGATGGTAGTGGCGGGGCGATTTATAACTATGGCACCATCGGCAACATCACCGGCGATTTTATCGGGAATTATGCTCAAGATAAAAGTCATGGTTCCTATGTCTATGGCGGGGCGATTTTAAACGCCGGCACCATCGGCGACATCACCGGCAATATCTTGAACAACTATGCCCAAAGCGAAAGCGATCAAGCCTTCGGCGGGGCGATTTTCAATCAGTTTGGCAACTTCAACATCACCGGCAATATCTTGAACAACTACGCCCAAAGCGAAAATGGTACAGCCTATGGCGGGGCGATCCTGTCTACAATCGGCGTGGATGGGAATACCATGAAAGTCACTACCCCGAGCGTTTCTTCCAAAGGGCAGGATATTTTTCTTTCCGGCAATTATACGGAAGATATCCGCGGTAAGATTTATAACGCTCTGCATGTTGCAATTCTGACGGAGGAAGATAAACAGGATTACAACATCCCTGCAGATGCGGTTGATTTTGCTTTTGATACGACGGGTGGAGGCAGCATCACGATTAACGACAATATCGACGGATCAATGATGGATGACAATGGTATGACCGATGACCGCAGCGCCCAATACAACCTTGCTTTCCGCGGGGATGATATGTTGAACGATGACGGCCGCACAACGCAATATATCGCCATCAACAATGACATCATCAACGCCGGCAAGGTGACGGTTGAAAATACCACGTTAAAATTCGGCAGTTACGATCATCAAGATGAGAATGCAAAAAATTCATCCGGTCACGGGCGCTTTGTCGCTACCCTAAACGCGGACGGCACTGCGGATTTGGACGCCGCGGCGGTCACAAGTTTGTCGCTCACCAACGCCGCTTTTGACCTCTACAACGGATATACGGAAACGGTGAATTTGAAGGGCTGGAGAGCGAGCAACAGCTATCTGCATGTTGATGTAAACATTGCCGCCGGCACCGCGGATGTGTTGAACATTGCGGGCGACGTGGTCGGCCAGACCAAAGTTATTGTCTATGCCGATTCCGAAGAAGTGACCGACAAGAGCATTTTGTTTGCCACAGCAACGGGAGAAGCCGAACAGGGTGCCAACGCTTTCTCTGTTTACCGTGTCTACAACAGTCCGTATATGTTTGATGTGGCTTATAATCCCGATGGTGAAAACGGCAAAGAATGGTCACTGGCCATGACGGATGAGGAAAACGAATTTGCCGGCGTGGAGCCGGGCGAACAGCCGGATCCGGAAGTGCCGGACATTGACATTCCGGACATCGACATTCCGGATGTAGACATCGACATTCCGACAGCGCCGGTATATGGCGAAGTCGTGGCTTACGGCGCTTTGCCGGCAGCAGCTTTGGAGCAGACCCGCAATATGGTCGACAACGTCGGCGGACAGGTGGCCGCCACCCGCACGCAGGACGCCGCGGCCAATTATAACCTCTGGGTCAACCCGACTTACTATACCTCGAACATCGATTCGCCTTTTGCGATTGATGCCGATATCTGGGGCATTGAAGCCGGCGGCGACATTCAGCGCGATATTCACAACCGCTTGGGTATTTTCTTCTCCTATCGTCAGGGTGAATATGACATGAGCGGCAACGGCGACCGGTATTATTCCACTGTCGGCTCGGAAATCGACATCGACAGCTACATTGCCGGTTTGTATTACCGCTATGACCATAACAACTGGTACGCTTTCGCGACTTTGTACGGCGGCATTCAGGAAGCGGACATCAAAACCGACGACGGCATGAAGTCCGACACCGACGGCGTAGAGTTCGGCGCCAGTATTGAGGCCGGTTACGACTATGCCTTGACCGACAGCGTGACTTTGACGCCGGAATTGGGCGTGTTCTATACGCAGGTAAACTATGACGACGCAACAGATAGCGTGGGCAAGAGCGCAAGCTACGATAATGCGCGGCAGATTGAGCTTGAAGCGGGCGTAAAACTTGCCAAGACATTTATGACGGATGAGAGCTTTGCCAATGTCTATGTCAAACCGAGTGTGGTGCAGACGATTGTCGATGGCGAAGATGTGAACATCACCGGTTTGGGCGATGTGGAAGCCCTGGACGACGCGACTTTGGGACGAATTGAGATCGGCGGGCGCTACGGCTTCACGACGAATCTTTCGGCCTATGGTTGGGCAAACTATACCTTTGGTTCGGATTACGACGCCACCATCTTCGGCCTCGGCCTCAACTATGCGTTCTGATAAAGAGGAAGGCGGCAAAGGCGCCCCACTCAACCATGCGTTCTAATGAACGCCGATGCTACACACAAAGAAAGCCCCGATTTCGGGGCTTTCTTTTGCTCTCACCCTCACCCGACGCTCACGCGTCCCCCTCTCCCCTCAAGGGAGAGGGGAAAAAGGAGGCGGCGTGCGGGGAAAGGGAGAGGAAGAAAAAGAGCGGCGACAGACGGTAGAGGAGAGGAAAGGGGAGAAAGGGGAAAAATGATAAAAATAAAAAGCATCTAAAAAAAAAGCGCTAAAAAATAATACAAAAAAGGGGCAAAACCTTGCCCCTTTTTTATCTTTCCGGCTTAGAAGCCCATGCCGCCCGGCATGCCGCCGGCAGCAGCACCGGCACTGCCGCAGCTGCATTCTTTCTGCGGGGCTTCGGTAACCATCGATTCGGTGGTAATCAGCAGACCGGCAACCGAGGCCGCGTCCTGCAAAGCCGTCCGCACGACTTCCGTCGGGTCGACAATACCGGCCTTAATCATATCGGTATATTCGCCGCTCTGGGCATCATAACCGAAATTGGCGTCGCTGCTTTCCATCAGTTTCCCGGCCACGACGGCGCCGTCCACGCCGGCGTTTTCGGCAATCTGGCGGATAGGAGCCTGAATGGCCTTGCGGATGATGTCGATGCCGACTTTCTGATCCTGATTGGCCGGTTTCAAGGCTTCAAGCGCCTTGTGCGAATAGAGCAGAGCTACGCCGCCGCCGGCAACCACGCCTTCTTTAACGGCTGCGCGGGTGGCGTGCAAAGCGTCGTCAATGCGGTCTTTCTTTTCTTTAACTTCCACTTCGGAAGCGCCGCCGACTTTGATAACAGCCACACCGCCGGAAATTTTGGCCAGACGTTCCTGCAGTTTTTCGCGGTCGTAGTCGGAAGAAGTTTCCGCAATCTGTTTGCGAATCTGCTCGGCGCGCGCTTTAATCAGATCTTTCTGACCGTCGCCGTCAATGATGGTAGTGTCGTCTTTGGTAACTTCCACTTTCTTGCAGCTGCCGAGATCGGCCAAAGTAACGTTTTCAAGCTTCATGCCGAGATCTTCGGAAATAACCTGACCGCCGGTTAAAATGGCAATGTCTTCCAGCATGGCCTTGCGACGGTCGCCAAATCCCGGAGCCTTGACGGCACATACTTTCAGGCCGCCGCGGATGCGGTTGACAACCAGCGTGGCCAGAGCTTCGCCCTCAATGTCTTCGGCAATAATCAGCAGCGGGCGGGACGATTGAACAACGGCTTCCAAAACCGGAATCATCGCCTGCAGGTTGCTCAATTTTTTCTCATAGAGCAAAATGTACGGGTTGTCGAATTCGCAATTCATCTTTTCAGGATTGGTGACAAAATAGGGCGACAGATAGCCGCGGTCAAACTGCATGCCTTCAACGACTTCCAGTTCGGTTTCCAGTCCTTTGGCGTCTTCCACGGTAATCACGCCTTCGTTGCCGACTTTTTCCATGGCGCGCGCCAGATATTCGCCGATCGAGCGGTCGCCGTTGGCGGAAATGGTGCCGACCTGAGCGATTTCTTCGGACGTTTTAATGGCTTTGGAGCGCGACTTCACGTCGGCGACAACGGCGTCCACCGCCATGTCGATACCGCGTTTCATGTCCATCGGGTTCATGCCGGCGGCAACGGCTTTGCAGCCTTCGTTGATGATGGCTTCCGCCAGCACGGTGGCGGTGGTTGTGCCGTCGCCGGCCTTGTCGGCGGTTTTTTGGGCAACTTCTTTTACCAGCTGAGCGCCCATGTTTTCAAATTTGTCGGCCAGTTCGATTTCTTTGGCGACGGAAACGCCATCTTTGGTGATTTTCGGCGCACCGTAGGATTTATCCAAAATAACGTTGCGTCCTTTGGGGCCTAAGGTAACTTTTACCGTTTTTGCCAGAATTTCGACGCCTTTGAGCATTTTTGCACGGGCATCGCTGCCGAATTTGATTTCTTTTACTGCCATTTTTTTATTCCTTATTCTTCAATTACGCCTAAAATTTCGGATTCTTTGATAATCAGGCGGTCTTCGCCGTTTAATTTGACTTCGCTGCCCGACCATTTGGCAAACAAAACGCGGTCACCCGGTTTTAACGTCATCGGAATCAGCTTTCCGTCTTCCGTGCGGCCGCCGTTGCCGACAGCCTCGACAATGCCTTCCGAGGGTTTTTCTTTTGCCGTGTCGGGAATGATGATACCGCCGGCCGTTTTGTTGACTTCGTCAACTCTTTTAACCAGCACGCGGTCATACAATGGTACGAATTTCATAGCCTTTAACTCCTTATATTCAAAAATTCTATACATTAATTAGGAACTGAAAAATTCAATGTCAAGCAAGCGCGGTGCTTTTTGCAAAAAAAAATACCGGATTTTTTCCGGTATTTTCCAAAGGCGTCCGATTTGTCTTTACAGGTTGGAGGTTATTTTGAACTCTTTGTGCACCATGGCGGAAATAACGCTTAACAAAAAGCTGGTAACAATCAGGAAAGACGTCATCACAAAGACAAGGAAATATATCCAGGCATAAGGGAACACGGTCATAACCGGCCGGGCGATGTTGCTTATCCAGCCGTCGAGGCTGAAAGTCTGTATCAGCGCAAACATGGCGGAAGACAAATCGGCAAACTCGATGAAAACGTCGCCGAACAGGCAGACGGCCATGATGGCAAACACATACATGAAAACGCCGAGCACCACGGTCATGGCGGCAAAATTGGGCACAATCATCAGCAAAATGTTAATCAGGTTTTTCAAGGCCTTAAAGCGGTTGATGTAGCGCAGCAGGCGAAACAGGCGAAATGTCCGCAGCACGATCAGATAGCTGGCAATCGGCAACGAAGAAACGGTAATAACCACCAGATCAAAAATATTCCAGCCGGATTTGAAGAATTTTGGCCCGTAGGCATACATTTTCATCAGCATTTCGGCAATAAATATGGCCATGCACAGACGGTCGAGCAAAAAGAGCGTCAGCGCCAGCGACGGATCCGTAAAACCGATGGTGAGCAGCCCCAAAACCACCGAATCCATGCAGATGAGAAACATTATCAGATAGTCAAAGTTTTTGTCTTCAACTACTTTGCGGGCTTTGCCCCTTTCGTCAGTAATATTTTTAACCATTTTTTCCTCCTATTGGTACAGCCATAACAAAATAATGACGGCCGCAAGCGACAACGCCGGTCCGAAAGCTCCCGCCCGCTGCCGGCGGCAGGCGGCGTACAAACCGAAAATAAGACAGGCCAGCAAAATTACGTAAATCACGTTTTCCGCCCCGAGCCAGGCGCCGATTGCCGCCAACAGCTTGATGTCGCCGCCGCCGAAAGCTTCCGTGCTGCGCCACAGCATCAGCAGCGTGGCCACCACCGGCAGCAGGTAGCCTATGGCCGCCGCCGCCGCACTTTCCGCCGCGGAAACCGGCGCACCGACACAGGCGGCGAAAACAAAGCCGGCAATCAGCAGCGGAACGGTCAGAATATCCGGCAGCAGCAGCATTCTCCGGTCTATTTCCGCAAGCAGCAGCAAAACAAAAACAAACGCCAGATACCAGCCGGCATGCTCTTCTCCCAGGCGGCAAAGAACAAGAGCCGCCGCCACGGCGGTCGCAACGCCGTAACCGAGCGCGCATAACAGATATTTTTGCATCAGCTGCCGATAGCGGACGGAATCTTTTGCCTTTCGGGCGGTTTTGTTCGGTTTTATCAGCCGGTAGAGGGCGTAGGCGGGCGTGGCCGGCATAAACTTGGCAAAACGCCGCGCCATGTAGGGAATAAGCAACCCCGAAACCAAACCGCATATTACATAAAACATTGTTTCTCCGCCGGTAAAAAATTTTAACCGGTTTCAAGTTTAGCGGCTAAAGGCTAACAAAAGATTAAGAGTTTATGATTTGGCAAAACTCGGAAAAATCGCGGCAGGCAAGGTAGGGATTGCAAAGTTTTTCCTCGCCGAGCGAAAACGGCGCCGCCGGCAGTCCCCGTTCGCGGCGCGACAAAACTTTTCGGGCATATTTTTGCCCCGCTTCGCCGCGCAACCCACCAAGACCGTAAACGGCGTATTCATGCCCCGGATAAAACAGCGTGTCGTCGGGCAGGTCTTTTATTTTTTGCAGACTTTCCCACATTTGCGCGGGCGTTCCTTCAAACAGACCGCCGATTGCCAGATTAAACAACACATCGCCGGTAAACAGGGCTTTGTCGTCCGGAAAATACCACAAAATATGACCGGCGGCATGTCCGTCCGCGCGGATAACCTGCGCCCGACTGTCACCCAGATCAAAGGTTTGTCCGTCCGCAAGCCCGATATCCGCCCCCGGGATAATATTGACGTCGCCTTCGCCGACCACCACCCGGGCGTTATATTTTTCTTTCAGTTCCCGGTTGCCTTCCACATGGTCAAAATGATGGTGGGTGTTGAAAATATAGGTCGGGCAAATGTTTTGCGCGGCGCATTCGGCAACGACCGGCGCCGTTTCCGACGGATCGAGCACGGCGGAAACGCCGGTTTTTTCATCCGTCAGCAGGTAGGCGTAATTGTCCATTGTGCCGGCGCGGCAGAGAATCGGCGTAATTTTTATCATGACTCTTCTTTCTTTTCCATAAACATTTTGATGCTGCCAAGCTTTGCTTCGTCAATATTGACCAGATCGTAAAAAGTAATGGTATAACTTATCAATCCGGCATAATTTTCGAGCGGCGAGCCGAGAACCAGATTATGAACCATGGCATTGCCGCGCAGCGGGCTGCTGTAATAACGGCGATAATACCGAACATCGCGAAAACTCTTGAAATTGATGTCGCTGTTGATTTTTAAGGCATATTCTTCCATGGCCGCCAACAGCGTCGGATAGATTTTGATACGGTAGCTGTCGTCCGTGTCGTCCAGCGGTTTGATGCCCTCGTCGGTATACCACACTTTTTGTTTGTAAAGAGCATTACCGAGCGCCACCTCGCGCGCCGTACCCCAGTTGCTTTCCGCTGCCGCGACGGCAATCAGAATGGACGGCGGCACCCCGTCCACACGCCTGAGAAGTTCGTCAAGCAGAATATGTTCGCGATCCGTCCCCTGCATACGGGTAAAAATATCATATTTTACGGCCGCCGCTTCCAGCTTTTGTCTTTCCTCTTTGGTCAAGGAACCGTCGTTTTGCAGTTTTTGCTTCATTTCCATCAGCGGCACGCGCTCCAAAAGAATTTTTTCGTTCACATACAGAGCAAGCGGCGCCAAAATCTGGATAAAAAGCTTGTTGCGCAAATCTTTGTCGGTAACGGAAGCAAAATCCGTCGGCATGTTATCTAAGAAAAGCGGCGGATATGTCCAATCCGGCATATACAGATAATCTTGATATCCGTAATCTTCAAAAATTTTTTGCATAACCGCAACATTGACGTTGCGAATAAACACGCCGGCCGGTTCAAACTTCATGTCAAAAGCTTTGTCGTCCGCGCGCGCAACCGAAAAAAACAACGCAATAAGCAAAAACAACGGACGGGCGATATTTTTCATCTAATCCTCATATTTTTCTACGGCAACGACTTCGCCGACATAAGTTTTCAACAGCCTTTCCACTCCGTCTTTCAACGTGCGCTGCGAATACGGACAACCGACACATTTTCCTTTGAGTTCCACATAAACGATACCGTTCTGAAAACCGCGGAAGACAATATCGCCGCCGTCGTTACGAATGGCCGGACGGATACGGGCGTCAATCAGCCCGATGATGTTGCGGACAACGCCTTCTTTTTCGTTTTTATCTTCTTTGGGAGCGGTAACGGGGGCTTCCCCTTTTGTCAGGCAATCCATGATTTCGGCTAATATCTGCGGCTTAAGGCTATCCCAGTCGGCGTTTTCCCCTTTGGTAACCGAAAGGCAGTCGGGGGTTATAACGATTGAGGCAATGTCGCCGAGGTCAAAAATATTTTCCGCCAGCGGCGACCGCCGCAACGATTTGGCGTCGGCAAATTCGACACTGCCGGTTACCGGAAAACCCGATTCGGTAAAAAAGTGCATAATATTATTATCTGCCGCCAACTGTGTTTCAATCTTCATTTGAAGACACTCCTTCCGTCTGCAGGTTAATTTGTCCCAAAATATTGGCGCCGCTCAACATATAATACCCCAGCGCAATCAGATGATTGGCGGCAAAAACGGAACCGGGATTGCCGTTGCGTACCATAAAGGGAGACAAGGCCGTTCCGTCTTCCAGCGCGCGGATGGCTTCGGTCCAGGTTTGATATTGTCCGCTGTCCAGTAAAATCTGCTTAAAATCCGTGCTCAGCGCCTTCAAAACAAGCATGTAAGCATACATTTTTCCCTGATTATAATAAAACAGATCGTCCGCCCTGTTGTCCACCCAGTCGGAACCGTGTTCGACAACCTGTTCCTCAAGAACGGCGGCGGATTTGGTCAGATCTGTGCGAACGGCGGCAATCAGATGCCGCAGATTGACGTCATCTTTTTGCCAGACGCATTGTCCGGCCGGCATCAACCGGTTAAAATCACGCAATCTCTTTCGTGCTTTTTTATATTGAGCCGATGACGAAGGAACTATTTTCAAGCTGTTATCGGGAGAAAACAGCCAGATGTTTCCCGGATATTTAAGCAATGACACGGCGGCGGCAAGGGCTTGTTTTTCGCGGCTGTCTTCGGGACATTGCACCTGCCGGTCAATCACCGTTGCCGCGACGGACAACGCGCCGATAATCCCCTGTTGAAAGTTTGGCATGTTGTCGAGAAAATACGACGGAAAAAACATCGGCAGGTTGGCCGTCCACAAATTATCATTAACTTCGCGGTTAATCAGAAAAACCATGGTCTCCACCGTTAACGACTGTTGTTCGGATTCCGTGGTCAGATTGTAGTCGGGGGTTTTGTCTATGTTTTCGGTTAAGAACCCGCCGAGCGGATAATAAGACAAAACCATCACGACAATGACGGCGGCAAAAGCTTTCGGCCAGGAAACGGCAACATGCCGTATCCAACGCCAAAAAGTTTGCAAGGATTTTTGTATCCATATACCCGTTTGCCGCAGCGCTCGTTTAAGCATGACTTCCCTTTCTTCCGAACAAACTTCCGATTAACACCGTTACGTCCATTACCTTCATTATTTTAGTCATAATGCAAAAAGTTACAACACCAAAAAAGCAAAGTCCCGCAAAAAGAAACAATTTCAGCCGGAAAGAAAGCTCCAGCCAGTTTCCGCTTGCCAAATCAAGAGCATAATCGCCCGCCGCCAGAACGCCGCCCATAATCAACGAACAAAAGAAGACTTTGGCGACATAAGCGGCCAGTCCGCGGGAAAAAAGCCAAAAGCCGCGTTTTTTCAACCCGTAAATATATTGTCCGCAGGAAACAAAAGCCGCAAGCGAGGTGGCGGCGGCAATGCCGACATGGCCGAAAGGCTTCATCAGCAACAGCGAAAAAATGAGGTTGGCGGCAAAAACGACAATGCTGTATTTAACCGGCGTGCGCGTATCGCCGCGGGCAAAAAAATTCGGCGTTAAGGCTTTGACCATCACATAAACCGGCAGACTGACCGAATAGGCAATCACCGCCTGCGCGGTCATGGCCGTTTCCAAAGCGCCGAAACGACCTCTTTCAAACAAAATATTAACAATCGGATGCGCAAGAACAATAATGGCAACCGCCGCGGGAATGGAAAGCAAAGCGCCGTATTCGACGGCTTTGTTTTGGGTTTCTCTCGCCGCCTCGTCGTCCCTTTCTTTCAACTGGCGGGAAAGTATGGGCAACAAAGCCACCCCGATGGCAGCGCCGACAACGCCGAGCGGCAGCTGTTGCAAACGGTTGGCATAATAAAGCCAGGAAATGGCGCCGGTACCCACCAAAGATACCAGAATAGTGTCGACCATCATATTGATTTGATAAACGCCGGCGCCGAGAACGCCCGGAGCAACCCGCTTAAACAGCGTGCGGATATCCGCGTCTTTTAACAGGCGCGGCAGATTGTATTGCAAAGAAATTTTCACATTTTCCCGACGGAGAAAGAAATTCAGCCAAACAACCTCCATCACGCCGGCCAGCGTTACACCGACGGCAATTCGGTAAACCGGAGAATTGATAAACGGCATAAACAGCCAGACGGAGGCAATCATCATCAAATTGAGAATAACCGGTGTTGCGGCCGGCGCGGCAAACTTGCCGAAAGAATTGAGAATGCCGGATTGAAAGGAAACAACGGAAACCAGCAGCAAAAAAGGAAAAGTGATTCTCGACAAAAAAGCGGCCAATTCGATTTTGCCGGCATCTCCGGCAAATCCCGGTGCCAAAAGCATTACCAACCAGGGCATAACCCATTCCATCAACAGCACAAAAGCGCCAAGCACCAAAACCAGCACCGAAATGGCCGCGGCGGCAAATTTAACGGCCTGCGTTTTTCCGCCGGCTACCAGCTTTTGCGAAAAAATGGGCACGAAAGCGCCGGTAAAGGCACCTTCCGCAAACAGGCTGCGAAACAGATTCGGCAGTTTGAAAGCGACAAAAAAAGCATCGGCCACCATACCCGCACCGAGATAATTGGCCATCACCATATCTCTGAAAAAGCCGGTAATCCGGCTGATGAGCGTCCAACCGCCGAAAGTTGCTATCGATCGAAACAAAGACATCTTGTCAAACCCGTCGTTATTTTGTATAGTTGCGAAAACATGCGGCATTATAATGCCTTTTATAGAAGAAATACAACCCGATTTTCTTTTGTCTGCATTTTTTTATTGACAAAATAATTAAATATTGAGATAATAGACAAAAATAAAGGGAGAACATTATTATATTAAGGAGAAAAACCCTATGGAAAAATTGCTAACCCCCGAAGCTGCCCGCAATGTTTTTAAAAACGGCATGTCGCATGACTTCTTTAAAAAAGGCGGAGCCAACTATGTCAGCATCGGTTCTATGGACTTTGCCGATTCCCATGCGCAGGCGCTCACCAACGGAGCGGCTGCAAACGGTGCTACGCTTTTGGCTGCGGGTAGGGAATGTGACCGCATCGCGAACGGCGAAGAAATGATGAAAGAAGCCAACCGCGAACTGCTCGCGGGCAACCGGATCGCCGGCGCGGAAATGACCCGCGTTTCGCCCGAACTGGCGGAAAGAATGCTCGAAAATGCCGAAAGACAAATTGACAATAACAAAATGGCGGAAAAAATGGCTATAAACAATCAGGCAGCCACCCGCTAAATAACCTTCTCCTTATAAAATCGTAAAGCTCCGGAACTTCCCGTTTCGGAGCTATTATTATACCCGCAATCCGGTTGAGGCAAACCCCGCCCCGCATATCCGCAAAAACAAACCTCCCCGACCGGGGAGGTTGCAAAAAAATGCTCAAACCGCTGTTCTTATTGGGCAGCTTTGGCCATTTTGGCAATGCGCGCGGGAGTATTACGCGGAGATTTGCTGGCTTCCGGCTTAGGCATCGGGCCTTTTTTGGCAACTATGGCTTTTTTAATTTTCAAAGCTTCATCGCTCAGTTTGGCTGCGGAGGTAGATTCCAGATAAGCGTCCAAACCGCCGTTGTGCTCAATCGAGCGCAAGGTCTTGGAGCAGATTTTCAGCTTGAAAACTTTGTTCAAAGCCTCGCTGAATAAAGAAACAGCCTGCAGGTTCGGCATAAAACGACGGCGATTATGGTTGTTTGCATGGCTGACATTGTTGCCGCTCATCACACCCACGCCGGTAATATCACATTTTTTAACCATTATTTTATTCCTCAAAAACAAACTCGTTGCTTGTTAATAGCCAGAGTTTAGCGAAAAGTCAAGAATTATTTAACAAAATGAAAAAAATTGTAGCATTTTTTTCAAAAGTGTATTATTACTGTTGCATCTTGTTAAGATGTACCCGTAGCTCAGCTGGATAGAGTGTTGGCCTCCGACGCCAAAGGTCATGGGTTCGAATCCCTTCGGGTACGCCATTTATCAAAACCCCGTCCGCATGCAGCGGCCGGGTTTTTTTATGGCTGCCCTCAGGGTCGAACCCGGGGTTCTCTCTCGGGCATCTAAATTCGCGGCGGTCGCCTTATCGGCTTTCCTTGCTCATTAAGATGTTTCCGAGAGCTTGCAGACAAAAACAACCGGAGCAGCGGTTGTTTTTGCTTAGCGCTTCTTCAGGTACGCCATTTATCAAAACCCCGTCCGCATGCAGCGGCCGGGTTTTTTTATGGCTGCCCTCAGGGTCGAACCCGGGGTTCTCTCTCGGGCATCTAAATTCGCGGCGGTCGCCTTATCGGCTTTCCTTGCTCATTAAGATGTT
>CALXRS010000036.1 GCA_944390915.1 uncultured Alphaproteobacteria bacterium
TCGTTGCCGGCGGCGGCATCGGCGGGCACTTCCTCATATTCCCATTCCCAGTCTTCGCCTTCGTTGCCGGCGGCGGCGTCGGCGGGCACTTCCTCATATTCCCATTCCCAGTCTTCGCCTTCGTTGCCGGCGGCGGCATCGGCGGGCACTTCCTCATATTCCCATTCCCAATCTTCGCCTTCGCCGTAGCCTTGTGCGGAATTTTGTTCATAACTGCCGCCCGCGGAAGAAAAGCTGTTGTTTGCGTCCGAAAACGAATGAGCGGGTTCATCGGTGCCCCAACCCCAGTCGTTGCTGATGTCGCTGTCCGTGTCTTTCAGTTCCGATTCCGCGGCAAAAGCGGAGGATAAGGTTAACAGTTTTTCCAGCATGGACGAAGTTTTTGGGGAAGGCGACGGCTGAACAGGCGAGCTTTCCGCCGCGGGAGATTCCGCAGGGACGGCCGGTCGGTCAGGCATCGCGGGAGATTCCGCCTTTTGCGGGGCGGGGGCGGCAACGGGGGTTGCCGTTTCTTTGTTTGTTGCCGCGGCCGTTGTCGGAGATGCCGGTTCCGCTTTTGCCGCGGGCGCGGCGGGCTCATCGGGCAGCGGTTTATTTTCCTGTTTTGCGGCCGGCGCCGAGTGCGCTGAGGCTTGCGGAGCCGTCGGCAAAGCTTCCGTTTCGCCGGGAACTGCCGGCGGAGTTTTGTCCGGAGCGGAAGAAGGCGCCGCCGGCGCGGTGGCGGCAATCGGCGATTCGCCGGTTGCGGCTGAAACGGTTTCCGTCGCTGCGTCTTTATTTTTCTTTTTCTTTTTCTTCTTTTTCTTTTTCGGGGTTTCTTCCTCAACGGCAATGTCCGCAATGTCTTCGTTGTCGTCGTCTGCGTCGAGATATTGGTCAATCAGCGGCATTTGTTGATTGACGGGAGCCGGCGAAAATGCCGGAGCCTGAGCCGCGGGTTCCGCTTCGGCGGCAAAATCCGCGCGGGGTGCGGGGACATAAGGCTGCGCGGGCACCGGTACGGCAACCGTCTGCACCGGCAGCGATTGCAATTGGCTCAAGGCGGCGATAATCGCTTCGGTCGACTGCTTTTGGCTTTCTTTGAGCGCGGAAGATATCAGTGCCGAAAATTCCTGATTTTGCGCCCGGGCAATGTCGCGAAACAAATTTGCCTGCATACGCATGATTTCTTCCACTTTCAGATTATTTGGGCCGCCTGCCGCCGGCGCCGAGTCTTTTTTCAGGTTTTCAAGCGTTTCGATAATTGTTTGGGCAGAATTTTTCTGGCTTTCTTTTAAGGCCATAGAGATAATTGAAGAAAACTCCTTCCCCTGAACTTTCAGCGCCTGTTCCACCGATTCCATTGTGGCCTGCCCTTTTGGGGAAGAGGAGGCATAGGTGATGGGGGTGGGAATTTTTTCATCGTTTATTTTTTTGAAAGATTCGATAAGCGCCTGCGTGGAAACTTTTTGGCTTTCTTTAATTGCCGTGGCGATAATGGCGGAAAGCTCTTCTTTTTGATTTTTTGTCGTTTCCTGCAAAAAAGTGGATTGCGCTTTGACCAAATCGTCCACCAGTCCTTTCATTTGCAGGGGAGTTGCGGCTTCTCCGCCGCTGCCGGCAACATATTGTATCTGGCTGCTTTGGGCAATCAGCTTGGTCAGGTTTTCCTGCAGCTCGGTAAAAGAGCGGGCGATCATCTGGTTGTCTTCCAGCCGTTTTTTTTCGGAGTTTTCGATAGCCTCGGCCAGAGCTTTGGATATAATGTTGGTAAACGATTCGTCGGCCACCAGTTTCATGGGACCGTCAAAATTAAGGTTGGTAACTTCGCCGCTCGCGGCTGCCGGTGCCGGACGAACGTTTTGCAGTTCGCGGATGATTTCGGCATTGGATTGAGCCAGACTGCTGGCCAAAATTCGGGCAAAATTGTCACCGTTGATAATGCCGCCTTCGCCGCCGGTCATTTGCGGCTTGTTTTCGGCCAGAGCCTCCTGCAGGATATTGCCGCTTTTTTGGTGCGTGTGATGAGCGACGGGTTCCAGCCCCTTGCTTTTTTGTTCCAGATCTTCCATATATTCCTGCAACGGAGTTCCGCCCGGAAGACTTTGGAAGATGGATTTAACTTCCGGCGGCAGTTCCAGCAACATTTTGTTGAAGGCCTGGCGCCGTTCTTCGCTGAAAATATGCAGTTGGCGGAAGATATTTAAAAAACGCTGTGCGACAATGATCGGCGCTTCCTCATCGTCGTCGCTTTTTTGGCCAAAACTGGCTGAGGTATTGATATCATCTGCCACCGTAGTCCCCCCTTCATTCTATTCTTACAGAATATACCGAATACAACATAAAGTCAAATCCATAAATGTCAATCGGTTAAAAGCGGCAGGCACAAAAAAACCGCCTGCGGGCGGTTTTTTGCGTTTGAAGGAATTTCAAAGATAAATGGCAACAACTTTATGCAGTTTGCCGAGATCGTTGTCATCAAGTTTAACTTTTTCGTCAGGGTTCCAGCGGATTCCGTACAGATGTCCTTCGTCGTCCTCGCGAATGCTGATAACCATCACTTCCTCGGGGTCAATCTGATAAACGGCAATATCGCCGATGCTGACAACCTCTTGCGGATCGACCAGCAAAACGGAGCGAGCCGGCAACAGGCTGCCGAGCCTGCGGGTGCACAGGTTAAGGCCGTAGGCGTCTTTTTTGCCGCTGAGAACGGGCGGTCGAGAAACCCATTTGATTTCTTTTTCGCCGTCGATAACGACGTTGCCGTCTTTGCCGGCAATGCCGTAAACGGGTATTTTCTGGCTGTCGCGCGGAGCCGTGTCAAAGGCGGAAATGGCGCCGCGCGGGTTGGACAACAGTTTGTACTTGGCGTCATTGCGTTGGATGATTTCGTCCAACATGCCTTTGTTGTCCAAATTTTTAATGGCGTCTTTCAATTCTTCGGTCGTATAGCCGAGAGACTTGGCGATGTTTTTCATTTCTTTGTCCGAAACCTCGCGCTGTCCCATTTCGATCCGATGATATACGGACAAGGTCATGTCCGAGCTTTCGGCCACTTCGATGAGAGTCAGATTTTTTTCGTTGCGAATTTGTCTCAGGCCGGCACCGAGCGTTTTCAGTCCCGCTTTTTCGTTAATTTTGTTGCGGCGTTCCTGTTCTCTGCGCCAGGAAAGGATAACGTCTTCTTGCGAATTCTGTTCGTTGACGAACAAGTCCTGCATCGGACAATCAAGCAATTCCGCCACCCGAACCAGCTGTTCCTGATCGATTCTTCTGTATCCTTTTTCAATTTTGGATATTGCCGACAGGCTGACTCCGAGATGGTCGGCCAGTTCCTGCATGGAGCGGCCGCGCAGTCTGCGGTACATTCTGATTTGGTTGGGGAAAATAATTTCTTCCATAATCTACCACCCTTCGCGTCTGTTATCAAATAAACGAATTTTCACCAAAATAATAATCTAATTGGAAAATTAATCAAGATTTTTGCGCAAAGGGTGAAAATTTTGTGCAAAAAAAGAGCGGCGGATGTTGTCCGCCGTCTTTTCGTTGCTGCCGCAAAATGCCGAAACTTATTTGAATTCGTCGAAAAAGTAGGCTTTGTTGCCTTCGCGTCCGACTTGCTTGGCAAATTTGTCGATGTCGTTTTGTCCGAACATAATTTCGTCGGCAGGAATGTGGTTGCCGAATTCGCCGGTGGAATAGAGCGGACGCTCCACGCTGCGGTTGGAATAATATTGACTGAAGGCATAGCGGGATTCGGTTTCTACTTTTTTGCTGCCGTCGGCTTGTGTCTGGGGCTTGAAATATGTTTTGCGCTGAACGATGCCGTCGGTGGCAAGGCTTACCCCTTTGCCGTTTTTGTTTTTCACCTCATATTCGGACAAAACGCGGTTGCCGCTGTTGCTGAAAGTCAGCTTGAACGAAGCTTGGCTGCCGTTTTCGTAATTTTGGGTAACCGTCCAGGTTGTCCGGCCGTTTTCGTCGGTGCCGGTTTCTATCTTGCGCTGGGCAGTGTCGTCAAGCAGCCGATCGCCCACGCCCGCGCCCAACCGCTCGCTCATGATTTTGCGGATAACGGTCATTTGACGCTCTTCTTCGGACATCAGCGAATTTTGCATGAAATCCTCGATTGCCTGCCGGTTATATGTACCGTTTTTATTCGTGGTACGTTCCATCGTCAGCGTGTTGGTCTTTCGATCCGTGCTTACCAATTCTCCGTTTTTATCATATCTGCGGGTGATGGTAGAATAAGAATCTGTCGTCGTTTCTTTTTTTCTGCCTTTTTTGGTTTCGCGGACAATGTTCATCTTCGTGTTGCCGTTGGCGCCGGTGCTAAAGCTGCGATATTCCTTGCGGCCGAGAATTTTTTGCCCCAAGCCGGTCGTGTTATACATAACGTTTCCGTCTTTGTCGTACATGATGTTGCCCTTATCGTCCCGAGCTTCGGTGAGTTTTTTGTTGGCAGCGCTGAACGGTCGAAACAGGTTAAAGCCCGGTCTGCCGTCCGCGGCGTTTTTCCACGAGCGGATATTGGCGCGATGTCCCAGTTCCGCGGCTGCGCCGCCGACGACGGAGCCCACTTTTTTGGCGCCTTGGAGCAAAGGCTTGCCGACGGCCTGAGCCGGTCTTTTAACAAAGAATTCTCCGGCCATCGAACCGGTTCTGGAACCGATATCTTGACTGAAGTTCAGACTGCTGGCAAAGGCGTCGGAAAATGTTTTCATTTGTTCCATAACCGCCCAGCCGAGGAAGAGCACGCCGACAACCTTGACGGCTTCGACCATCCACCAGAAAATGCGGATAAATATGCCGACTTCCGAGGTCAACATTTCGCTCAGCGTATCCGCGGCAATGGAGGCGATAATAAAGATAATGATCGATAAAAAGATAAAACTGAAAACCGCATTAAGGAAAATATTCCATATTTTCTCCAGATATTGTGCCGTAACCTTAAAGGCAAAGGCTCCCAACGCCGCCGGCAGCAGAGCCACGGCGATGGCCAGTTTGAGAATGCAGTCGATCAGCAGGAACGGATAACCGAACAGCAGCAAAAACCCGCCGAGATAAAAGCAGATGCAGGTAAACAGATAGCCCAAATGCGGAAAAACCAGCAAAACCCTGTTTTCCGAACTCCAGGCAAGACACCAGCAAACCCGTCCGAGAGAAAGAATGTCGACAATCTGATCCTGGGTGGATTTGATGGTGCACAAAATGCCGTTGCCCATGGCTTCGGAGAGGCCGCCGCCTTCCTCTGCGGTAATGACGGAGAGCGACGGATCCAATTCGCAGTCGTCGGAAATTTTTCCGGCCAGCTGCGCAATCTTTAACCCGGTGGAAAAGACGGGATCGACGCTCATGGATAAGATTTGCGGCAGGCCGCCGTTGAGCAGCAAAACGACAACCAGCACCCGAAAGATCTGTTCGGCAATTTCTTTGACAAAGGTGCGCGGTTCCTGAATTTCCATGCTTGCCACGTAGCGCAGTACGGTATAGGCCAGCCACAGAGCCATGGCTACCGCAACGACGGCGACAACGGCTTTGGCCAAAGCGTCATACGATTGTTTGGCCATCACGCTTGCCGTGTTGAAAATAATTTCAAACGGTTTGCAGAAAATGCATCCCCAGGAACGATAGGCATGGCGGACTTCTTCATACGGAGCGCAGCTTTTGGAGCCTTTCTTCGGCGTTTCCGCATTGCTTGCCTGAGCGATGGAAATGGCGGTCGAGCCGGTGGATCCGGGCGCGGCCTCGGCCCGGGCATTACTCGGCATAAGCACGGCAAACATAAACATGGCCAAAAGAATAAAACAGCCGGTGTTTATTATTTTACATATACTTTTCATAGCCTCGCTCCCCAGCTTTATTTTTTATTTTTACCCTTGCCCACGGTATCGTCAAACGCCTGTCCGATCATGCCGCTGTCTGTCTGATGTTCTTCTCCGGACGACGCGCCTTTCATGGCCTGGCTGAAAGCTCCTTTGGCAACGTTGGCGGCCTTTTTGCCGGCTTTTTCGTTCTTGGAAATCATCTTGCCCGTCTTTTTCATGATTTTGCCCATTTTCTTCATGGCGCGTCCCATCACCTTCATGGCTTTGGCTGCCGTTTGTCCGGCCGTGGCCGCCGTAGAGGCCGCCGTCGTGGTGGCGGCGCTTGCGGCTGCCGTCGTTTCCGTCACCGGAGCGGCAATGCCCAAAGAGGCGGCCGTGCCGGCATGCGCGGCGCTTTGAATGGCCTGATTGCCGGCTTTCATGGATCGTTTGGCATTGGCTAACGTTTGGTCGATATTGTCGGCGGTTTGTTTCAGCTGTTGGCCGGCGTTTTCCATGGCCTGGCCGCTCTTTTGCATGGCTTCGCCCGCGCCGCCGCCGTTTTGTTTGTTCATGTTTTCTTTGTCTTTGGCCTGCAAGTTGGTCATGGCCTTGGCATTTTGCGCCGTGGACTGATTTTTCTGTTCGGATTTTTGTCCGTATTGGCCACTGCTCAGGCGATCCGTCTTCTTGCTGACGTCCTCCACTTTTTCCAGAGCGCTCTTGTCTTTTTTGTCGTCTTCGTCCTTAAATTTGTTGGCAATGGCGCGCGTTGCCTTTTTGGTCTGGGCTTTCGCTATTTGCTTTGCTTTTCTGAACGGTTTGGTCACGGTAGATTTGGCCGCGGCTTTGGCCATATCGGTAGCCTGAGTCAGTCTTCGGTGCATCGGGCTGGCCTTGGACATAAGGCCGCCGAAGAAATTGTTGACGTAGTCGGTTATTGTCGACCCGATCAGCTTAATGGCATAGAGATAGGCAAACAGAATGACTATCCAGCGGAAACTCCAGAAAGAAAACTGCTCGCTGACATATTCGTTATCGCCGGCTTCAATTTTTTGCATCAGTTTGTCGGCGCCGCTTGTATATGCGCTTTCCGTGTCGCCCGCAACTTCTTCCTGGCCGTAGTCCAGCGCCGCGCTCACCAAAGCCAGACCGGCGGAAACGGTCATCGCCAAAAAGATCAGAACGCCGGCCGAATGCAGGATAATTCCGAAGCAGGATTTTACCTTTCCTTTGGTGACGTTAAAGGGCCACAAACCGACGGTAATCGGCAGAGCAACAATGGCAAAGCCCAGTTTGAACGAAAGATCCACCAGATAATAAGTTACGGAAAGGGTCATCATAAATCCGCAGAACCAGATAAAGGCGCCGCTTATCCACAGCCAGATATTGGGAATGACGGCGATCACCCAGTGCCAGGCGCCGGCGCCGGTTGCATGACAGGTGAGCAGATGGCCGATTTGCATATGGGTAGATACGGTATAGTCCACCGCGCCGACATATTTTTGCAACAGGTTCAGGAAATTTGCCGGAACAATGCCGTCTTTGAATTCGTAAGCGCTGTCTATCTTGAATTCTGCCAGATTCAGACCGCTTACGTGAGACACCGTTTCGACCATGGTAATGCCGAATTCCGCGCCGAAGTTCATAAACGGCACAATGCCGAAATCTATGAAAAAGCTTATGCCGGCATTGACGATGACATAGGCGACGAGAACCTTAAAGGCCATAATCAACAGATCGTTCACCATGGTTGCCGGTTCCAGATTTTTAAGCGAACTCAGTTGTTTTAGGATATAAAAGGCAAGCCACAGCATAAGTCCGACGACCAGCAGTTTGGTTCCGGCCTCCTTGGCAATGCCGTACAGATATGTGCAGGCACCGATAAAACTGCCGATAAGAACAGAGACGATATCGCAGGCATAGCAGCCGGACTTGTATATTCTGTCCATTCTTTCCTTGGTGCAGGGAAAAAGCGCTTCGGCGGGCGTACTGTAGGTGAGTAGAAAAAGCCCGAGACAAATCGGCAGCAATATCCAAAGATTTGCTTTCAATTTGCTGAATATGTCCGCACGTTTTGTCACTTTAGTTGTCCTTTCTGTCTTTTTAATCGTCTTCACCGTCATCGGCCAGTTCGTCCTGTTTGTTTTTGACGTTGCCGACTTTTTGTTCGAACTTGCGGAAGGTCTTGGAATTGTTATGCAACAATTGCTTGGTGCCTTTGCCGACCTTGCGAAGTATGCCTATGGCCGCCCACTTGCCGACTTTGGCCACGGCCGAACCGAATTGTTTTTGGAAGTTGGCCTTACCGCCGCCGCCGACCAGGTCGTCGGCAATGCTTTGAGCAATTCCCATCGATTCGACCAGAAGAAAACCAACCAGCATCAGCATCAGCATCGGTTTGCTGAAATCCGCCAGTTCCAAAATCCGGAGGCGATTTTCAAATATTTCCCGATTATCGAGAAGTATTTGCTGAATGGCGGCCATGGCTATCAGAATAACAACGGCTATACACAACATGAAGGCCGCGGAGTTGAGGATGGTCTTAAATCCGGTAATTGTCCACTCCTGAGTTTTTTTGAAGGCGTAGGCCATAATCAAAATCGGCATCAGCATAACCATAACCGCAAAGCGGAAAATGCTGTCAACCAGATAGAAAACAAAGCCAAGTTTGATGAAAGTGAATAACAGCATCATTATCAGCCCGCAGATAAGAGCCATAAAGCCGCGCTGCGTTATAATCACCCAGCCGAGTTTATAACCGAAATTCAGACGTTCGTTTACGGCACAGGCCAGACATTCCATCATCTGCAGCGGCGCTTGCGGAAAACTGTCCATGGTTGCCGGATCCATATGCGAAACGGCACAGGTGCCTTGATATTTTGCTTCTACCTCTCCGGTAAAGGGAATAAACAACATCCGGTTGGAATAATGAAAGGTTTCGCTGCCGGCCGCATCCGGTTTGCCGAAGTAGCGCAACATCTCGGCGGCAAGCTCAAGAAAGGCGTTGTATACCGGAAAAACAATGGAGTTCAGCACCCACAAAACGCCGGTCGTGGACGTGGCCAGCCAGCCGCAGGCAAAGCATATGAAAAACTTTTTCATCACTTCCGTCCACACTTCGGCCGGCGATTCCTCGGTAAAGGAACTTACATGCTTCATGATGCGGAAGGCAAGCCACAGCGCAAAGGCAACCATCATCAGAGCCATGGCGCCTTTGGTCAGGTGGCCGTACATGTTCATGGCAACCCGACCGGCGGTATTATAAAGGGCGCGGATGACGGCGGCCTGCCAACATTCGCGCTGGCGAGCCTCTTCCTCTACGCTGTCGGTCGTTTGATTTACTGCCGTGCTTTTATCGTCCGTGGCGGAGCAGGCAAACAATAATACCACGGCCGGAATAATAAACAGCAGTTTCAAAAACCTTACCATGTCCACGTTTTTCACCATCAGTCGCATCCTTCCGCCTTGACCTCTAACCTATTTTTTCTGCGAGGCCGTTATATTGTTCAGTTGTTGCTGCAGTTCGTTCTTTTTTTCTTCCAGCGCTTTCAATCTTTCCTGATCGGCTGCCTGCGTGCCGCCTGCAGTTCCTCCGCCGAGCTTGCTTTGCAGGCTTTGTTTTTCGTTTTCGATATTGGCAATTTGGGTTTGCAGACTTTGTACTTGTGCCTGCATTTTCTGTATGCTCTCCGCGTCTTCCTGAGCTTTGCCGCTTGGTTGCGCGTTTGCGGCGCGACCGCCGTTGTTGCCGCCTTCGGCACCCAGCTGAGCCGCTGCTTCCTGAGCCGCTACGGCTATCCGTTGCTTGGAAGACTGAACGAGTTGGTCGGCCTGAGCGGACATGTCGGGTGTGCGCGACTGTTCGGCGTTTGCCGCATTTTGCGCTTGGTTATCGGCTGCCGGCCGCGAAGACTGCGAGCTTGCATTGTTGTTGTTATTATTATTGTTGTTGTTGCCGGCGGAAGAAGATGGCTGCTGATTTTGCTTATCTTCAACCTGCTGCTTGTTTTGCGTGTCGCTCTGATTTGTCGACGGCTTGGCTTTGTTGTCTGCAGCCTGAGCGCCTGGCGAACTGTTTTGCGCGGTTGCGGAATTGTTGCCGGTAGTGCCGCCGAGCGCCGGTTTGTTTTTGGCTTGTTGTATATGACCTCCCAGACTGTTCTGAGCGCCGCCGCCTTTGCCGCCGCCACCGCCGCCTTTGCCGCCGCCACCGCCGCCAAAGCCTTTCAGGCCGATTCTGTCGCCGACTTTGGAAGCGCCCTGAAACAGCGATTTGCCGACAGATTCTTTCTTCGCCATAACGGCTCGTCCGGCAGGAGTAGCCATAAGGGCAAACTTACCGACGGCTTTCCCGGCTTTAAGCGCTCCCTTGCCGGCTGTTTTGGCGCCCCATTTGGCCGCGCCCGCACCGAGAGAGCCGAGTTGGGCACCGATGTTGCCTTGCTGAGATTCGCTCATCTGACCGGCCAGACTGACGGCCTCGGCGCAGAGTTTGAAACCGAACAGGCAGCAAAGTATCATGAACAGCAGCCCCATCAGGCCGATATCCATGATGTCAAGCAACGGTTTTATTTCGTTTTTGTTAACCAAATCCATAATTTTTTCTGCCCCGCCTTCGCCGCCGGTCATGGATTGCATACCCAGTTCGATGTTGACGCTGACCACCAGTCCGAGAAAGACAAAGGTGAAGAACGTGTTCATAAACATATTCCATCCCTTTTTGGTGTATCCGGAAGTCATCTTAAACGGCCAGCAGGCGATCAGGAAAGGCAGCAGTCCGCCGACGATCCCCAACCGAACTACGGCGTCAATCAGGTAGAAGCCGAACGCCAGTGTAACCAGCCAGGCAAAAACCCAAATAATCAGCCCGCTTATCATCATCGTAAAGTCCGGAAAACCAAAAGTTCCGGCGCCTTCATTGCGAGCCACGCACATCATGGAACTGCCGATGGACGAAGCAACGGCCAGTTCCTGTTGCACGGCAGTGATAAAACAGCTTATTTTGGCAAACAAAGCGGTGCTGTAAAATCCGGCCATGACGGTTACGCCTTCAGGTAGCGATTTGGCCGAGTTACAAGTCATAAATGCCGAGTCGGAGCCGCTGCTGCTGCTTCTGAACAGAAATGCCGCGCCGAAATCCATCGCCGCGCCGAGCAGCGGTTCCAGCACCAAATAATAAAACTGATCTATGTGTTTCAAAATCAGATAAGCCAGCATAACCTTAAAACTTATGACCAGCAATTCGGAAATAAATTTCGGAGCGTCTTGTTTGGTAAAGGAACTGACCTGTTTGAGCGTAACATAGGAAACATAGAGGGCAAAACCTATCAGCAGCAGGTTCATAAAGCCCTGAGCCAGAGTGTTGTAAGAATTGGTGCTCATGCTCTGTACGGCGCCGAACAAAATGCCGAACAGCGGGCAGAGAAAACATTTTCTGCTCTGTTCGAGCTTGAGCGGCAGCGGAATACATCCGTCCATCAGTCCACCGATGGATTTCAGATGAATATCCATATATATTTTCTGTCCGTTCGGTGTTTCGTAAACGGCGGCGGCTTTGGCCAAAACTCTGGCCGAATCCATCTGGCTTTCGCGTTCGCTTGCGGCTGCGTTCGCCCGATCAATAAAGTCCGAGGTTTTTTCGTTGCGGTATTTTTCCAACGAATTGGCTATCTGAGTGTCGTTGCGGAATACGTCCAGCGCCGCGCCGGTGGTTACGTTCCAAATTTTGGACAAGAGGCCGTCGGAACCTTTCCAGCGGGCCGCGGCGGCATTTCCCGCACCTTTAAGGTTGGCGCCGACAAAATCCTTTGCGTTGATGTTTTCGGCCTGCTCTCTGTAATCGTCTTTGTCCAGAGCCTTGATGTTATCGGAAGTATAGCCTTCATGCTCTGCCATTTTATCCACAAAATCCTGCCCGCCGAGTCTGACGACCTGGGCGCCGAGTACGTCCGCGGCCAATTTGGATTGCGCCTGTGCGTTATTGGGTAAAAACACAAACAATCCCCATGCCAGGAGGCTAAAAATCAATTGTTTTACTGTTCCAGTCATTGTCATTTCCTCTTTCCAAAGGGATTACCAAATACTTTTAATCCGATAAGCAGCATAATAATCACCAGTCCGAAAGCGTATAATCGCGCATTCTTAAATGTAAAAAGCGACAACAAATCAAAGTAGTAAATTGCAAACAAAGCCAGCAGAATCCCTACGTTTGTTAAGATCGCTTTCATACACCACTCCTATTTTTGGCCAGTATAGCATAAAAAAAAGCAAAAAATTGTTACAGTTTTTTTATTTTTTTGTCGCCCTGAATTTCCCCGTGCGGAGAAAATTTCGGCAGGCAAGGATGGTTTCTTTGTCGGCCAAAGGATTGGCGTGCCAGGTTCTTATTTCGGCGACATCCTTCATTCCCGGAAGATACGAATCGGCCGATCGCGGAAACAATCTTCGAACGGCAGTCGGCAGAGCCTCTTGCAACATTTCGCCCGGACGGTTGTGCGTATTGATAATGCCGAAATCGATATCTTTTTGAAAAGTCGGGATTTTGGCTGCGTATTTGGCGTTTCCCGCGCGAATCGACGCCCCGAATATCAGTTTGGCCAGCGGATTGTCTTCCCATTTTTCCCATAAGGGGTATCCGCGGTTAGGTGGATTGATTTGGATGACTTTGCCTATTTTTATGTTTTGCCGCCATGGCGAATCGTTGCTCAGTAACAAGCGTACCAGCAATCCGCCGATTCCCGCCGAAATAAAGGACAGTTCGTGAATGTCGGGCAGATTGAGCAACAGTGCTTCCAGTTGGCGGACGTGACCCTGCAGGCTTTTGCGGGTGGACGGATAGTTTACGGCAATGACGGTCAGGCCGGCGGCTTCCAGATTGCGAGCCATCCGGCGAAATTGATTTTTGTTGCCGCCGAGGCCGTGCAACAACAAGACGCCCCGCTCGACCGGCGGTGTCAGTTGAAATATGTTGCGGCAACGTTCAAAAGCTCGCTGGCATTCGGCAAAGCTGCCGCTTGCCCTCCTGATGTCCCAGTTGTCAAGAAGGCGATAATGCTTTGTCAGGCAATTTCGTTGGATTCGCCACTTCTGATAATAAAATACATCTTCCCACAGTTGGCGGCCGCCAAGCGTAAAAAAAACAAAGGTCATGCCGAAATCTCGCTCCTTGTTGCAATAAATCGAAACCGAGTATAACAGAAGACTCCGAAAAATAAAAGTTTGTTTATGTGCAAACGAGGTATTTGAAACAAAAATAAAATATTCGGCAAGTTATCGGCCGGCACGAATGCAAATCGACGCGCGTATGGGGGTATGGATTGTATGGCAATTGGCATCGGGCTGTATAATCGGGCATATAAACATATATATAAATATGTACGGTTGAGTTTTTTGCTCCGAAGATTCGGCGCTTTTATCTTTAGGCGCGGACTTTGTCGTTAAAATGCATAAAAGAGAATGACGCTAAAACAGGCGGTTATTTTTTATTGGGAAAAAAGAAGAAAAAAATTGAAAAAATATGTTGACAAACGGTTCGAGGTGTCATATAAACCGTTCACAACGTCTTGATAACCTCGGGAAGCCGAGAGAGGAGAGACTGCGCTTCAGAGAAGCGGTTATAAAAAGCGATAGTAAATAAGAAGTGCTAGAGGATATATGGGCGGTATATAGCTGGTGATATATATTGTCTGTATAGAGGAACCTAGAGGAAAATTCTTTAGAGTAGTAATGACAGACAGGATTAAATTTAATATGAGAGTTTGATCCTGGCTCAGAACGAACGCTGGCGGCAGGCTTAACACATGCAAGTTGAACGGGATTTGTGTGGTGCTTGCACCATATAATGAGAGTAGCGCACTGGTGAGTAACACGTGGGAACGTGCCTTTTAGTGGGGGATAACATCTGGAAACGGATGCTAATACCGCATACGCCCTGAGGGGGAAAGATTTATTGCTAAGAGGTCGGCCCGCGGCGGATTAGGCAGTTGGTGGGGTAAAGGCCTACCAAACCGACGATCTGTAGCTGGTCTGAGAGGACGGACAGCCACATTGGAACTGAGACACGGTCCAGACTCCTACGGGAGGCAGCAGTGAGGAATATTGGGCAATGGAGGGAAC
>CALXRS010000037.1 GCA_944390915.1 uncultured Alphaproteobacteria bacterium
TTAAGGCGTTTGCTGGTACTTTGAGCCTTACAGGCGTTAAGGCAGAACCGCCGGCTAGGCCGGCGGGTTCCTTTTTTGCGAAGTTTGACTGGCGACTGCTGCCGGCCTTTGTCTGCGCCGTTTTTTTTAGTGCAGTCGGGGCAGGTCGTGTGTTCAGATATAGTTTCTGATAAAGCGCGGATTTTTACCGATACGCGACAGCACTTCGTAACCGATGGTGCCGGCGTCCCGGCCGATGTCGTCCAGCGTGTAAAATTCGTTGATGATATGCGCCATGTCACCGGCGCGCAGGTTTTCCACCTCGGTTACGTCGCAGATAACGTTGTCCATGGAAACTTTGCCGATAATCCTTGCTTCCGAAATTTTGCCGCCGTTGTAGAAAAAGACTTTGCCGACGTTTGACAGCGAACGCGGAATGCCGTCGCCGTAACCGATGGAAACAATGGCGATTTTCCGCTGTTCGGCGGCGCGGTAGGTGGCCGAATAGCCGACGAAATCTCCGCGGTTGAGCACGGCCGTTTCCAGCACCGGCGCCCGCACGCGCACCACCGGCAGCATCTGGTTTTCGCGGTAGGGAGCGGTATTTATGCCATACATGGCGGCGCCCAGACGCACCATGTCAAAAAGATATTCCGAACCGAGAAACGTTCCGTCGGAAGCCGACAGCGTGGCCGGCAGTTTGGGAAAATATTGTTCTTTGAGGCGGACAAAATTTTGCCGTTGATGTTCGTTCATAAAATGCCCCTGTTCGTCGGCGCAGGCCAGGTGCGACAACACCAGGGAAAACATGCCTCGTTCTTCCGCGGTCAGTTTTGCCAGTTCGTCTTCGCGAAAGCCCAGGCGGTTCAGCCCCGTTTCTATCTGGATGGCGGGTTTGATGCCCTCGATTCGGTTTTCTTTCCAAAAATCGAGCATGGCGCGGCCGGCAATCACAGGAATAAGTTTTGCCTTTTGAAAAGAAGGCAGGCTGTCTTCGCCCACGCCCTGCAACACAAAAATCCGGGCGTCGGGAACATGCGGGCGGATTTTTTCTCCCTCGATGCCGTGGGCAACAAAAAACGTGCGGCAGCCGGCGTTTTGATAGAGCCTTTCGGCGATGTTTTCCGCGCCGAGGCCGTAAGCGTCGTCTTTGACCACGGCGGCGGCTTCCGCGCCGGCGGCCAATTCCTTCAGGCGGCGATAGTTTGTTTCCAGATTGTCGAGGTTGATTTCCAAAATCGGTCTTGTCAAAATACTCATCTCTTTTTATTATCCTTATCTGTTAACTTGTTTTATCTATATAAGAGCAAATTGCATGAATTTTAGCGATATGCACATTCATTTGCAAGACTATAAGCAAAACAGTGCAACACAGGTTGTCGAAGAAGCCCTCTCCGCCGGCGTGCGGTGCCTGGTTTGCGTGTCTTCGACGGAAAGCGACTGGCCGCGGGTAAGGGAACTGGCGGAAAAATATCCGCAAACGGTAACGCCGGCTTTTGGCCTCCATCCGTGGTATGCCGCCGCAGCCGCCGCCGGTTGGCCGGAAAGACTGCGCGCGTTGCTCATGGCCGTACCCGCCGCCATGGTGGGCGAATGCGGATTGGACGGCATTAAAGGCATCGGCGAAACCGAAAGACAGGTTTTTAAGGCACAGGTTTTGCTGGCGGGTGAGCTGCAACGGCCGCTTATTATCCACGCCGTAAAGGCGGTGACGGCCATGGAAGAATTTTGGCCGCTTCTGCCGGCTCGTTTTGTCGTCCATTCGTTTAACGGGCGGGCGGAACATTTGCGGCCGATTCTGTTGCGGGGCGGTTATGTCTCTTTGAGCGCTTCAATACTCAAAAACCGTGAGGCGGAAAAAATCGTCCGTTTGATACCCGAAAACCGACTGTTGCTGGAAACGGACGGGCCGTATCAGGCTCCGGTCAGAGGCGAAGAACAAAAGCCCGTTTTTTTGCCCGTGCTGCTGGCGCAAACGGCAGCCTGGAGGCAGATGGAGCCGGCACGTCTGGCAGAACGGATTTGGGCTAATTCGGAGGAGTTTATCCATGGCGGAAAACAATAATAATAGATTCGGGCGCACGCAGGCTCTTCTCGGGCAGGAAAAATTTGCCCGTCTGCAACGGTCGACGGTTATGCTGGCAGGTTTGGGCGCGGTCGGCGGCTATGCTTTGGAAGCTTTGGCGCGCGCGGGTGTGGGCAGGCTTTTGCTGGTCGATTTTGACCGGGTGGAAGAAAGCAATGTCAATCGGCAGATTTTGGCGCTCGGCTCCACCATCGGCCGCAAAAAATGCGAAGTGGCGGCGGCGCGGGTGCACGACATCAATCCCGCCTGTCGGGTGGAAACTTTCGAACTCTTCATTAATGCCGAAACCCTGCCGCAGCTGCCGCTTGCGGAAGCGGACATGGTGCTGGACGCCATCGATTCGCTAAATCCCAAATGCTGCCTGATGGAAACTTTGCAACAACGGGGAATCCCTTTTATTTCTTCAATGGGAGCAGCGCTTAAAACGGACACTTCCAAAATCCGGCTGTCGACACTTGCCGAAACACGCAATTGTCCGCTGGCGCGATTTGTCCGCAAAAGACTGAAACGCCGCGGGTGCGATTTGCAGAAAATTGTCTGCGTTTCTTCCGACGAAGCCGTCTCCGTGCCCGAAAGCGCGCTGTTTATGGAAGAGGGCGCCTCTGCCGGCGGGCGGCCGCGTCATACCATGGGGTCGCTGCCGACGGTGACCGCCGTCTTCGGTCTGATGATGGCCAACGAGGCCATTCTTCGCCTTTCCGGCTATAAAGAGCGATAAAAATTCAAAATTAAATTTTTTTTTAACCATAAGGCTGTTATCTTGCGGAAAATACAAAGCAAACGCAGGTGTTTTTTGTCATGAAAATGATTAAGCCGATAGTTAACATAGCCAAAGTGATAGACGCTTATGACGCCGTTATCTGCGGATTCAACGGGGTAGTGCACGACGGTGTCGATTTTTTGCCGGAAGCGGTAAACGCTTTGGTCGGGCTCTATCGCAGCGGCAAAAAAATTGTCGTGCTGAGCAATATTTCCTGTCGGACGGAAGAACTGGCGCGGATTTTCTATCGCGCCGGTGTTTCGCCGCGCCTGTTTACGGCCATGGTTACGGCCGGCGAGATTTTGCACGCCCGATTGCAAAGTTCCGCGGCGCCGGTTGCCGGCCGCAGCTATTACAATTTGGGCGGCGGCGAATACGAGTCTGTTTTTGCCGGCCTGTCGTACCGTCGCGCACCGACCGTTGATAAGGCGGATTTTCTCTATATCGGCCATCTTCCGGCCGGCAGAACGACGGAAGATTATATGGAAGTTTTAAGCCATGCGGCAAGCCTTGGTCTGCCGCTTTTGTGCGCCGGCAACGATACCTCGGTGACGGCGGGCGAAGACGTTATTCCCGCGGCTGGCGCGGTGGCCGAACAATATGCCGTTTTGGGCGGCGGCATAACGACCGTCGGCAAACCCGACCGCGCGCTGGTCGAATATGCGCTGGCCTCGCTTCCGGAAACGGATCGCCGGCGGGTGCTGATGATCGGTGACAGCATGCCGACGGATATTAAGGCCGCGACGGCGGCGGGGCTTTCCTCCTGTCTTATCAGCAAGGGCGTGCATGTCAATTTTCTGGGCGGCGGATATATTCCCGACGTTACCAAAGCCCGCGAACTGGGCAATATGATAGAAACCTACCCGGATTATGTCATTTCCGGCCTGCGCTGGTAGAACGAATATTGCCGCCGGTAACGTTGCCGGTTTGTTCTACGGAGATGCGCAAATGGGTATACACAAGCGATAGTCATGTCCCAAAACACACTTATTGATAAGTTACTCGGATTTTGTTACAAATTTTTGTTGGTGCTTATCGGGGCGTTACAATCAATTGTCTTTTCATCAAAAATTGCTCTTTTTTGAGTGCTGACACGTTGTTCCTTTCTTAGACGCCCCGCCAGCCGCCCCTTTTTCTCTCTCCCTTTTCCCCTCCTTTTCCTCTTCCTTTCCCCGCGCGCCGCTCTCCTTTTTCCCTCTCTTTTCTGCCGATTATCCGCCATCCCTTTTTTCCATTTTCCTTACCTATCGGCAATCCGCCATACTTTTTTCTCTTTCTTTTGCCCGCACCTTCCGCAGCCCCATTTTTTCTCCTTCCCTGCATGTTGCTCTTTTTTCCTTCCCTTCTCCCCCCTCCCTTCTCCCGCCGGCCACAACTCCTTTTTCTCTCTCCCTTTCCCCCGCGCGCCGCCTCCTTTTTCTCCTCTCCCTGCATGTTGCTCTTTTTTCCTTCCCTTCTCCCCCCTCCATTCTCCCGCCAGCCACAGCTCTCTTTTTTCCTCTCCCTTAACACCCGTACCTGCCGCCCCTTTCTCTCCTCTCCCTTGAGGGGAGAGGAGGACGCGTAAGCAGGGTGAAAATTGTGGAGGCTTTCGTTGTGGGTGGGTGTGTGGCGGACGGTTCTTTCTCCTCTCCCTTAAATGCCCGCACCGGCCACAGCTCTCTTTTCTCCTCTCCCTTCCCCCGCACGCTGCCTTTTTTTCCCTCTCCCTTGAGGGGAGAGGGGGACGCGCACGCGTCGGGTGAGGGTGAGAATTGTGGGAGCTTTCGTTGTAGGTGGGGTATTGACGTCGGTATACCGCCCCGTATCTTAAGTGTCATCCTGAACTTGTTTCAGGATCTCATTATCCTATTTATCCGCCTGTCTTTGTTTGCAAAATACACGAGATGCCGAAACAAGTTCGGCATGACAAAAGGCGGAAAAATACACGAGATGCTGAAACGAGTTCAGCATGACAATTTGGTGTGTGTGGGACGGTTTGGTGTAGATTCGGCATGACAAAAAATCCCCTCTCCCCTCAAGGGAGAGGGAAAAAAGGCAGCGCGCAGGGGAAAGGGAAGGGGAAAATAGCGGCGGACGGCGTGGCATCTAAGAGAGAAAGGAGCGCCGGGTTGGCGCTCAAAAAGTAGATTTTGGTTAAAATACAATTAATTGAAGCAATCGAAAAGACCTTTGAACAACATTTCGGCAGCGGTTACACCGAATCCAAGACGGAACATACTGCACAAAAGGGCTTGAGCCGTTAAATCACGCCTTAATTTTTTACTTGGAACAGTCCTTAAAATATGTTATAATACAGGGACATAAAAACAGGAGCAAAGCATGAAACTGAACGTATCCGAATATCGTTGGATTCTGCTGAACTGTAATTTGATGGTCGGCCTCTACAAAGGGAAACAATATGCGGTGATAGAACCTAAGTTTCCGAAATATCAGGCCAAGCTTGACCGTTTGCTCGGCAGCGTCACTTTTCCCTCTATTGAAGAATGGAATAAACTGTCGCGCGAACTGCGCCCAAAACTGAAAGAAAACAACAAAATACGCCGTGATTTGGCCTTGCGCAAACTGGCCGGCGCAGACAACAAAAAACTGGCCGCGCTTAACAATAAACAACGGATAGAGCTGCTGGACGGACTTCTGCTCGACGTTGTCAGTCGCGACGCCGAGGCCTTTAACGAAAACCGGCAAACGATTGTCAACTATAAAGATCAGTTTAAGATTTTGTTTTTCGGGATTGAACTGCCAAAAGAATTTCTGGATCGGGAGCAGGCGCGCTGCGAGCAATTTTGCCATCGGCTGCAAAGCGTGCCAAACCTGAAAACCTATCTTGAAGACTGGCAACATCTCGATTTTAAGCAAAGAAACGAGTTGTCGCGGGATATTTTGCAGGCTTTCAACGGTACTTATAAAACAAATGTCGAGCTGCGCTTTTTCAGCGAAAACGAGTGGTTTGAAAACCGGCGGCACAAAGCAGGCGTCATACAGGCAACGGGTGCTCCGACCGCTTATGCGGAAAACAACACCGTTTTTCTGAACAAGGAAAAAATTGCCGCCTGCGACAATCTGGCCGTGCCGGCGTTGATTTTCCACGAAGCTTTGCATATTGCCCGCAGGCAGGAAGACTGGTCGCAGTTTCCGCTGATAGACAAGCTTTTTGAAAGCAAGTTTGCCTATCTGGCGCTTGATTGTCCGGATTTGTCGCTGACCAACCCCATGGAGGCAAACGCTTATGCCATGGATGAAAAAGTGGCGTCTTTCCTGCTTGAAAAAATGCAAATCCGGTTTATTGAAAACAACCGTGCGCCGGAATTAAATAACGTTATCCGCGACACAAAAGACAAAGCGGCGGCGGCTTTTGAGTTTTTTGGCATGCGACGATCGGAAAAATGAGGCGACAACAAAGGCAGAAACACAACATCTTTGAGCGGTACACGGCAATGACCGCGGTGTGTTTTTTTGCGCCATTTTTACAACCGTAAACGCCCGATGACGGAAGGGCACGGAAAAAATTGTTTGTGAATAAAAATAAATCTTGCAATATCGGGCAAAACAGGCTAATAAACAGAAAAGTTTCGGACAGGTGGCCGAGTGGTCGAAGGCGCACGATTGGAAATCGTGTGTACCCCTAAAGGGTACCAAGGGTTCGAATCCCTTTCTGTCCGCCATTTTAGTTGAAAGGACGCTTGAAAATAGCGTCTTTTTTTGTATCCGGCGGTATTGCGGGCTTTGCGGGCGGTTGACTTTGCTAAATTGACTATGGTAAGCTCATTTAAAATCAAAAAACGCAAAATTTCCGGCAGTTACATACATTGCCGATTTTTGCAGAGTCACTCCAGCGGAGATAATATTTGTTCTATTGTAGCTAGCTCAAAATTTGAATCGGGAATTTCAAGTTGTTGAAGTTTATTTTTTTTTATTTCTTTATCATCATCGCCATAAAAAGAAACAACCCATTTTGCGTTGCTGTTAGCGTTTTGCTTTACTGCCCTAAAATAATCAATATCAATATCTGAAATTGAATGACCTAAAACGTAGATTGTATCTGTTGAGATTAAATTATCAAAAAATTCATGACTATTAGATATTCTGTGTTTTACATCTTTATAAACATTGTTTTGAACAGTTTCAAAAGCTCGAATACCAGCGATATCTTCATATATATCATCTTCTGTTTGTTTAGGAAATTCATAAAATGTATTATGTCCTATTATTAAATTTTCCTCAGACCATTTTCCATGAATATACAAAATTTGTTGAGGGTGTATGTTATATGTTTTTTCTAAAGTATTTGTGTAGTTAAAACAAAGAAATTTATCACTAGAAGAGAATGGTGTATCATAAAGAGGAAGACATGGCGTTTGATGAATAAAATTAACCCATTTAGGTAAATATTTTTTGAATGTCCTACAAAATGAATAATCTTCATCAATGGCTATTTCTTGGTTGTGATAATCTCTGCTACGAAAATCATCGTCACCATAGGAAACATTTAATTTTCGGTATTCTTCCAGTTCATCCTGAATGATTTCAGGTTGAAACATTAAGTCAAGAGCGTGCTCAATATCAGACCATAGTTGACCATTTTTTTCCATATAGTAGTCAAAAGCAAAAAAAGCCTTTTCTTCAAACTTTTTAATAATTAATTGGATTTTTGTGTTATTACTACTTTTTAAGAATTTTGCAAAATCTGTATACTTTGTTTTTCTGTTATGAGCTAAATCAAAACCATTACCAATTATATAAAGCTTAGACATTAAAGTTCCTATCTATTAATAAACCTCTCTTGTTTTTCAAACATATCATGTTTAGAAGCGATTTCAAATAGTTTTTGAAGGTTAATGGTTAAGGTTCCGTCGAGAAGTTGATTAATTATTCTTGGTGAGAGGTAGGCAAGATTTAGGTATTTGTAGATAGTTCGTTTCGACATTTTTTCTTGTTTGGCTATGTCATCGGTGCTTGGTCCCTTTTCGTAGAGTTTCTTAAATTTCCAAGCATAAGCTAAGGCACGGACAATGAGGCGATTGTTATCATTAATACTCATCAGTCCGACTTTTCCGGCATTATAGATATTACTTGATAATCCGCGATTAATAATCACTTGTTTTTCATAGATGATTTGATTGTTGGTATTGTCGGCTATAAAGTCTAATGGATTGTTATTTTCGTTTAACGCATTGCCAGTATAAGCTGATAGAATTAAAGGATCGGTGTTAAAAAAGAATGTTAAGCGATCTTTTTGATAAATTATTTTGTTAACAAAGTTACGGATAAAGTTGCGCTGCTTTAAATAGTCCATATCTGCAAAATTTATTAACTTTAAAGCAAGTGAACTGTCTTTGTTTATTCCATTGAGATTGCTGTCAAGAATTTCGCTTATTGCTTCTTTTGTAAGTTTATCAATTTGCTCTGTCGGCAGAAATAAACCTTTTATTGCGTAATAATAGCGTTTTGTACTTTTCTTTTTGCTGTTTGCTTGGTTGCCAAAGGCGGTTCCTTCTGTGTTAAACAGCTTTCCGGTAAGTAAATTATTATTTGGCACATGATTGGGATTTTTGCATTTATCATTTTCTTTCAGCTTATTTTGCACCTGCTCCCATAATTCTTTGGAGATAATTGCTTGATGGTGTCCTTTGAAAGTTTGTCCTGTTTTCTTGTTTTCAATTAAACCTAAATATATTTTTTCATGCAATAACCTATGTAAGGCCGATGTTTTTAATGGTTTTCCACCTTTCTCAACACCTTTATTAGTAATCCAATGTTTATGAGTAATTCCTTTGGTTTGGACAAAGGTCTCAAGTTCTACCAAAGATTCACATTTTAAATAGCTTTCAAAAATATCTTTTACCTGTTCAGCTTCTATTGAATTTATAACCAGTTTTTTATCTATAATATCATAACCTAGTTTAGGTATCCCTCCAGTCCATAGGCCTTTGGCTTTACTGGCACGGATTTTATCACGGACACGTTCCGAAGACACCTCTCTCTCAAATTGAGCAAATGATAGCAGCATGTTTAGCGTTAACTTGCCCATGGAAGTCGATGTGTCAAAGGCTTGGGTAATTGAAACAAAGCTGCAGCCATATTTATCAAATTCTTTCATCATATTATGGAAGTCCATAATTGAGCGGGATAAACGGTCGACTTTATAAACCACCACTGTCTGTATTAAGCCATGCCGAATATCTTCAAGCATTTGTTTTAAGGCCGGACGTTCCATAGTGCCACCGGAAATTCCGCCATCGGTATAAGTTTTGAAATATTCCCAGTTGTTAAAGGCTTGAGACATAATATAACTGCGGCAGGCGTCTTCCTGATTATGCAGGGAGTTAAACTCAAGCTCCAAGCCTTTTTCTGTAGATTTGCGGACATAGACGGCGCAGTTTACTCTAGCCATGAGCTGCCTCCTTTAATGCTCGTTTGTTATTTAATCCGAAGAAGTCATAACCGGAAACTTTTATACCGCAGATTTCTTTAGCAATGGCAGACAGTGTTTTATAATGCTGCCCATTGTAGATAAAATCATCCGTTTCGGCGATAGTAACCTTATATTGTCGGCCGTGATAGGTTTTGATGATTTCGGTGCCGGGATACAGGTTGTATTTGGTCTTATAAACCTTAACCATACACTCATCGGGGTTTTCGGCGTATTTATCCAGCTTGGTCAGGTGTTTGCGTTCAATTTTAAGATTGGCGTTTTCGCAGGCGATATAATACCACAGCGCGCGAAACTGCCGTTCATAAGGACTGTTATGATACCGCGCCCATAGTTCAGCTTGTCTCTGGTGACTTAGTTTTTTTAATTCTTCAGCGTTTCTCGGCAGGTATATTTTCTTCCTCATCTATCAACTCCTTGTTTTTACATATTTTGTAAGTTCAGTAACGCTTGCATATGACAAGAAGTCAACTCTATTAGATTGTTTGGACAAAAACAAAACATCTGAAAACAAGCGTTTCATACACGGCCGCCAATCTTCTAACATGTTGAAAATAAATAAAAAATTTTTTGTATATTATATATGGCGTTTTTCTGAATGGAAAAACAGTTGTTTGGACAAAAAAGAAAGGAGAAAAAGTATGTCTGATACGCATATAAAAATTGAATATACAGCCTTGGAAAATCTTAACCCTTATAAAGGAAATCCTAAGGTTCATGACGAAAAACAAATTCAGCAAATTGCTAAGTCGATTGAAAGATTTGGTTTTAATAATCCCATTTTGATTGATGAAAAATCAGA
>CALXRS010000038.1 GCA_944390915.1 uncultured Alphaproteobacteria bacterium
TATAACCTCTGGGTCAACCCGACTTATTACACCTCGAATATCGACTCGCCTTTTGCGATTGATGCCGACATCTGGGGAATTGAAGCCGGCGGCGACATCCAGCGCGATGTCTACAACCGCTTGGGCGTCTTCTTTTCCTATCGTCAGGGTGAATATGACATGAGCGGCAACGGCGACCGGTATTATTCCACTGTCGGTTCGGAAATCGACATCGACAGCTACATTGCCGGTTTGTATTACCGCTATGATCATAACAACTGGTATGCTTTCGCGACTTTGTACGGCGGTATTCAGGAAGCGGACATCAAGACCGACGATGGCATGAAGTCCGATACCGACGGTGTGGAGTTCGGCGCCAGTGCAGAGATTGGTTATGATTACGCCCTGACCGACAGCGTGACTTTGACGCCGGAATTAGGCGTGTTCTATACGCAGGTGAACTATGACGACGCAACAGATAGCGTGGGCAAGAGCGCAAGTTATGACGACGCCCGTCAGATTGAGCTGGAAGCGGGCGTAAAACTCGCCAAGACGTTTATGACGGACGAAGGCTTTGCTAATGTCTATGTCAAACCGAGTGTGGTGCAGACGATTGTCGATGGCGACGAAGTAAACATCACCGGTTTGGGCGATGTGGAAGCTCTGGACGACGCGACTTTGGGTCGGATAGAGATCGGCGGTCGCTATGGCTTCACGACGAATCTTTCGGCCTATGGTTGGGCGAACTATACCTTTGGTTCGGATTACGACGCCACCACCTTCGGCCTCGGCCTCAACTACGCGTTCTGATAAAGAGGAAGGTAAAGACCAAACATAGAAAAACGCCTCCCAAGGAGGCGTTTTTTATGAGATGGATCATTTTCTTTCTACCGGAGATTCTTTGCTTTGCGCCGCAGCACCGCGTCTTCGTACCGCCGATTCGTTCTCTTCTTTGGGTGCCGCAGCCAGCCGGACGTACAAAAGCACCAAAAAACAGACGCCTGTTTCTATACTGTCCGCATAATCTTTATCCAACAACGCCTCGACAAAGATAAAAGCGAAAAAAATTATCGACAGATTTATCCACAGCATGCCCCTTTCTTCGTCTTGAATATCCTCTTCTTCCGCTTGAATATCTTTATCTTTCGCCTGTTCCATTTCCCCTTTTCCCATCTTGTTAAAAATTGCCGCCGGAAACAAGATTGCCTTTGCCGGCACCCGGCACGTCGGCAAACCCGCGCACCCGTTGCCAGATTGCCGCGGCGGCGGCCGGCGAATAGGGTTTATAAACAAAATCCACCCGATAAAAGGCCGCCCCTACCCTTGGCGCCTCGGCGGCAAAACAAAGCGGCGCCGCGGCAAACAACATGGTGCGGCAATCTTTGGACAAAACCGGATATTCCTTACCGTCGCGCCGAAATTTCAGCCATTTCTCGCCTCGCGGGCAGTCTTTGCACGGGTTGGCACGCACACAAACGGCGCTGGTAAACAAAGGCGCGTCCTGATACACGGGCAGCACCACCGGCAGCGGCGACGTTTCGGCCAGCTTTTGCATATTATCCAGACAATCTTCCGCCGACAAAGTCACTCTGCCGGCGCCCATATCTTTAGCGGCCTGCACCGCCTGAGTGTTCAGCGTATAAAGGCTGGCGCCGAAGCTGACATCCACGCCCTTGTCGGGCAAAACATTCAGCCCCCACCAGTTGCCGATTTCCCATTTTTTATACCCGCCGTCAAGCAGGCGGCGCACCGTTTCGGCAAAACGCGCGGGACGGGGCTCCACCGCCGGCAGCTCCAGACGCACTTTGTTTTTCGGCAGTATTTTCAATTCTTCGACATCAAAATCCGGCGACAACAAAACCAGAATTTCGTCCGCCTGTGTCAAATCTATTTCCGCCAGCGAAGCCGGCTTGTCGGTGCGGACAATCCATTTGCCGCGCGCCCCGGCAAACGGCTTGTCAACGGCAGGCGGACGGGCGGTGGTTTTCACATCCGGTTTAAGCCGGTCATACAGACTGCGCCGCAAAGCATTAAGCAGGGAAAGCGGCGCGAACAAACCGTCCGGATTGCGTATTTCCAACCGGCGCAGTGTAAAAGGCGTATCGCCCGTTTTGCCAAAGGCGCTGCGGATGGCCTCGTTTGTGCGAACCGCATCTTTGGCCGGCAAAAATTCTCCCGTTTCTTCCACCCGCTCGCCCATGGCGCAGGCAAAAATTTTGTCTCTCTGTACCGTCACTTCCACGTCCACCGGCTGCCGCAGCCGATATTCCCCCGGCCGCGGGCGCAAATAATCGTAAGCCCCTTTAACCCGACCGGAAGACGCCAGATATACCGGCAGCCCTTTGACCAGAACCGGCGCTCCGGGCGGCAGCAAAATTTCCACCCTGTCGCCCGCCTCGGCTTCAAAAACGCTTTTGTCGTTCACCTTCAGCCCGAGCAGCGAAAAGCCGAACGGCCGCTCCTCGCCGGGAACATCTATCTGTATGCCGTCGTGCCGGGCAACGGCATGACTTATCGTCAGGCAGATGCTTTTTTTGCGCACTTCGGCAATGTGCCCCATCGGCAACCCCCGATGCCCGACAAAATCGGGTTCCACCACCGATTTGTCTTTTCCACGCAAATAAAATTCCGTCCACGGACGCGAAAAAATCTGCCGGATATTTTCTTCCCTTTCCCCGTCGCAGCCCTTGCCGTCCAAAATCCGCCGATAATAATCGGTAACCGCGGCCACGTACAGAGCGTTTTTTTTGCGGCCTTCGATTTTCAGTGAGGTAACCGGCAGCTTCAACACATCGCCTTTCAAGGCCATATCTTTCATCGAAAAATAGTGTTTGTTGCCGTCTTCGCCCGCAAACGATGACCGGCAGGGATAAAGACATTTGCCGCGGTTGGCGCTGCGTCCGCACTCAAGCGACGAAAACAGGCACAAGCCGCTGTAGGAATAGCACAATGCGCCGTGGATAAAAACCTCGGTTTCCAACCCCGGAACAGATGCTATGTCCTTAATTTCCGGCAGAGACAGTTCGCGCGCCAACACCACCCGCGAAAAACCCGCCTTTTGCAGAACAAGCGCGCCTTCCCGATTGTGCACCGCCATTTGCGTGCTGGCGTGCAGCTCCAGTTCCGGATATTGTTCGCGCGCAATCCGCGCCACGCCCAAGTCCTGCACAATCAGCGCATCCACATGGCAGCGCGAACATATATCTAGGCTTTGCAGCAGCTGCGGCAACTCGTTTTCTTCCGCCAGCGTATTGACGGCGGCATAAACTTTTTTGCCCTGGGCATGGGCATAGCCCACAAACTCGTTTAACTCTTCTTCGTCAAAATTGGTTGCCGTCGCCCGCGCGGAAAAATGCTTCAGCCCGAGATAAACGGCGTCGGCGCCATAATGCAGGGCGGCATAGCCGGCCTCAATATCGCCCGCCGGAGCCAACAGTTCCTTTTTCATCTTTTTCCCCTTATTTTAACTGGCTTTTATACAAAGAGGCGTAAATGCCGTTTTCTTTGGCCAACAGCTCGTCGTGGGTGCCGCTTTCGACAATTTCCCCGTAATTGACCACCACGATCCGGTCGGCGTTGCGCACGGTTGACAGACGGTGGGCAATGATAAACACCGTCCGGTCTTTCATCAGATTGTCGATTGCCTGCTGCACCACCGCTTCCGACTTGTTGTCAAGAGCCGAGGTCGCTTCGTCCAAAATAACGATCGGCGCGTTTTTCAAAAAAGCCCGGGCAATGGCAATCCGCTGCTTCTGACCGCCGGAAAGTAGCACCCCGCGTTCGCCGATCTCCGTATCCAGTCCTTTGTCGAGCGAGGCGATAAATTCGTCAAGACAGGCATCTTTCACCGCCTCGCGCAAATCGTCCTCGGAAGCGTCTTCCCGCCCGATCATGATATTTTCGCGGATAGTGCCGGCAAACAGGAAATTGTCCTGAAAAACAATGGCGATGTTGTCACGCAACGAGTTCAGCTCCAGATTGCGGATATCCGTACCGTCAATCAGCACGGCGCCGGATTTCACGTCGTAAAAACGCGGCAACAGGTTGACAAGCGTCGTTTTGCCGCCGCCGGAGTTGCCGACCAGGGCGATGGTCTGCCCGATTTCCGCCTTCAGGTTGATATGCTTCAGCACCGGGTGCCCTTTGGTATAATAAAAATCGACATTGCGATATTCTATCCCCTTAAAAACTCCCGTCAGTTTTTTGGCGTCCGGCTTGCTGCGAATGGAGGGCACCGCTTCCAGATGCCCGAAAACCCGCTCCATGGCCATAAAAGCCATTTGCACGTTGTTAAAGTTGTTGCCGATGGACTTTATCGGATTGTAAAGCATGATCAGCGCGGTGATGAAAGAAACAAAGTTGCCGGCCGTTATCTGCTGGTGAACGATGAGATAGCTGCCGGTCCAGATAACCGCGGCAATGCCCAGCGAAACGATAAAATGCATCATCGGCGACATCATGCCGGTGCGCTGAATCATTTTTATGCCGAGTTTGAACACCTGAGTCAGCGTATCGCGAAAACGTTTGCGCTGATAGTTGTACAGATTGTAGGAAGCGATAATCCGGTTGCCGCTGTATGTTTCGTTGTAGTGGCTCATCACCGCCGCGCCGGAAAAGATGGTTCTGTCCATCACCGATTTTATCCGCCGGCGGACGGTCGTCAACGGATAGAGCGCGCCAAACAGCACCACCACCGCAATCAGCGCCAGCTGCCAGGAGTTGTAAAACAAAACGGCAATCAGCGACACGGAAGAAAACACCCGGGTGGTAAACAGCTTGAGGTTTGAAAGCAGACCGTTGCAGGCCATGTCGACGTCGTTGTTGTAGCTGAACAAAACCTGTCCGGAAGTTGTTTTGTCAAAATAGCTGGCATCGCAGGCCATCAGTTTGTCGAACAAATCCATCTTGACGTCGTTGGCAATTTTGCGCCCGACCCAAGTGTTGAGATATGTTCCGGCATAGTTGAGCAGGCTTTGCATGCAGCTGAAAATGATAATCAAAATCGGGATATAGCTGGTGGCCTGAGTGTTTTTTTCGACCATCACCACGTCCATATAGGGCTTCAACGACCAGGCAATCACCGCATCCATCGAACCGATGGGGATGGTAATGAGTATCGACAGGATGGCTCGCAACCAGTAGGGACGGACATAGGGATATATTTTCCGGTAATTCCTGACGGCGTTTATCGAGTTTATTTTTTCTTTTATTTTTGCAAACATTTTGCCATATCCAGATTAATCTCGCGGCAGTATATCCGCTTTTCGCAAAAAAGCCAAGCAGTTTATTGCAAGTTTTAACCTGCCCGACGGCAAAGTTCAAGCTCCTGCCGCAGTTTGTCAATCCGCCCCAGCCATTCCCAGAAGGCGGGGGCCTGCTCATAGCTCACTTTTTCCAGCTCCGCGGCCACCTTTTCGCCCGCCGCCGGATAAACCGGGCAACCGCTATAGACGACCGGCGCGCATGAGCTCAAGCAAAGCATCGCGACCGGCATTAGGCTTAGCCTGAATCTCCGCCCGTTTTTTCTCGACATATTTTATCACCTCCACTTCTTTTTCGATAATCTGAATTTTGGCCTCTTTGCGGCCGCTCGCCTCGCCCACTTCATAAAAGGCAAAGCAAAGGGCGGCAACCATAAGCAGGGTTACCGCCCAACGGATTAACCGGTTAATTTTGCTCACCATGCGACAAAAGCGGTAAAAACCGCCCCCCACAGCCATTCGCCGAGATTCCACGCCGTTTTGCCGCCTTTTTTAAGCAGCAGGCAATCGCAACCTTCCGCCGCCAGATAACAAACCGGCATCAGCACGCCGCAGAGCATGACAACCGGACTGCCGACCGCCAGCCCGACAAAAAAACTCCACATCAACCCGCGCAGGGCAAGCGCCGCAAAACCCCATGCCCGCGGATATTCGGAAAGGTAAACTTTCTTTCCCTTAAAACTGATTTTCAGGGCGTTGACGATCTCGTCTATCTGCGGAACCTCCGATTGCGCGGGCGGCGTGCCGTACAAAGCGCCGATATATGTTCCCCAGCCGAACTGCTGACCGACGTAAGCGGCAACGAAAATGCAGACAAAAGATCCGCCGCTGCCGGAAACAAGCGCCAAAAAAAGCGGAAACAACAGCTTGTTCCCGCCAAAGTCAAACAACCCGCCGCGCAGCCTGTTTAAGAACGCCCCCGCGGCAATCAGCAACATTTTTAACATGAACATTATTTTTCCTCCGAATGATTAAAACCAAACAAGCCCGGCCAGTCCGAACCGCCAGGCACAAATGCCGACAACCGCCAGCAGCCCCCACAACAGCCAGTAAATCCGCCGGTTGCGGCAGGCTTTTTCAATCAGCCACCGCCAAAAGCGGTAGCGACAATTTTTGTGTTCATCATGCATTTTTCCTCCTTTCTTTCAAAATGAACAAAATAAAATCCAAACAACTGAAAATTTTATCTTTCAATTTCAAACAATCTTGATTTTTACTTCCATATATGATATATTAAACTTGCATTAACCGTTGGGAACGAAAGATTTTAATCGCCCAATGTGTATCCTTATGAGGACTGCCAAGTCTCATAAGGGATTTAATGCAAAGCTCCGGCCGGCCGGAGCTTTTTCATTTTATCTCCTTGATTTTAATGTCCAAAATATGTTATATTTTTTATTATCCGCCGATGAGATAGAAAAATGGTGATCGCCCATTGTGTATCTCTTCTTGGTATGGCAAGCGAGAAAGAGAATTGGAAAGACTCTGGAGGAAATTTGGCACCAAATTCCCTCTTTTTTACCTCTCAATTTTATATATTGATGACACTGTCTTCCCTTTTGGAGTTGATAATGTTACAACTCTGTAATTTCCGTCAGGTCGTGATAATTCATATACATCTTGTCCCCACAAAGTAGTTTCTACAGGTTTTCTTCTTATATAACGCGGAATTCTTGTAATCTGTTCTTCGGCACATCATGCTTATAAATCGCTTTGTTCAGACCATAATTCCATCTTGTTTTACTCTTGCTCTTTGCACCAAAATATGGTATATTAAAACTATCCACCGATGAGGCAGAAATCGAAATCGCTCATTGCGTATCTCTTTCCGGCATGACAAGCGGGAAAGAGGATTGGAAAGGCCTTGGAGGGAGTTTTGCGCAGAACTCTCTCTTTTTATCTGTCTACCTTATAAATAGATGATACTGTTTTCCCATTTTTTGTTGCTTTTCATGATAAATCGTGTACAATGTTTCTTAAATAAGGTTGTTGAAGTGCGGAAAGGTCAGCCGCCACCACATAATTTCTAGAGTTGTGTGTAGAATGTATGATAGGAGTGATCGTCTATCCAACAACCTTATTCATTTTATTTTACTCTTGCTCTTTGTCTTTATGTATGATATAATATACTCAGTTCTACCAAAGGAATGAAACCGAAATCGCCTTTGTGTATCTCTAGCCCGCGGGGAAGCGGTTAGAAGAATAGAACCAAGCCTCGATTTATCGGGGCTTTTATTTTATCTGTTATTTATATACATAGACGATACCACTCTATCTTTGCCGACAGGTTTTGTAACCAACCTCATTTCACCGGACGGTGTCTGAGAAGTATATATATGTTGTCCATATTCTGTTGTCTCACTTGGCATACTTTTCATCATTCTGGGCATTTTAGTTACTTCTGCTTTGGAAAGGTTATGTTTGTAAATAGATTTATTAAGCCCATAGTTCCGTTGTGTCCCAGTCTCTCTCTGAAGTAATTTTCCATGTACAAGAACCTTCCCATTTTCTCCTCTTATAGCCTCTCCCCTCTGCAGCATTACATTTTCGCCGTTATGGTTTTTCATTCGGGTAATAACATCCCGCCCAGAACCCTGAAACGGATCTTTCTGCAACCGATCATAAGCTCTTCCTATTTGATAGGCATTATAAAATGGACGCGCTGTCTCAAAAGCCGCTTTGCCAGCCATGCCCGCGCCAAGCATATTCCCGCCAAACTCAGAGGCAAAACCCGCCGCACGGGCAACATTTCCCAGACCTTCCGCATCCTTTGCCGACAAATAGGCATCGTCGCTCATATCCATACCCAGACGACGCCCCAACCAGTCCGAACCCCCAAAGGTAAAGCCTGACAATGCCTTTAAGGCGCCGTTTCCGGCGCCTTATCTGTTCCTTAAATTGTTATATGCTGTTGCCGACAAACCCGCCGCCAACGAAGGATTGTCAACAACCCATCCGTTATTAAGCGGACGACCGGTAAAATTCGGATCCATCAG
>CALXRS010000039.1 GCA_944390915.1 uncultured Alphaproteobacteria bacterium
TTTACGGTCTATCGTGTCTACAACAGCCCGTATATGTTTGATGTGGCTTATAATCCCGATGGTGAAAACGGCAAAGAGTGGTCGCTGACCATGACGGATGAGGAAAACGATTATGCCGGCGTGGAGCCGGGCGAACAGCCGGATCCGGAAGTTCCGGACGTGGATGTTCCGGACATCGACATCCCCGATATCGACATTCCCACAGCGCCGGTATATGGCGAAGTTGTGGCCTACGGCGCGTTGCCGGCGGCGGCTTTGGAACAGACCCGCAATATGGTCGACAACGTCGGCGGACAGGTGGCCGCCACCCGCACGCAGGACGCCGCGGCCAATTACAATCTCTGGGTCAACCCGACTTACTACACCTCGAACATCGATTCGCCTTTTGCGATTGATGCCGACATCTGGGGAATTGAAGCCGGCGGCGACATCCAGCGGGATATCAACAACCGGCTGGGCATTTTTGTTTCCTATCGACAGGGCGAATACGACATGGACGGCTCGGGCGACAGTTACCGTTCGCCGGTCGGCTCGGAAATCGACATCGACAGTTATCTGGCCGGTTTGTATTACCGCTATGACCATAACAACTGGTATGCTTTTGCCACCCTCTATGGCGGTATTCAGGAAGCGGACATCAAGACCGACGATGGCATGAAGTCCGACACTGACGGCGTGGAATTTGGAGCAAGTATTGAGGCCGGTTATGATTACGCTTTGACCGACAGCGTGACTTTGACGCCGGAATTGGGCGTGTTCTATACGCAGGTGAACTACGACGACGCCGAAGATAATGTCGGTAAGAGCGCAAGTTATGACGACGCGCGGCAGATTGAGCTGGAAGCGGGCGTAAAACTTGCCAAGACATTTATGACGGACGAAGGCTTTGCTAATGTCTATGTCAAGCCGAGTGTGGTGCAGACGATTGTTGACGGCGACGAAGTAAACATCACCGGTTTGGGCGATGTGGAAGCTCTGGACGACGCGACTTTGGGTCGGATAGAGATCGGCGGGCGCTACGGCTTCACGACGAATCTTTCGGCCTATGGTTGGGCAAACTATACCTTTGGTTCGGATTACGACGCAACTACCTTCGGCCTCGGCCTCAACTACGCGTTCTGATAAAAAGAGGAAGGCGGCAAAGGCCGACCGAAAGCCGGCCATGCCGCCAACCCCTACGGCCTGAACCATGCTTTCTGATGAACGCCGATGCTACACACAAAGAAAGCCCCGATTTCGGGGCTTTCTTTCACCCTTACCCGACGCCTACGCGTCCCCCTCTCCCCTCAAGAGAGAGGAGAAAAAAGGCAGCGTGCAATAGAGGAGAGGGAAAAAAGGGGGTGCGTGCGGGGAAGTAAGAGGAAAAAAGGTGTGCGGCCGACTGGGCATTTAAGGGAGGAGAAAAAACCGCTCGCCACACACCCATCCACAACGAAAGCCCCGATTTCGGGGCTTTGCGCTTATTTCTTCTTTTCTTCAAAATTGAAGATTTTTTTCAAGTCTTTATCGGCGTTTATCCTTTCCTTTATCATCTGCCCATAGACCGGACCGGCGTTTAGGAGATGGTTCATCAGGTTGCGGCGGGCAAAGGCCGAAAAAGCTTCCTTATGTTCGGAATAAAAACCGTTTTTCTTCAACCAGCGGACAGTGGACGACAACGAATAGACATAGTCGTCAACTTTTTTCGGGCTGTATGCCGATTTCATGATGCTGCCCGGCCGCAGGCGATAAAAATACAAACTGTGGCCGCAAAAAGAAATATCTTTTGCCAAAAGAAAAACTTTGGCATTCATGGCAACATCTTCAAAATATACATGTTCGGGAAACGAAAGCTTGTTTTTTTGATAAAAACTGCGTTTGTAATATTTGCTCCAAGTGCAGGGCAGCCGGTAAATCAGGTGAGAGATCCGGTGCCGGTCGCAAACGGGCAGCCCCCTGAACGAAGCTATATAATCTTCGCTTGTCGCCAGCGACCCCTTTTGTTCGTCATATTCATAAAAACCGAACAGACCGATGTCGGTCGGCGTCTGCCGGATGACGGCGGCAATTTTTTCCAAAGCGTCCACCGCCAACCAGTCATCGCTGTCCACAAACAACAGGTATTCGCCTTTTGCCGCCTGCACGCCGGTGTTACGCGCGCCGCCCAGCCCCCTGTTCGGCTGCGAAATAACCTTGACGCGGGCGTCTTTGGCGGCAAATTCCGCCAGCATGGGCTCTACCCCGTCGGTCGAACCGTCGTTGACACAGATAATTTCCATGTTTGTAAAAGTCTGGTTTATCAGGCTTTTCATACAAAAAGGCAGATAGCGGCGCACGTTGTAAACCGGCACAATTATCGAAAACAGCGGATTTTCCGCCGGAGTTTGGCGAAAACGGTAACCTTCCAGAGACAGCAGCACCGTGTTTTGAAATTCGCTGTAAGAAAAATTAATCAGGCATTTGCACAGATTGAAATTGACCAGCATATTGCAGATGGCGGCGTCAAGAGCGGCCACCCGCGGCGTCAGATATTCCCTGGCGGCGGCAAAAAGCCGCGGACGAACGGAATCTGTCGCCACTTTCATAATTTCGAGAATCTTTTCATATTCCACCTGCAACAGGGCATAGCGGAAAAAATCCCATTGTCCGGTTTCTTTGGCCTCCCGCTCCATGGCGTCGAACGTAACAAACAGGCCGAGGCTGTTTTCGCCGAAACTTTTGGTAACCGAGGCCCGGTTATCCACGGTATAAACATAGTAGGAAGCGCAGGTGTATTTCATCTTTGCGGCGCGGATGAGGGTGGCAAAATAATAATGCGTATCTTCAAAACAGTTGCCCTCAATCATATACAGATTGTTGTCGCGCAAAAAAGCGGTGCGGTATATTTTGTTGCAGATGGTCTGGTTGCCGTAAAAATAGTTGCGCAAAGCGCGGTGATTTATAATGTCGCCTTCTTTGGCCTCGTCCTTAAAAGCCTGGCGGCCGAAAAACAGCCCCGCCGGCGGCGGCACGACGCTCGACTGGCCGTTAAACATAAATATGTCCAGCCCATCGGCCGGCAGCTCGCGAATAAAATGCTCATAAAGCCCCGGCAGCAGATAGTCATCGGCGTCAACAAAAGAAACATACTCCCCTTTCGCTTCTTTTATGCCGACATTGCGGGCAGCGGCGGCTCCGCGGTTTTCCTGACTGAAAATACGCAGGCGGTTGTCCCGGGCGGCAAAGTCGCTCAAAACTTCGGCCGAATCATCGGTTGAACCGTCGTTGACGCAAACAACCTCGAGATTTTTGTAACTTTGCGCAAAAATGCTCTCCAGACACCGCGGCAGATAGGCGGCAGCATTGTAAACGGGAATGATGACGGAAATCAGCGGTTGTTCGGACATAACGGTTGCTCCTTTGTTTTTTTAAGAAACGACCTGCGCACCGTGTTGCGGCGGCAGGCCTCATAAAAGCCTAAAAAACGGCTAGCCTTCCTTGCGGCGGGATTTCATGTAATGTTCCAGCCAATGGATGTTGTACATGCCGTCGATATATTCCGGCTGGGAAATAATTTCCTGATGCAGCGGAATGGTCGTTTGCACGCCCTCGATGACAAACTCTTCCAACGCCCGACGCATGCGCATGATGGCGGCGTTGCGGGTCGGAGCATGGACAATCAGCTTGGCAATCATGCTGTCGTAGAAAGGCGGTATCGAATAACCGGAATAAATTTCCGAATCGACGCGCACACCGAGCCCGCCGGGAGCATGCCATTCGGTAATTTTGCCCGGACAGGGGATGAAAGTTTCCGGATCTTCGGCGTTGATACGGCATTCAATGGCGTGGCCGTTGAATTTGACGTCTTTTTGCTCAAAACCGAGCGGCGCGCCGCTGGCAATGCGGATCTGCTCACGCACAATGTCGATGCCGCTGACGGCTTCGGTTACCGGATGCTCCACCTGCAAACGGGTATTCATCTCCAGAAAATAGAACCTGCCGTCTTCGTAAAGAAACTCCAACGTGCCGGCGTTGAAATAGCCGATTTTGGCAATCGCCTTGCGGACGATTTCGCCGATTTCTTCCCGCTGCGCCTGGTTTAAGGCCGGCGACGGGGATTCTTCAATCACTTTCTGATTGTTGCGCTGGATGGAGCAGTCGCGTTCGCCCAGGTGGACGACGTTGCCGTATTTGTCCGCCAAAATCTGCATTTCGATATGCCGGGGTTTTTGCAGATATTTTTCCATATAGACCACATCGGTCGGGAACGCCGCTTTGGCTTCCGCGCGCGCCATGGTGTAGGCCTCTTTGATGTCATCATCACTGAAAGCGACTTTCATGCCTTTGCCGCCGCCGCCGTCTTTGGCTTTGATAATCACCGGATAGCCGATTTCGTGCGCCCATTTTTTGGCGTCTTCGAGGGTATCGAGCGACGGCGAACCGGGGGTTACGGGAATGCCGGCTTCAATGGCGGCCTGACGGGCGGTGATTTTGTCGCCCATTTTGCGCATCTGTTCGGCGGTGGGGCCGATAAAGGTAATGCCGTGTTCTTCCACCATCTCGGCAAAGTCGGCATTTTCGGAAAGAAAACCAAACCCCGGATGGATGGCGTCGGCGCCGGTCACCAGCGCGGCGGAAATAATCGCCGATTTGTTCAGATAAGAATCGACGGAGCGCGCCGGCCCGATACAAACGGCCTCATCCGCCAACCGCACGTGCATGGCGTTGGCGTCGGCCTCGGAATGCACGGCAACGGTGCGAATACCCATCTCGCGGCAGGCGCGATGAATGCGCAGGGCTATCTCGCCGCGGTTGGCAATAAGAACTTTTTCAAACATCTTGTTTCCTTAAAGTTAAAAAAACTTATTCAATCACAATCAGGGGTTCGCCGTATTCGACGGGGTCGCCGCTTTCAACCAGAATTTTGGTAACTTTGCCGGCAGTGTGCGCCTTAACGGGATTAAACGTTTTCATGGCCTCGATCAGGCAGACGGTATCGCCTTCGGCAACCGTATCGCCGATTTTGACATAGTTGGCAGCGTTCGGGTCGCTCGACAGATAAACCACGCCGACCATCGGTGATTTTACGCAGCCGGGAAGTTTGGCCAGATCGGCCAGATCGTCGGCGACGGGTTCGGCCGCGGCGGCGGGAGCCGGAGCAGCGGCGGCAACGGGTGCCGGAACCGGCGCGGGAGCCGGAGCAAAAGCCATCGGCGGAACCGGTGCGCCCGGATATGATTTAATCAGCGAGATGCGGCAATTTTCGGTTTCATATTCAAGTTCGGCCAAATCATTTGCCTTGAGGATTGCCGCCAAACGGCTGACAACTTTGGTATCAATGGAATCAGACATTTAATTCTCTCACAATTAATTAATTACTAGACATCTGCTTTTTACCCCAATGCGTCTCTTAATACAACAAAAATATTCAAAATATGCCTATATTTTCGCAAAAACAGCCTCAAAACAGGCAAAAATATGCATTTTTCGCCATTTTTTTTCAAAAACGCGTTATTGGGGTGCAAAGGGGGCAAAATTCCGCTCCGCGGCATGAATTGTCAAAAAATAGACAAATTTTGTGATTGACGTTAAGGCAGCTTTGATTTATAATTTATATGTTTAACAAGTATTATGCTCTATTATTGGTTCTTTTTCATAAAATCGGCAGGCGCAAAGCTCCGGTTGATTGTTTTTTTTAAGAATTTGACCTTTGGGCAGCGTGCTTGTTTTTGGTAATGAATATTAACATTTAACACATTTTTTATGAGAAAGATTTTCACATTAAACACCGGGAAAAACTGGTGGCAGGGAGAGATTGTATGCAATTATAATCTCTATACTTGGGTAAAAATTCTGGCGCTCATCATCGCCATTCCGTTTGCTATCGTATATCTGCTGGGAGTGGGATTGTGGCAGTTGCTGCGCCTGTGCGGACGCGGAATTAAAACCGCTTTTGCCTGGCTGAGCGACCGTCTGCACCGTTCTTCGGCGCCGGTTGACGACAACGCGGAAGACGAGCTTGACGACGAAGTGGATGCCGACGAAGCAGAAGAGGAACCCGAAGCGGAAAAAACCGGCATGGAACAGCCCGAGCAGCCGAACAACGGCAGGGAAGATCGCAATATCTTCTGGCTGGCGGCGGCTATCGTACTGCTCATAATCGGGTTCTGCTGCTGGAAAGGATGTTCCTCTCAGCCGCAAGAAGAGCCTGATTATATGCTTGCCACGGCTTATGAAAAAGCCTTTGACAAGGTGGTGGTGGCCAGAGCTTATCTGGACGGCGTGCAGACCGAAGTGGACAGCAAATGTCCGCGCGCGCTTGTGGGTTTCAAATTCATCAACGGGCAGCCGGTTAAGGATTTCGACTTTGAGGGCATGACCTATGATCAGGCCGTGAAAGTCGTTGCCGAAGACTGGAAACCGCTGGTGACCGAAAACCTCAACCCGAAGGTCAAGCTCACCGAACAGGAGATGGCTGTGGTAACCCTTGCCGCCATGCGGATGGGCAAATACGGCTTTGCCCGCTCGACTTTCCTTCAGAAAATAAACGAAGGTAAGCTGAACGAAGCCGGCGAGTGGCTGCTGCTGCAAAAGGCAGACGGAAGCATTCGCAATACGGGTGACGAGCCGAAGCAGTATTTTTATGTGCTGCGGATGCTCTGGGAAGGCAACCTCACCATCGAGGATTTGCTCGATTACCCGATGTTCTCATACAAAAACATTGATATGGGAGCAGTCACCACGTATGACGGCAAAACTTTCTTCAATTCGGAGGTTTACGACGTTTTGGAGAAAGGAAACTTTGCCACCCCGCGCGAGGTGTTTGAGTTGTGGCCGGACATAGTTTATCACAACTGACGTCCGCCGCAAAAAAAAGATTAAACCCTTCGACCATACGGTCGAAGGGTTTTCTGATTACAAATAAACGAAAAGCCCCCGCTCGGGGGCTTTCTTCATTTTCACCCTCACCCGACGCTTGCGCGTCCCCCTCTCCCCTCAAGGGAGAGGGAATTTTTATCATACCGAACCCGCACACCAAACTGTCCCCGTCTCTCCTATATTC
>CALXRS010000040.1 GCA_944390915.1 uncultured Alphaproteobacteria bacterium
AGGCTGCGGGTATGAGTGCGCAAAAGGCGGTTGCGACACCGGGAGCGGCGGCCATGACGGCCGGCGGCGCGATGCAGACTGTGGGTATGAGTGCGCAAAAGGCGGTTGCGACACCGGGAGCGGCGGCCATGACGGCCGGCGGCGCGATGCAGGCTGCGGGTATGAGTGCGCAAAAGGCGGTTGCAACGACGGCTTCTGGACAAACTATCGGGCGTCAGGCTTTTGGTAAAGCTACGGCGGCTCCGACGGCAGCCAAAGCCACGGCGGCTCCTGCGGCGGCCAAAGCTACGGCGGCTCCTGCGGCGGCCAAAGCTACGGCGGCTCCTGCGGCGGCCAAAGCTACGGCGGCTCCTGTGGCGGCTAAAGCCACGGCGGCTCCTGTGGCGGCTAAAGCCACGGCGGCTCCGACGGCGGCCAAAGCCACGGCGGCTCCTGTGGCGGCTAAAGCCACGGCGGCTCCTGCGACGGCCAAAGCCACGGCGGCTCCTGCGGCGGCTAAAGCTACGGCGGCTCCGGTTAAGAGACAGCAATTCCGTATGTCTTCCGGCGCTTCCGGTGTGCAAAAATTTTCTCGGGTAATTTATAAAGACAGCGAAACTCTTGCCTTTGCCAGTTCGACAGGGGAGTCCGCCGTCGGCAGTAGCTATGTCGGCAACGTGTATATCGTGCCGATGGCTTTGTATTGCCAAATCAAACCCGAAGATTTTATTAATGACGAAAAAGTGCGTACGGAATGTGTGGAACAAATAGTTCGTGACAACAATGCCGATAACAGTTTTGACGCGGCCTTAAGCCAAAAGGAATGCCAGAAAATGGTTTACAATACGGTGATAGCCCTGATGGCCGAGGCGACGAATGCCAAATATGAGGCGGCCAACTACAGTGATACCCTGGACGAACAAGACGATCTTTCGTCGGATGCCACCACGACGCGTGACGATATGTCGGTCATTGCCATGAGTAATTATCAGACGCAGCTTTTGTTAAACAGAATTTCCATGAATTTTTCGTCGCAGATTATCTTGGATACAGTGGCGCAGCTTTGTGCCGCCAAAAAAGATGTGTTGGGCGATTCCGATATGGATGAGGACGGATCAGGCGATGGAGAATGACAATGAGAAAAACATGGGGCGCAACATTGCTTTTCTTACTTTCCGCGGCCGGCACCGCGCAGGCGGATTTTGAGGCCGTGGAAACGGTTCTCGGTAAGCTGGAAGAGGTTCAAAAAGAAGCGCAGAACGTTCAGGAAGAGCTAAAAAAAGTGCAGGCGGAAATAAATTCCATCCGGCAGGGGGACATTGGTCCGTTGTCCGATATTGCCAGCAATATCAAAAACGAAGTAAAAGTTGACGTTAAGATGATTGGCCCGCTCGCCGACAAGGCCGGAGACGGCATGGGAATGGAAGATGCCGTTGAAGGAAATCTGATTCCTCAGTACGACGGAACGGATCAGGATGTTACCTATAAAGCCTATCAGGAAACGGTCAACGCCTCATATCGCGAAAACCTGAGCAGAATGTATGCCTATGCTTTGTCTCTCAGAGCAAATATGGATAAAACGCGTAAGGAAGGCGGGTCTTCCGACGATACCGTTGACGCGGAAGACAGCCGGGCAGTTTTGTCCGCCCTCTCCAAAGAAGCCACGGAAAATGCCCGTCGGGTCGCTCACATATGGGATATGCAGACTGCCCTTTATGAGCTTTATCTGTTTGAATATGCAAAAAAGTTGAGCAATACGGTGGAACCGGATGAGGAAGGAGAAGAGCAATGAGAAAATATTTTTCGCGGCTTGGCCTGCTTTTTGCCCTTTTATACTCTTTTCCCGCCGACGCATTTGTGTTGCCGCCGTTTAAGCTGGATGCAAGCGTTATCGGCAATGAGGTGGTCACCTATGTCAATACGACGGCGCAAAATGCCAGCAAGGCCGTGCAGGAATCGACCATTATCCAAACGACCATTTCCTACGGCAAGGGTGCCAAAGAAGCATACGAATATGCCACCAAGATGCTCAATCAGTTTAAGGGAATGAATCTGAACAACCTGGGCGAAACTTTGGATAAAATGAGCGCCATGGAGGCCGAGCAAAGCAAAACCAAGGAAGAAGCTGCGGCGGAAATTGCCACGCTGACCAAAGAAACAAACGCCAAAATCGTGGAGCTTGATGCCAATATTCGGGAATTGAACAAGAAAATAATCGAAGATCCCGACAATACAAAAAAATATCAAAGGCAAATCCGCCAGAACGAAAAAGAAAAAGATAAACTTTCCAAAGATCTGATAAAACAAACCAGACAGATTAATAAAAAAACGGACAAAAGCATCGGCAAACTGAACTCTCAGATAAAAGACCTGAAGGGGCAGGCGCAGGATCTTGTCTCGTCTATTTTCAGCATCGGGTCGAACTATGATTCGACGGAAGATCTGAACCAGACGGTGGAATCTTTGCTGCCCGGCGCCGATGTCGAATTGAATACGGAAGTGATCGCGACATATGCGGCAATATATCGCGCGGCATATTTTCAGACAATGAACAGGGCGATGGGGCGCGCCATGCTGTTAAAGATGAATTTGGCCGAAGATAACGAAAAAGCGGCGGACGAATATTTTTCCGGCGCGGAAATGGAGGGCGCCACCGCTTCGGTGGGGATGGTTGTTAAGTCCAAAGCCGAAAACATTAAGGCCTTGTTGAATTTTACGGAAATTTTGCTGCAAAGGGTGCAGCTGGAAATAGCTCATGATCTGGCCACGGGCAATTTTGCCGCGGTCGATCCGGTGCAGGCCGCGGGCGCGTTTAATCTGGATAACTATCGTTTTACGCCGCCCGAAGAAAGCGAAGCGGAAGTCGAGGATGCCGAAGAACAGGAAGAGCTTGACGAGCTGGAGGAAGACATTACGCCGACCAGCGGCGGAATTATTGAGGCCGGGCGCGAAAACCTGGAAGATTCGGCAAAGGAATAAAAGGAGTAACGGGCAATGAAAAAAAACAGACGTTTTTATTTTTATACGCTGTTGATTGCGGCTGTTTTGTGTTTTGGGGCGCCTGCCCGTGCACAGCTTGTCTTCGGCGCTTCTTTCGACTTTCTCGGCGATGCCGCGGCAGCCATTACGCCGGTGTTTGAACAGATACAGACGGCAGCCGACGAAGCCGTTAAATTTGCCAAGGAAAAAGTAACCAAACTGAAAGCCAAAATAGGCTCCTACTTTACCAAGCGGAAAAATGCCGCGGAAAAAGTTCCCGGAACCAAAGGTTTTGCCGAAGACAGCTCGGTCGACATCTATGATCCGGCGGCCGTTCAGGCGGCGGTAACCGAGCTTTTCCTGCAATATCCCTCGGATGATGAGCGAATTAATTCGCTTTATGAAAAAGAAGGGGTAGAATTTTATTATGATACCATGATTGAAGTGCAGACTGCCGCAAGAATGCTGGAATCTCAGCTTAACAATCTGCGCAAGGAGGTGGACGAATTTTCGATGAATGCCATCGAGCCTTCCGGCAGCGCCGAAGGTGCGGCGGATTCGTCGGACGAAAACGGCAACTACTATAACCTCTATCTGGCTCATAAAAAATTTAATGACGTTTTGAAAATAACGGAAGAGGTGATGGCGCTTTATTCCCAGTACTATGTTGCCCGCGCTATCTACCGGCGGTCGATTTTGCCGGCTCCTTATGTTGAGGAAGGAGAGGAAGACGGAGACGGTGTGTTGACGACTTCTTCCGCCGAAAAAGTCTTTCACAGCGACATGGCTTTTGCCCAATTAATGACGACCGCTTCAACAGCCACGGCGTCCACGGCGGCCAAGGGATTAACCGCGGCCAAAGCCGCTCCGGCGGCCACGGCGTCCACGGCGGCCAAGGGATTAACCGCGGCCAAAGCCGCTACGGCAGCAACCGCGTCCACTGCGGCCAACGGACTAACCCTGGC
>CALXRS010000041.1 GCA_944390915.1 uncultured Alphaproteobacteria bacterium
AAAAACGATCGTTTAAGCGCATCGCCTTTTTGCTGTATATATTTTGCAAAATATCAAAGGACTATAGCCCATGAAAACATCTTCAAAATTCTCTCTTGCGCTGCTTGCAGGGACGATTCTCTCGACGCCGGCAAATTATGCCGCGGCGGCGACCTTAACTCCGACACTGGACACACTGAAAGCGGAAGCGACGGATTTAAGCGGCAGCTATGCATTGACGGAATTAAGCGGCGAACTGCCGGCCGGTGCGGCGGAAGTAGAGATTGCCGGCGTTAAATATTACTTTACGCCGGAAGGAGAAGATGCGGCATTGCTTGCGACCCTTGCGGGCACCTCGGCGGGGAACCTGATTGAGGCCGCCGACGGCATTTTTGAGCTGAACGGCAAAAAGTATAGTTTTAATACGGCGGCGATTCCGGCAAGCGTTTTTGAATATACGGAGGGAACGGCGGAAGATTATAACTTCACCATGCAGGAAGCGGACGCCGAAGGGAATTTGACGACCAAGTACTACAAAATTGTCCTGAAACCGGAAACTTTCGCCACTTCGGAAAGCGTCAAATGGGGGACAACGGCAGCAGTTGAAACGCCGGAGATGACAGACAGCGATCTGTCGGACGACAATCAAGTAAAAGGCGTTGTAAAAGTTGATCTGCCGAACAACAAAAGCGAATATTATGAATATACCTATACCAAACCGGCAGGATATACCGACGCTGTTGGCCGTATTGATGATACTCTTGCCACGGCCAATGTAACCAATGTGGTTTTTTCAGGCATTTCTTCCTCATTCGGCGGAGTGATTTATAATACGCAAGATAACGGCGATATTAACATTACGGCCGATTTTATAGGGAATTATGTTGATGGCTACTATGTCACAGGCGGGGTGATTATGAACGATGGCACCATCGACAATATCATCGGTAACTTTCTCGGCAATTATGTTTCGGGAAGTAGCAGTGGCGGTTCCTCTGGAGGAGCAATTTATAACAGTGGTATCATCGGCGATATTACCGGCGATTTTATCGGGAATTATGCTCAAAGCACAGATGGCTATGTCGAAGGCGGGGCGATTTATAACTATAATGGCACCATCGGCAATATTATCGGAGATTTTATCGGGAATTATGCAGGCTATGGCGGGGCGATTAATAACGGTAACAACAGCACCATTAGGGATATTACCGGCGACTTTATCGGTAATTATGCAGACTCTGGCGGGGCGATTTATAATGGTTATAAAGGCACCATCGGCGACATTACCGGCGATTTTATAGGAAATTATGTCAAAAAAAGCGAAAGTATCTATGCCTCCGCCTATGGCGGGGCGATTTTAAACGGTGGCACCATCGGCGACATTACCGGCGATTTTATCGGAAATTATGCTTACGGATATGGCGGGGCGATTTATAACGGTGGTACCATCGGCGACATCACCGGTGATTTTATAGGGAATTACGCTCAAGTAAATGGCGGGGCGATTTCTATCTATACTACTAACACTGTGGTCATCGGTAACATTACCGGCGCTTTTGTCGGAAATTATACTTCGGGAACATCTGCCGAGGGCGGGGCGATTAGTAGTGTTACTCTTATTAGCGGTAATTATTCGGGCGCTGTCATGATTGGCGATATCACCGGCGATTTTATAGGAAATTATGCTCAAAGCACAGATAACTATGCCTCTGGCGGGGCGATTAATAACGGTAACAACAGCACCATTAGGGATATTACCGGAGACTTTATTGACAATTATGTTCAGAGTGGAAATAGATATTTGAGTGATAGTGCTTCTGGCGGGGCGATTTATAACGGTGGTACCATCGGCGACATCACCGGTGATTTTATAGGGAATTACGCTCAAAGCACAGATGGCTATGTCGAAGGCGGGGCGATTTTTAACAATGGCACCATTGACAATATTACTGGCAATTTTATCGGAAATTATGCCGGAGCAGAAAAGGGCAACGCTTATGGAGGGGCGATTTATAACCAAGCTCAGATAACATCAAGCCTATCTGATAATCTGATATATCACCTGACGGTTAAATACGGGAACGAGGAAGCGGAAATTTATGTTCTGCCGCAGGGGAGTGAATTGTCGGCAAATATGCAAATGATAAGCGGCACTTTAACGGTTAACAGCGAATATTATTTTAACCGGTATAAAAATCAAGACATCCGCGCTCCGTTGACAAGCATGCTTCCGCAGTTGCAGGAAGAATATGCTCTTGTAGAATCCATGATAGAGCAGCTTCCGGCCATGATGGATTATATCCGCGACATATCGGTTGATGACTTAACGGCGGAGCAATATGTGGACTATCTGGTTATGACCGGTGCGTCGGAAAATAGGATTGAAGATTTCCAACAATCTTATCAGGAAGACGCCTCGGCAGCCATGGTTCAAGCAAAAGAAGAAATAACAGGGGCAAAACAGTCGGTTGAGATATACGACTATGTTTCGGCCATATCGGTCGATAACCTAACGGCGGAGCAATATGTGGACTATCTGGTTATGACCGGTGATATGCCTGAAGAGCAAAAAGAAGCCGCTCTGGATGCATTTAACGCCATGACAGAGGAACAACAAGCAGCAGCCATGGTTCAAGCAAAAGAAGAAATAACAGAGATAAAGGAGCAGATGTCCGGCGAGGCCGAATTAAACAAAATAGCAGAAGAAATTGAGCAGACGGAGCAAGAACTTACAAACATCAACAACATGATAGAAAGCGGCACGCCGGTTACGGAAATAACGGCAACGGTTGATACTGAAGGCGGAATGACTTTTTATAATTCCTCCTTCCGCAACAATTATGTCAAGTCCGAGAACGGCGAAGCAAAAGGCGGAGCGATTTACGGCAGCGGGGTAACCATAACTGCCGACAATTATACTTCCGTTATTGACGGCAACAAAGCCAACGATGA
>CALXRS010000042.1 GCA_944390915.1 uncultured Alphaproteobacteria bacterium
AGAATTATCATCGCCATTAACACCAAAGCTATAAATTGTAGCTATCTTTAACTTTTGCAATGGATTTTCTGCCATTTGGCGTTGAAATTCCTCATAATACATTTTAGCCATAGGAATTGAGGCAACAGCAAAAATGGAATTAAAGCCTGTCAATCTTATTTTCTGTTTAATTTCATCTATGGCTTTACGATTTTTGGCTTTTGCGATATCTGCAATATTTGTTAATGCAGTAAAATTATATGAGCGGTCATTTCGCATTGTTTTCTGGTTAAAGTGTTCCAAAATATAACTAACAATGCGAGATATTCTCTCGGGTGCTGCCAATGCTTTTTCACGGTTTATATCCCAAACTTTGGAATCCTTAATATTTTCTTGTTCTTTCATTGTGCTGATATAATCAATACGAAACGGAAGAACATTTCTATCAGCAATAGCATCAACAATCGTATATGAATGTAATTGCTCACCAAATAACTGTGCTGTTGTTTGAGCTTGATTCTTGTGGTTCATCACAGCATTTTCAGCAAAAATAGGTGTTCCGGTGAAACCAAACAAATGATATTTTTTGAAAGCGTTAGTTATTGTCAAATGCATCTCACCAAATTGGCTTCTATGGCATTCATCAAATATCATCACAATATGCTGAGAATAAACAGGATGATTTTTATTCTGCTTAATAAAACATACTAGCTTTTGAATTGTTGTAATTATGATACGTGCATCAGGCTTTTCAAGTTGTTTTTTTAATACAGCAGTGCTGGTATTGCTATTAGCTGCACCTTTTGCAAACTTGTCATATTCTTTCATTGTTTGGTAATCGAGGTCTTTTCTATCTACAACAAACAATACCTTATCAATTTCTGATAATTTAGTCGCTAATTGAGCGGTTTTAAATGATGTTAATGTTTTTCCGCTTCCTGTTGTATGCCAAATATAACCGCCACCATCTGTCGTGCTATAAAGTTTATAGTTACTTGAAACCTTTATCTTATTTAAGATACTTTCCGTTGCAACAACTTGATAAGGACGCATCACCATCAAAGTTTCATCTGAGGTAAACACACAATATTTTGTTAGAATATTAAGCAAGGTATGTTTTGCCAAAAATGTCTTTGCAAAATCTATTAAATCAATAATTGGTCTGTTTTTTCTATCCGCCCACCAAGAAGTAAACTCAAAACTGTTACTGGTTCTCTTTCCTTTTTTTGGTATTGAATTGCTATTATCACTAATATGAGTTTGACGAGTGGTATTGCTATAATATTTGGTATATGTTCCATTTGAAATTACAAATATCTGAATAAATTCATATAAACCGCTTCCAGCCCAAAAACTATCATTTTGATAGCGGTTTATTTGATTAAAGGCATCTTTAATATCCACGCCACGACGTTTTAACTCAACATGAACCAAAGGCAAACCATTGACTAAAATAGTTACATCATAACGATTAGCTCTTTTTCCTTCATCATTTTCATATTGATTAATAACTTGTATGGAGTTGTTGTGAATATTATCTTTATCAATCAATAAAATATTGCGAAATCGGTAATTATCAACCGGCTTTTCATAATAAAGAACTTTTTTATACTCCTCTTGAATGATTTTACTTTTTTCTTTAATACCAAAATTTGGATTAGCAATTTCTTGCTTAAAAAATCTACTCCACTCTTCATCAGTAAAATGATAATCATTGAGCTTTTCGAGCTGCTTACGGAGATTATCAATCAAATCTTGTTCAGTGTGGATTGGCAAATACTCATAAGCTTGTTTATGCAGTTGTTCAATAAAACTCCGCTCCAAATCAGCTTCAGATTGATATTCTGTTTGTTTCTTTTTTACCGGAACATATTCTGCAACAACTGTGCTCTCTGGATTTTCTGCTACCACACTTATTCTATTCATTTTTTAACTCCTCTACACAGCTTCTTTAAAAGTCAGTAGTTTATTGCGATAATATTCATATTGTTTTTTACGAACTATAATCTCTACTTGTAGGCTGTCCGAAATCTCATTAGTCAGCTTATTAAACTCATCTAAAATTGCAACTATTCTCTTTTGTTTTTCAATCGGAGGTAATGGTATACTATATTTTAATATCATATCTTTATTACCTCTCGGCATCTTTGCTCCTCTTGCATATTGATTATCATAATCAAAAAACTTTTCACTCATTAGAATATGATATAAAAAATCAGGAGTAATTTGTTGCTTTTGTTCGTTTTTTATTCTCACTAAAACAACGTCTCCATTTGTTCCTCCCGTATTGGTTGCCAACCATATTTTTTTCAAATAAGGTCTAATGTTACCTATTAATATGTCATTCTCTATATATTCAATAACACTACCTTGTGTCGGAACACTAGTTGATTTGGTCTTTCCTTGTTTATCTTTTAATAGATTTTCAACACTGACATAATTATCTTCATTTACAAATCTGGCATCTATTCTTTTGTTAGGATAGTAAGCAATTTCCGATAGTGGTAGAAACTTAATATCTTCTCCACTTATATTTTCAGAATTTAGCAATTTGTTTTTATAATATTCATACTGCTTTTTACGAGCATCTAGCTCTGCTTCTAACTTTGCTTCTAATTTGGTTTCTAATTCAGAATATGAATCTAATATCCTAACAATTTCTTCTTGAACTGGCAAAGGTGGAACAGGAATGCTAATTTTTCCGAACTTTGTTTTTGAAACATTAAATCTTGTTACACCACTTGCTGTTTTTTTTATTTTTTTTCTTACTTCTTCACTTCTAAATAAATATTTTAAAAAATTTGGAGAATATAATTTTTTATTAGTTAATCTAAAACCGAAGCAAAAACTATTTAGATATATTTTTTCTTTTATTTTATCAACAACAACTGAAGAGAATCCGCATTCATCAGGAGTTTCGCTAGAACCTGTAAAAAGAACATCTCCATATTCTATACTATTTTGTTTTTCATCATCTTCAATCTGAACCATATCGTTTACAAGAATATTTATAGCAGGATTATTATAAATGTTAATGTAAGTAATAAATTTACAATTCCCATTTACAAAATCTTTTTTACATTTTCCAGACAATCCAGAATAAAAACTACCCAACTCATTTAATGTTTGATACATAACTCCATTAGGACAATATTTCATTATCAAACTTTCAATTACATTTATATCCATAAATCACCTACAAATTTATTGATTTTCGCAAATATTTCAATTTATCATTTGTTTGAATATTCTCTACAATAGAACTAACCAGTTCTTTTAAATGCGGATATTCTCTTAATGCCTTATCCTCATTAAGTTCTCCGTGTATAATATTACTTAATTCCTTAAATAGTTCATACTTTCTATCATCTAAACCTCTGGGAATAATATGCTCTTTTTTATTTGCCTCTTTTAGCTTATCTTCAAAATGCAAATCTTCTTTAATATGATATTTTTTTACAATTTCACTAACAATTATTTCATATATTTTACGTAAATAGACGACAGCTCCAGCCCCTAAACCTTCGCGATAAGCTTTATCCGCAGCATCAAATAATTCTATATATTTTGATGATTGACCATAACTAACATTTTCAGACAACTTATCAGAATATTTAATAATTTTTATTTCTGGAATTTGAGAATATATTTCATTTTTACTTTCAACAAGAAACCAGACTGGTATTGTTTCTCCACAAAATAAACAACTTAAAACGCAATCTATACTAACCATATGGTCATTTATACCAATACAATGTGCTTTTTGTGATTTTTGAGGGTTATGTAAACAAAACTCTTCCATTTTATTACACTTTTTACAAAAAAAGTTTAGTCTGATATTTCCGATATCAATATTCTTAACTTTTCCAATTTTTAATGGCTTTCCATCTAAAAAACCTTCAATTTTTTCATATTTCTCTACTGGTTTAGATGATAGCACATCGCTCAAACGCATATTACTTCTCCAAATCAGCCACAATAGCATCTATTTGTTTGCGTAATGTATCTTGTCTAGCAACAATCTGCATTATTTGTTGGTTTAATACTTTAATATCAATAATTTCTCTATTATCTTTTTGTTCAACATAAGAGGAAACTGATAAATTGCAATCATTAGCTAAAACATCAGCATTATTCACCAATTTGCACATATGCTCTACATCTGTTCTATCGATGTAGGCTTTCATTATATCTTCAATGTTTTGTTCCGACAAAACATTTTTATTCCCGGGATGTTCAAACTTATCGCTGGCATCAATAAATAATATTGCATTATCTTTCTTACTTTTTTTCAAAACAATAATACACGTTGCAATAGATACACCAAAGAATAAATTTGCAGGCAATTGGATAACACAATCTACAAAGTTATTTTCAACTAAGTATTTACGGATTTTTTGCTCTGCACCGCTTCTATAAAGAACCCCTGGAAACTCAACAATTGCAGCTGTTCCATCAGCAGATAACCAATGTAACATATGCATAGTAAAAGCTAAATCTGCTTTACTTCGAGGAGCTAACACACCAGCAGGAGAAAAACGAGGGTCATTTATTAATGTAATATCACTATCACCCGCCCAAGAAATTGAATAAGGTGGATTAGACACTATCGCATCAAAAGGTTCATCATCCCAATGCTTGGGGTCTCTTAATGTATCACCTAGGGCAATATCAAATTTTTCAAAACTAATATTGTGCAAAAACATATTAATACGACACAAGTTATATGTCGTGATATTAATTTCTTGTCCGAAAAATCCTTGTTTTACATTGTTTTGTCCTAAGATTTTTGCAAATTTAAGCAATAAAGAGCCCGACCCGCAAGCTGGATCATATACTTTGTTGATGGATTTTTTACCAACCAATGTAATACGTGCTAACAACTCAGATACTTCTTGCGGCGTAAAAAACTCTCCTCCCGATTTTCCGGCATTACTCGCATACATAGTCATCAAATATTCATAAGCATCGCCAAAGGCGTCTATTGAATTATTAGCAAAAGAACCCAGCTTTAAATTGCCAATTGAATTTAAAATCTTAGTTAATTTTTCATTTCTTTTTTCAACATTTGTTCCTAATTTATTACTATTGACGTCAACATCATCAAATAGACCTTTGAAATCTTCTTCACTAGCCGTTCCCTGAGCAGACGCTTCAATACTAATAAACACTTTTGCCAAAGTTTCATTTAAATTAGGATTAGTTTTGGCTTTTTGATTTACATTTTGGAACAACTGACTAGGCAAAATGAAATAACCTTTTTCTTTAACAACATCGGTTTTAGCTACTTCGGCATCTTCATCTGACATTTTTGTGTAGTCAAAATCTTTATCACCAGCGTCCCACTCACCTTGATTGATATAAGAGGTTATATTTTCAGAAATATAACGATAAAATAGCATACCTAAAACATAGGATTTGAAATCCCAACCATCAACACTACCTCTTAAATCATTGGCTATTTGCCATATAACACGATGCAATTCAGCTCGTTGTTCCTCTCTTGTCATTGTCTTTTCCTAGTTGTGTTAACATTTATTAACAACATATATCATAATTACTTAAAAAAAAGTATATCATGTTATTTTGTCTATTTTTGTAAAAAAAAATAAAGGTAGCCATTAGTTACCTTTATTAAAAATACATTATATATCGGATATGAAATTATTTGCGTGATAGATACTTATCAAAACGAGACATTAGGATTTGTTGTCCTTCCTCTGCTAATTGCTTAAATTGAGGTTCAGTAAAACATTCTGACAGTTGTTCCATTTTTTCACTTAAATTATAGAGCATATTATTAGTTGGGCGACGGTTTTCTGACAACATAACGCCATAGTAATTTTTGCATTGTCCTAGGAATTGTTCAGAAAAATGATATTTACTATCAATTATTTCTAACTTCATTAATAAGTCATAACAATCATTTACATATTTTCTATCATCTAAAACCATAACTAAATCCTACTTTTATAATAATATTTATCTACAATCTGTTATGAATTTAAAACTTTTCAGTAATAAACATTTGCCGATTTTATATTGTGTCATCACTTTCCTCTAATAACCTAACACAAAGATAATCTGTTAATCCCTCTTGTTCAGCAGCAAAATCCCAAATTGTTTGACCTTTATTATTCTTAATATTAGCGTCAGCACCTTTCTCAATCATAAAATCTAAAATTCGCAAACGCATTAAGGCTTGGGGATGTTTTACAATATACATAAAAGAAGTATTTCCAAACTTATCTTGTGCATTAATATCAGCTCCCGCTTCTAATAATACTTCTAGCGTTTGCGGAGCACTTCGCTTCACGGCGGCTATCATAAACGGAGTTTCACCGTTGCAATTACGAGATTTCACATCACCACCGGCTTGAATAAACGCTTTTATCACCTCTGGCTCATAAAATTCTTTACAAACCCACATAAAAGGTGTCCAGCCATATTTATTATACGGCTCATTAACATTTGCTCCCTTGCCTAGTTCTTGTTTTATACGCTGAAAATCTAAATCATACAATGCGTTCATTAATTCATTATCTTGACTAACCATTTGTTTTCTCCTGTTTTTTTAATTTGGATGGGACCTACCATGCAATTTCGTTTAAGTCAAGACAGGAAATATAAAATTATAAGCATATGCTTTTTATGATATCTGATTTTATCAACCTTCAAAATTCAGCTGATATTTTACATAAAAAAACTACGGACATTAAAAATCCGTAGCGGTTACTATTTTTTTCAAAAAATAAAAATGAAAAACTAGGCTTTATTCATACAAAAATGCACCTGCGTCCATTAAAATATTTGCGACTTTTATTTGCAACATCTGAATTGCTATGTTCAAAGCTGTTTCCCTTTGAATATTGAGATGATTTATATTTGCTTCCTTTTCTATCAAATATTTAATTAAATCGCATTTTACATCAATTTTCATGGTTTCATTGCATATCATATTCATAATTGGCGTAAAATTAGCAACATCTACACTATTAACAGCACCACCATTTTCTACTATATATTTAATTACTTCCGGATTAGTTCCATAAGCACACACCAACAAAAGTAGGTTAGCGTGACTGCTGGATAATGCTTCATTCACATCTGACATTTTAGAGATTGCATTTTTTATTTCTTCTAAATCATCAAAGTCATTTATTTCAATATCCGGATTGAAAAAACGTCTGATAGGATAACCAAGGACGATGTATGACAAAAGCTCCAGCAGGTTATTTAAATATAAGAAATCCTGATGGAAAAGCGGCTGTTATAATTGACTCTGAACGAGCTCCATTGATTCAAAAGCTCTTTGAACGATATGCAACGGGACTTTATTCTGTTAAAGATATGGCTAAAATGTGCAAAGAATGGGGTTTGGTGAGTCGTTTTTCAGGAAAGCCTTTTGATACTGCAACTATACACCGTATATTAAATAATAAATTTTATATTGGTGAAATGTTCTATAAAGACCAATGGTATAAACATAATTATGAAACCTTAATAGCTCCTGCATTGTTTAAAGCGTGTCAAGACATTATGCACGGACGCAAACCTGAATCACCAAAACATTTTAAAACAACCGACAAACCGTTTATTTTTCGCGGATTAATAACTTGTGGAGAATGTGGTTGTATGATTAGCAGTGACCGTAAAATAAAACCCAGTGGACGAGAATATGTTTACTTAAAATGTTCTCATTTCAAAGGAAATTGCAAAAATCCGCAGGTCAACGAGAATATAATTTTGCAACAAATTGAAGATGAATTAAAAAACTTGTCCTTACCCCAAGAAATTATGGGATATCTTAAAACTGATATGGAAAGAATCATTAACAAACAAAATGAAGCCCATAATCGTGAAGTAAAGGCTGTACGTAAACAATATGATGACTGTCAGGATAAAATTAAACGTCTACGCTCTTTGCTTCTTGAAGGACATATTACACCGGAAGAATACCGAGATATGAATGAAGATCTAAAAAAAGAACAATATGAACTTGAAGGGAAATCAGAACTGTTAACAAAAGCGGATGAAAAATTTTCAATTGCAATATCTACAATACTTTCCTTAGGCAATAACGCATATCAAATTTTTCAGAGTTCGAAAGTAGAAACCAAAAGAGAGATTTTACACCTTTTACTTTCGAACTTGAAATTACAAGACCGTAGAATCTCGTATAACCTTAGAAAACCGTTCGATTACATAAGTTCTTTAAACAAAAAAACACCCCCGAAAATCGAGAGTGTTGCGATTGGTGATGCTGTTAGCCTAAAGTTGCGGAAACCTCACTTAGTTACTCACATTTGGTAACTGGGTATAGTTAGTTTTCCACCTTGCTAAAGATGTTTTCATGTGATTATCTATTTAGTAATAATCGGAGATCACAAAATGAAGTTAAGCAGCATTAGATAAATAAAAAATGCAATTTCTGTATTTAATAAAGGTTATTGCTTTTATAGAGGAAACAAAAATGAGTGTATCTTTTAAGGTTAGAAAATATAAGTGTTTCGGAGAAGAATATCAGGGGTTTGATATCATTAAAAAGTTTAATATAATTATTGGTAAAAACAATAGCGGAAAATCGAAATTACTTGAAGCATTAGAATATTTTGTGAAAAATGGGATTCGAGCCTCATATACTCCCGACATTCAAATTGGAAATACTTTTACTGAAGAACAGTTAAATCATATTTTTCCAAAGAATGCTTCTTCTGGTATTTTAGGAAATGCTTTTAGAGATCCTTTCCAAAGTCACTGGAATTTGGTCGGACAATATTTAGCAGAAAAACAATACACTTTATCATTATTTAATAGCAATAGACAGATAAATACTGATTTGAGTTATTTTAAAGGCATCATGGAAGCAGAAAAAATTATCTTTAAACAACTACAAAAAATACAAATTACTAGCCCTTTTGAAGGATATCGCTATTTGCATTTACAAGCAGAACGAGATATAAAAAAAGAAAAAATTAATTTTGATAAAAAATTATCTTTTGACTTTATCGATAAAGATGCCAGCCATATTACAGATTTAATTGCACGTATGCTTAATGATGAAAGCGGCAATCAAAATCATTGGCAAGAATATATTGAAAATGATTTTTTGGATTTAATTAATAAAATTGTATCCCCTGAAATACAATTCTCTCGTATTTATACTAAAACTAATTCTGTTGGCACATATGAAATATATTTGGAAGAAAAGGGAAAAGGTGGAATAAAACTTTCTGACTGTGGCAGTGGGCTTAAAACTGTTATTGCCACACTGACACTTTTACATATCATTCCTTTTTTAACCCAAGAAAATAAGTTTGTATATGCGTTGGAAGAGCTGGAAAATAATATGCACCCCAGCTTAGAACGAAAACTTTTATTTCATATAAAAGATTATATAATGACAAACAAAGATATGTTATTATTCTTAACAACTCACTCTAATGTGGTAATAGATTTATTTGGTAATGATAACAATTCTCAAATACTTCGAGTAACAAATGACGGACATTATTCCACTGTGCAAAAAGTAGATACTTGGAATGATAAGAAAAATTTACTAGATGAACTAGGGATAAAAGCAAGCGATATTTTACAATCCAATTGTATCATATGGGTAGAAGGCCCCTCAGACAGAATATATATTAACAAATGGATACAGCTTTTTAATACTGGCTCTCCCTTACAAGAAGGATTAGATTATCAATGTGTCTTTTACGGAGGCGCTTTGCTGGCGCATTATTCGGCCGATGACAACGGCTTAATCAATCTTCTTAAAGTTAATAAAAATTCATATGTTGTTATGGATAGTGATAAAAGGTCAAGTGATGGAACGCTAAAACAAAGAGTTCAAGAAATTGCAGTGGCTATGCCTGACAATCATTGGATAACTGCTGGCAAAGAAATAGAAAACTATTTGCCTAAAGAAGCAATTTCCGCATATTTTGGAGAAGAAACAGAAATTGAGCAATACGCTTTATTTCCAGATTTATACAAAGAAAGAAAAGATGTTGATACATTTGACAAAGTTTCCTTTGCTTCAGAAATTATTCAAAAGGACGAATATAATGTAAGCAACCTTGAAAAATGCTTAGATTTAAAAGAGCAGATGAAAAAATTAATAGATTTTATCAAAGCTGCAAATTTATAATTCTGCTTTAGTTATGTGAATATATCTTATCAAGCTTTTGTTCTAGGTTTCCGATTTGAACAGCCGGTAACGTATCAAATTGTATTGGAGATCTGGGCGGAATTGGCTCGTTCACTTTTCTATCCGTGCAGCTACGTCCTCGCTCAGCTAAAGCCTCTCCGGCGTACTCCAGTCAGCCTCTCACCCTTGTCAGCCCCATTTCTATGGATTCGGATCAATTTAAATTGTCAGTATAAAAAGGCCTCCATAAAGGAAGCCTTTTTTGAATTGATGATATTGTTAGTCTAAAGTTGCGAAAATATCTATTAGTTTTTTATTAACGTTCTTTTATTTTATTTTTCATAAAAGTATTAGAAAATTGGCAAAATCCACCACATTTTATCCCTTCTGGTGAATTATTGACATCACAATCCTTGCATGCCTCTTGTGTTTTTAATCGTGAGCGCAATGTATAGTCTAACTCTTGTAGCAATGCTTCAGGTGTATACTTTTCAATTGGCCCTTTCTTATGCTTACGATCCATATGACAAACTAACAGACGACCATTTACATCAATGTTTATTAGTTGACGAATATCACAACCATAATACCTTGATTCTTGTATTTTATCTGCTAAATGGACGGTGTTGTGAAAAACATGCGGATTATTTTTGTGTTTTTCATAAATGCTCCTCATATCAACATTCTGCAATTCATTATTAGCAGCGGCTCCTGCAATTATTGTTGGACGGATAAATAAATTTATTTCAAATGGTTTTAAATATTCAACTAATCTATCAATACCAGGTTCATTATCTTGATTGACTGTACATAACAAAGAACAATTTATGCCATTTTCTTTTAATATCTTAATTCCTTCTATATCTTTTGCAAAAAGTCCTGGTCTTTTTCTACTTTTGTCATGTAATTCCTCGTATGAGTCAATACTTATAATTATATCACTTGAACTTTTTAATGAATTAATAGTTTTTTTATCTAATGAAGACAAATACTCTCCGTTAGTTACAATTGTATATAAAAAATTTTCTTTATTAACAAAATCACAAAGTTCAGATAGATCTTTTCTAAGCAAAGGCTCACCACCTAAAATTTCGAGTCTAGTTATTCCTAATTTTTTTAAGTGCTTGATTCTTTTTTTCAAAGTATCCAGAGAAGGCGGAGGTGTTGGAATTTCTGCTTTATAACAAATATCGCAATTACACTGGCAAGCATCTGTAATTTCAATTCTGCCATAATAAGGCAAGTCATTATTCAAACAGTGAACTTTCTTAAAAGAATTGGGATGATTAGTTTGTTCTATTAGTTCATGACTGAGTAACTTCTGAACTATAGATTTAGGCATTCCATTCAGATTAAAAATCGGTTGTTGAAGAATTTCTACCATTTCATTATCCAGAAACAAAACACTATTTATTGTTTTTCCTGATATAGCCAACGTTCCATTAGGAGATATTCTGAGTAAGCTATTCTTCATAATAGAGTACGTTTCTGTGCCTATATAAACAGAGGTATCTTCTTTAATAAACTCTTTTTTACATGGAACAGCTCGACTGTATAAATTTGTTACTTGCATTTCATGGCCCCTAAGCGAGTTATTTTTACATAAAAAATTAACAGTAATATTTTTATCGAAAAATGTCAATATTTTGTCGAAAAAAAAATATTGACACAGCAAATTATTAACGATATATTAACACAAAAAATGCAGTAAATTAAATAATTAATTACATAAAATTGTAAATTTTATATAACTTCTAGCAAAATTAATCTTATTTCTTATTAATTTTTTCTAAATTAATATTGTAAAGGTAAAAATGAAGAACACAATAATCTATTTAATTGGAGGCCCCGGAGTTGGCAAACAAACTATTGCTAAAGAAATTCAAAAAAAGCAATCTTTTACTTTAGTGGATAATCATTCGTATACAAATACCATTTTTTCGATATCAAAAAATTATTCTCATCCTAAACACGAAGAATACAGACTGAAAGTACGCAATATTGTTCTTGAAGCTATGGGCGAAATTTGTCCCAAAGGTGAATCTTTTATGTTTACAAATGTAATATCTTTGGGCGAAGAAACTTCATATTATAAGCCAGTTGAAAATCTTGCTAATACACGACGCTCCTTATTTATTCCTGTAATGTTATTATGCGAAATGAAAGAGAATCAAAAAAGAATAGCTAATCCTTTTCGCAAAAAAATTTTGAAAACAATAAATCCCGAAGTAGTCCAACAAATTGCGAACTTAGGACTGCCGGAGATAGAACACCCTAATCTTTTACGTTTAGATGTTACTAAGCTATCTGCAGCAGAAGCTGCTCTACAAATTATAACGCATGTTAACCATATTAGAAAAAAACAAAATGGTTATTATTCTAAATTCTCAACAAAAGCCAATGGAGGGGCAAATTTATGATAAAAAATTGCGTTTTGTGCGATGGTTTAAAAGACGAGTTTCAAAATATTAAGGAACAATACCCTGAACTACAGAGCAATGTAACTTTGTTTGAAACTAAAAACTTTAAAGTTATTCCAGATAAATTTCCGATTGCACCTAATCACATTATTATTCTGCCGAAAGAACATATTAATACATTTGCTGAATTTAATGAAGCCCAAGGGCGAGAAGTTGGTTATATATTAGATCGTTTAGAGAACACAACAAAATCTGATAATTTTATTATGTTTGAACATGGAACAAGTAAATCTGAAGAGTTAAATACTCCACCACATATTAAGTCAATATTTCATGCACATTTACACTTTATTCCAAATGTTAAATGCAATACAGAGGATATGGATGTTTTTTTTCAACAGAAAAACGTTCAATTACTTGATTATGATGGTTCTCAAAGAAATATATCTGAGTTTCAAACACAATATTCTGGAAATGCAAATTTAGTCAATTTTATTAAAGACAATGTTATATATGAAGATTCTGCTCGTACTTCAGTTGAATCCTATTTTTATATAAAAAGCTCAGATAATACACAATTATTCTTTCCAGAAAGACTTGTAACGCCAAGAATTCCATCTCAATTTTTACGAGAGGCTTTAAGTGTGCAATGTGAAACACCTGAATGGAACTGGAAAGTCGGCATGACTGCTGAGGGGCGTCAAAAATATGGAACGAGAATTGTACAAATGGCCAAATTATTTAAGCAAAATGATTATAATAATATTTTAGTTATGACCAAATTTAAATCTGGTTATGGTAAAGAATAGGATAAAAAAATGAAAATAAAAGATATGCCAAGATTTAATAGAAAAGAAAGTCATTTTCATATGCAAAATATGATTGATGGTTTTCTTAATTACTTTCAGGAACATTCTTGTATAAAACATGAACCGGTTAAAATCTCATCAGGGATTGATCCATCTGTTCGCTTTATTGGCTCTCACATCAGTGTTTTAAAGCCTTATTTTTTAAATGACAACATTCCTACAGGAGGATATGTTATGTCACAGCCATGTATTCGTACACGAAATTTAAAAAATTATGAAAATGATGATTTTTATCCCAATTGGGGATCATATTTCCCAAGTCTTGGAATACTGACTAAACCTGAAAGATTGGAGGATATTACAAAACAAACTTATAGCTTTATTCAAGAGCAGTGGAATATTGATCCTCACGATATAAGAATTCGTATTAGTGCTAATGATACAGATTTGATGGATCTAGCTCATAGTATATTCAAGTCCGAAATGTTTGAAATAGACACCATGCAACCAAAATATTATCGCCACAAACTTGGTATAGATGGTGTTTGGGGGCGTAATTTCAATCTTGCTTTACGTGATTATGGAAAAGATACTTTTTCAGACATTGGAAATGTTATTATTTTGGAAAATCAGGATAAACAGCTTGGAATAGAAATTGCATTAGGAAGCTCTACTGTATTAAAACAAATTTATGGATTAAGTCATGTCATGGATTGTCACCCTGTATTAGGATTGGATAAGTATATTCAAAATCCTAATATCCGTGTAAAGATGGAAGATACAATTGTTACAAGTATGGCCTTATATAATGATGGACTAGAACCATCTAATAAGGATAACACTAACCGCTTGATGAAAAAATATCTTGAGATAATGAAAGCTTGCGTTGACAAGACAAATCTCCCCAAAGAGGTTCTTAGAAAAACACTATACCAGTATGAATTATTGGAATATGGTTCAAATAATGGAATATATACTCAAAAAATTATGGATTTTATTTGTTCATCTTCTCAAGCTCAGAAATCAAAAGCTTTAGAAAATAAACAACAATTGGAAGCTTCTCCCTCAAATTCCATAATTTTTACATTATCGCAAAATAAATTATCTAGATGACATTCCTCCGTAAAATTTTGGGAGCTATGAATATGCTTAAAGGATAGGATTGTGTTGAGTAGCACCTAAGCATTTTACCGAGAATAACCTCTGAACTTACATCAAGACAACTACTTAAAGAAAAGCGGGAAGTAACATTCCCGCCTTTCTTTAATGCTCCAATATTTCAATAATAGGTAATTTATCTCCCTGCATTTTCAGTGAAATCTGTCCTCCGATGGGATAGGTAATAATTGGAGTTGTATGACCGATATCAAAATTAGCAATTACTGGTAAATCATTTAATGCTTCTTTAGTATGAATAATCTGTTCAAGCAAATTTCTATCAATTTTAGATTCTGGTCTAAAACGACCAATAATCAGTGCCTTAACATATTTAAAGTCGGCTTGTTGAATTAAAGACTGCAACAAACGGTCAAATAAGACGGCATTCGTTTCTTCATCTTCTTCTAAAAATAGAATAGAGTTTTTCAAAGATGGCCAGAATTCAGTACCTTGTAAAGAACTTAAGCAACGGACATGGCCCCCGATCAATTTCCCCTCGAATATATTTCCTTTTCCTTTATTTATAATCCAAAACCCATTATTGGGTGTAAAATTACGTTTTTCCTGATCCATAAACCATTCATCATTGCTATATTCTTTAGCCGGTGTAACTTGATAGGGTGTATTCTCAATTAGACATTTTTTAAAATAATCCAAGGTATAATCAAAACCGTGAAGCATTCCAAAACTTGAAAAATGCGGTCCAGAGTAAGTTACAACATCTGTCTTTGTTGTTATGGCATGACAAAGACATGTAATATCAGAAAAGCCGCATAAAATCTTAGGATTATTTTTTATAAGGTTATAATCAATTCTATCAATCAATTGATTTGTATTAAAACCACCAATAGCCGTTAAAATACCATCAACATTTTTATCCGCAAAAGCCTCATGTAAATCTTCAAGCCTTGAAGCAATTGATGAAGAGACAAAATCATCAATCTCATCGCAATGTTTAGAATAGCTTACTGATATCCCCATATCTGCAAAACGTTTCTTTGCGATTTCACGCGTTTCTTCAGAAATGATTTTAAAACTTCTTGATGGGGCAATTATACGAATATGCGCCCCTGGTTTTAATTTTTTTGGATAAATCATCAGCATCTCCTAATTTTAATAAACTTTTATTTAACCATCAATATCATAAAGAAACTTAAAGATGATATTAAAATTCGTCTTGCAATAAAATCTAAGCCTATTTTTTTATGTAAGTCAATTAAAATATAAAATCTACAATATCATCCATATATCTCATCAAGCTTTTGTTCTAGGTTTCCGCTTTGAACGGCCGGTAACGTATCAAATTGTCTCAGATTATGCTTTTCTATCTTAATTTCGTCACTGAAGCCTAAGATATAGGCGATGGCTATGCGATATATAATTTCTGTCGGAGCCAGACCGTAAACCTGATTGGCAAAAATATGTTGTAACCGTTCTTTATCATTCGGGAAGGCTTGTTTCATCTTTTCGTTTCTGTATAATCTTTTAACAATTTCGGTAATATAAAGACCAGATTTCATATACAAGTCGATAAAGGTTTTATTAGGATCATCAAAGCATTCAGGATTTTCCGCCAATAAGCTATCTACCATTTCCACAACCACTTTCTTGGGGGTGTATATTTGGTTGGTCTTTTGGGGCGGAATATAATCGAAAATGTCTTCTTTGCTTGCTTCATCGAAGTAATTTCCTAATTTTCGTTTCAGATTAAGAAACTCTTTAACCGAATCATTAAAGACTAGTCGGCCCATAGAATCATAAGTATTAAAATTTTGCGTTACCGAAACAAAAGAGCATTTGTGCTTGTCCAACACCT
>CALXRS010000043.1 GCA_944390915.1 uncultured Alphaproteobacteria bacterium
ATGAGCGACGACGCCTATTTGGCCTTGAAAGACGCGGAAGGTCTGGGAAATGTTGCCCGCGCGGCGGGCTTTGCCTCCGAGCTTGGCGGAAATGTGCTTGGCGCGGGCGGCGCGTTGGTCAAAGGTTTGAGCAAAGCCGGCTTAAAAGGTCTGAAACTGGCGACGGCAAGCGGCGGACTGGAAGGCGCGGTCTATGGAGCAACGGGTTCGGACAGTTTGGACGAGCTGCCGGAAAATGTGGCCTGGGGCACGGCTTTGGGTACAGCGATGCCGGTCGGACTGCATGGCATCGGGATAGGAGCTAAGGGTCTGAGACGTGTCTTTACTTCTGCTCCCCCGGCGGTTAAAACTGCTGTTAAGTTGGAAAATGATATTGCCAAAAATACCGGTAATAAGCAATATGCTGCCGACATGCTTGACAGAGTGCTACAGGAAGCGGAAAGCAGAGGCAAAAGCATTATTGAAGTTGCGGAAGCGCCGATAGTGGATGTTGCACAGGGAATAAGGCAAAAAACACCGCAGGCAGGATACGCTTTGAAATCAACGCTTGATGCGGCGAAAGAAAGACAGCCGCAGGAGCTGAGAAGTTTTATTGATAATGTACTCGGTTCACAGACACGAGGTGCCAGTATTGCCGAAGTGGCTGATAAAGCGCAACGAGAAGCAGCTCCTATATATAAGCGGCTTGAAAATTTAGGAGACTTGGAGAGATACGAAATCAAGAGCAAGTTGGATAATATTGCGCCTGATAAGTATCAGCCGTTTAAGCCGCAAACCGGTTTGAGCGCTGATGAATATGCCGAGATTGTAAGACAACAGGCTCAAAAGGCGGGACTAAACATTGCGCCGGGCAACCCGGAACTCAAAAACAGCGGAGTTATGCATTTTGTTATTGATGAATTCGGTAAGATTAAAAACAGGGGACCGTTTGTTGGTTCGCTTGCGGATACTATAAATAATCCGAGCATAAAAGTAACAAAAGGTGATTTTGTGCGTTCAGCAAGACCGATAAATGATATTACGACCGGCAAAAATATGTTTGATTTTGTTGTACAAAAAGGGGATGAGCTTTATACAAAAATGCCTACCAACAAGAATTATTTGGCAGGACAATTAAAGCGCCCTTTTGACAACCTATCTGTCGAAGGGGACCTCTTATCCGATATGGGGATAGGTCCCTCGGTAAGCGGTAATGTTAATATATCAAAAATTGGAAAGATTGTCAATGAAAATGAAGTGATTAAAGATGCTGTTAAAAGTGTTAAAAAAGCATATGCTTCATTAAAGGACTTGCCGGACACTGATTTTAGAGTATTGAACGAGGCAAGAAGTTTGTTGTCAAAACAAACATTGGCACCAGACACAACTTTAGCATACCAAGCTAGGGCATCTTTACGAGAGCTTGACCCGATTCTTGATGAGGTTATTCCGGATTATAAATTGGCTCGCAGTATATATTCAGATGCGCATAAATTTGAGGATGCTGCCGGAATGAGTAAAGACGTTTTTACAAACTCAAAAAATCCGAGTGATTTTGCTGCCGATGTTGCAAAACTCGGACAGCATGAGAAAGCTGCTTTAGCTATTGGTTTAAGGGATGATCTACTTGGCAGAATAGGTTCAAGAGAAAACGAGGCGCTTGGTTTTAAGGCAATTTTGCCGCAAAATGTTCAAGACAAAATGCGTATCGCTCTTGGTAACGATAAGGCTAATGCTGTTATTGATGAGGCCAAACAGGCAATTCGGCTCAACCAAAACTATAACCAATTACTTAAAGGGTCACAGACGGCAGAAAAACAAACATTGCGCGATAAGCCTAATACAGTGATGAGAATCCTTAAAAATCCGGTAGGTGTTATCGGAGAAGTTATGGCTCCGGTTGAAAGGTATTTTATGGATAGAAACAATGTTAAACTTGCTGACTTGTTGACGACCCCGAATGTAACAGAGCTCAGAAAAGGACTAAATGCTTATCGTTCTCTTGGTTCTCCGATAAATATCAATCCGTCATTGGCAGCGGGTTTATCATCGGCAGCGTTTAACAACTTACGGAACAGATAAGGCGCCGGAAACGGTGCCTTATCTTTATGAGGAAAGGAACAAGGAATATGAGTGAATATAAGAAGTCGGAGACGCGTCGATTATTGGAAGAAATAATTTCCGGACGTTATCCTGTCAGGAGTGCAGACGGGAGGGAGTATTATGTACGCTATAACGACAGTAAAGAGGAGCTGGAAGAAGTACCGCCGCCGGAACTTCGTCCGTTGACGGAGAGCCAGAAGGCGGAAGCGGCAGAGCTTGCCGCCGGACTTCGCCCGCGAAAAACGTTCGGGGAATATCTGGCGGGCAATCTTGCGGATATAGGTTATGGCGCAAAAAAGGCATTGTCGGGTTTTACCTTTGGCGGTTCGGACTGGCTGGGGCGTCGTCTGGGTATGGATATGAGCGACGACGCCTATTTGTCGGCAAAGGACGCGGAAGGTCTGGGAAATGTTGCCCGTGCGGCGGGTTTTGCCTCTGAGTTTGGCGGAAATATGCTGGGTGCGGGCGGAGCGTTGGTTAAAGGTTTGAAGAGCGCCGGCTTAAACGGTCTGAAACTGGCGACGGCAAGCGGCGGATTGGAAGGCGCGGCCTATGGAGCAACGGGTTCGGACAGTCTGGCCGATTTGCCGGAAAACGTCGGTTTGGGCGCGGCGTTCGGCGCGGCCTTGCCGGTCGGACTGCACGGGGTAGGAAGAGGTGCGCGCTATGTTGCCAAACCGTTCAGTTCTCGCCTGATGACGGCGGGAATGACCGGCGGTTTGGGGAATGTGTCCGGCAACCCGGAAGCGGTGAAACTGCTGAAACAGGGGATAAGAAACAACGATGACGTGGCGGAGGCTTATCTTAATCGGGCGCGTCCGGAGCTGCGCGGAATAAACAACGAGACGGCGGGCATGGTCGACAGTTCGCTGACGAGCCGTATCAACGTGCCGGAAACGATAGCGGCGGAGCGTGCCCGTTACGGCGACTATATGGCCGCTCACGGCGCCGACGAGGTGATGAACTTTGCGCCGATAAACAAAGATATTAAAATATATCGAGGCAACGATAGTAAATCCATATTAAAGAGTATGGTTAGAAATCTAGAAAAAAACGACCCGGACTTTAATTTTAGAACTATGAAAGATCCGGAAACAGGCAGGATATATAAAGATTATGAACATTTGTTGTCAGATCCCGAGCGTTCCAGGTATATTCATACTTTTATGGATACATATAACAACCCTCAAGTTGTTAAAAAAGGCTCAAATAACGGATATCCCCGCTTATATAAGTATAGTATTTATAACAATCCTGAACATAACAACAAAGTTTATGATTTAATAAGCCAAAGTGAAACGGGGAAAATTTTAACAAAGATAGCACGAGAAGGAAAACATGGAAAAGAATCTCTGGATAGGATCATGATGCCCCACGCTCGTCAAACATCTGACGCAGGGAGAGCAGCAAGTCAAACGGAGATGTTTCCTCCTCACTACTCTAATAAAAATACTATACCATATCGTAGCGTTGTTGTCAATCCTGAGCTTCCGCATATATCGAGTTTGTACGAAGGATTGGCGCAGGGTTTGAATCGTCAATCACTGCGTTTCGGGCGTTTGTCGGAACTGGGGAACGCGGCGGAGCGCCGTTTGCGGATGCCGGAAGGCACGCGGTTTTTCGGTCGGGAGCAGTTGGAAAGCCCGGGTTCGATGATAGGCAGCGCGGCGGATTGGGTAAACAATCTGTTGCGCGGCCGAGCAATCCGGCGGGCGGCGCTTGACCTGATGGATCCGAATTTTACCGGTCGTCCGCTTAATAACGGATGGGTTGTTGACAATCCTTC
>CALXRS010000044.1 GCA_944390915.1 uncultured Alphaproteobacteria bacterium
ATCATGACGAAAACTATCTTGAATTGCTGGAAAGGGCACGCCATGTCTGTTATCTTTCGGACAGCGACCACGAGGTTATTGACGCGGCTCGCAACGGCGCCGGAATATGCATTCTCCCCGTCTGTCTGGCGGACAGCTCGCTTGTATGCCTGGACAATTTGGACTGGGAAAGCAGCGTCACCATTTATTTGTTCAGCAGCCGCCGGGCGACCGACAATCCTGCCATCGGCGAAGTTGTCGCCTATTTCAGAAAACTCTTCGATAAACGTTGAAAAATATGTGAGATCAAGCAAAAAAACTCTTGCCAAAAGAACAAAAACAGAACAATGTATTTTTTGTCGGATAACTGCCAACCACAGTTTGCATTAACCGGCAAATTGTCCGATAGTAGGCAGAGAAAAACCTTTTATAAATATAACAGGAAAGTTTATGACTATGGAAAAAGACAAAGCTTTGGACGCTGCCCTCACCCAGATTGAACGCGCTTTCGGCAAGGGTTCCATCATGCGGCTCGGGCAAAACACCAATATCGACATAGAAGCCATTTCCACCGGTTCGCTCGGAACGGATATCGCGCTCGGCATCGGCGGCTTACCCAAAGGGCGAATCGTCGAAATATACGGGCCGGAAAGTTCGGGTAAAACCACTTTTGCCTTAAGCGTCATCGCTCAGGCGCAGAAAAAAGGCGGAACCTGCGCTTTCGTTGACGCCGAACATGCGCTTGATCCTTCTTATGCCAAAAAAATCGGCGTTGATATAGAAAATCTGCTTGTTTCCCAACCCGACTCCGGCGAACAGGCTTTGGAAATCGCCGATACGCTGGTGCGCTCCGGTGCCATCGACGTACTGGTGGTCGACTCGGTTGCCGCTCTGGTGCCCAAGGCCGAACTGGAAGGCGAAATGGGCGACTCGCATATGGGGCTGCAGGCGCGGCTGATGAGCCAGGCTCTGCGCAAACTGACCTCTACCGTTTCCCGCTCCAATACGCTGATTATCTTTATTAACCAAATCCGCATGAAAATCGGCGTCATGTTCGGCAACCCCGAAACCACCACCGGCGGCAACGCGCTCAAGTTTTATGCCTCGGTCAGGCTCGACATCCGTCGAATCGGCGCCATCAAAGACAAAGACGAAGTTATCGGCAGTCAGACAAGGGTTAAGATTGTCAAAAACAAAGTGGCGCCTCCGTTCAAGACGGTTGATTTTGACATTATGTACGGTGAAGGAATCTCCAAAACCGGCGAACTGATAGATTTGGGCGTTAAGGCAGGTTTGGTTGAAAAATCCGGCGCCTGGTTCTCCTATAAGGGCGAAAAACTCGGCCAGGGACGCGAAAACGCCAAACTGTTCCTGCGTGACCACCCCGAAGTGGCCGACGAAATCGAAAACAAAATCCGCGCCGATGCCGGACATCTGACCGTCGAGATGATGAGCGACGACACGGCCGAACCGGTTGACGAAGATTAGTCCTTTTTGTCCCCGCCTGTTCCCCGTATGGCTTCCGCCCTGCGGGGAACATTGTTTTGAGCGTAAAAAAACGGTTCAACCGGAAAGTTGAACCGAAATAACATAACAGGCCTTCTATTTCAGAGCCTTTTGCACGTCTGCGGCAAGCGACAGCAGGTAGAGAGCGGCCACCAGCATAAAAAACAGCAAGCCCCAGGAAAAGGTGCTTTGTACGGCAGCCAGAAGCAGACTGATATACACCCCGAGTGACACAGCGCGGCAAATAACGACATTGCCTACAAAACCAAGCGGTCTGATATGTCCGTCGGCATCGAGCAGTTCCTCTTTGCGAACGTTAAAGAAAAACAAACCGTAGAGAAACAACCAGAAAAACGAAGCGACTTGCAGCCATATATTTTCTTTAATGAAAATAAGGGCGACAAAAATTCCGCCGATAAGCAGCAGCGCAAAAATAAAATTTTTCATTTTGTATTTATTTAGTGGTTCATAATTATTTTTAAGTAATTTATATTCTTCAATTATAATAAGGTCATTTTGTCTTTTTGTCAACAGCGTAACCGACAGCTATTTTCGACAACCGAAACGGCATGACAGTTTAACCTCCTCTCCCTTTGATGCCCGTACCAGCCGCAGCTTTTTTTCCCTTCTACCGCTTCCCTTCTACCGCCGGCCGCACTCCTTTTTTTCCTTCCCTTCCCTCGCATGCCGCCGCCTTTTTTTCTCCTCTCCCTTGAGGGGAGAGGGGGACGCGCACGCGTCGGGTGAGGGTGAGAATGAAGAAAGCCCTGGGCGGGCTTTCGCTGTGGATGGCGTCGGCATGCCCCCTCTCCCTTGAGGGGAGAGGGGGACGCGCACGCGTCGGGTGAGGGTGAGAGCAAAAGAAAGCCCCGAGCGGGGGCTTTCGCTGTGGATGGCGGTGTGGCCGGCTTTCAGCCGGCTGAAGAAGAGATACTGAAACGAGTTCAGCATGACAATTTAATATTAGTTCGGCATCTCCTCGGCATCTCATTTTTTTATTCATCTGTCGCGGGAAAAGGATCGTTTTTTTGCAACAGCTTTCAAGGCTCCCCCTTGTTTTTCCGGAAATTTTATAACATTTTGATAAATGTCAAAAATAATCTTGAAATTAAACTTTCGTTAAGTTATTATTTAAGTGTTGCAAAAAAACGATCGTTTAAGCGCATCGCCTTTTTGCTATGTATATTTTGTAAAATATCAAAGGACTATAGCCCATGAAAATATCTTCAAAATTCTCTCTTGCCCTGCTTGCGGGGACGATTCTCTCTACCCCGGCAAATTATGCCGCGGCGGCCACCCTAACCCCGACATTGGATACCATCAAAGCGGAAGCCGCGGATTTGAGCGGCAATTTTGCATTAACGGAACTGACCGGCGAACTTCCGGCCGGCGCTGTGGAAGTGGAGATTGCTGGCGTAAAATATTACTTCACCCCGACGGGAGAAGACGCCGCGTTGTTGAAAACCCTTGCGGGCACCGTGGCCGGGAATCTGAAAGAAGATGAGAACGGCATTTTTGAGTTTGATGGGAAAAAATATAGTTTCGATGTTGCGGCGATTCCGGCAAGCGTTTTTGAATACGTGGAGGGAACGGCGGAAGATTATAACTTCACCATGCAGGAAGCGGACGCCGAAGGCAATTTGACGACCAAGTACTATAAAGTCATCCTCAAGCCGGAAAATTTTTCCGCTTCGGAAAGCATCACCTGGGGAGAGGCCGAACAGACAGGCGACACCACCGGCTCGGTTGCAGTCAACCTGCCGAACAATCAGACGCAGACTTTTTATTACGCCTATAATAAACCGGCAGATTATACGGAAGCCGGCACGCGGATTGACGATACATTAACGGCACAGTCGGTAACCAGCGTGTTTTTCAAGGGTATGTCCGACTCTCATTCCGGCGGCGCGATCTACAATACTCAGGATCATGGGGATATTGACATTACGGCTGATTTCATAGGGAATTATGTTAATGGCTACAATGTCAGCGGCGGAGCGATTTATAACAGAGGTACCATCGGCAATATCATCGGCAATTTTATCGGCAATTATGTTTCCGGAAGCAGCAGTATCGGTTCCTCTGGCGGGGCGATTTCTAACTGGGGCACCATCGGCAATATTACCGGCAATTTCATAGGAAATTATGCACAAGGTGGAGACAGCTCTGCCGAGGGCGGGGCAATTGATAACAGTGGCACCATTGGTGATATCACCGGTGACTTTATCAGGAATTATGCTGATGATGGCGGGGCGATTTATAACGAAAGCACCATTGGGGATATCACCGGTGATTTTATCGGTAATTATGTTTCTGGAAGCAATAATGCCTATGGCGGGGCGATTTTTAACAATTTCTACAGCACCATTGGCGACATCACCGGCAACTTTATCGGGAATTATACAGACAGCGCAAATGGAGGGGCAATTTATAACAATGGCACCATCGGCAACATTACCGGCAATTTCATAGGCAATTATGCTTACAGTTATGGTGGGGCAATTTATAACGGTGGCACTATCAATAATATCACCGGAGATTTCATAGGCAATTATGCTTACAGTTATGGCGGGGCGATTTCTATTTATACTACTAACACTGTGCTCATCGGCAATATCACTGGCAATTTTACCGGAAACCATGCTGCTGGTAGGGGCGGGGCGATTAGTAGTGTTACTCTTTTTGATAGTAATTCTTCGGGTGCTGTCATGCTTGGTAATATTACCGGAGATTTTATTGAAAATTATGCTCAAAGTACAAACAGCTCTGCCTATGGCGGGGCGATTGATAACGGTAACGACAGCACTATTAGGGATATTACCGGAGATTTTATCGGAAATTATGCGTCTTCGGACGCTACCTTTTATAAAGCTA
>CALXRS010000045.1 GCA_944390915.1 uncultured Alphaproteobacteria bacterium
GGCTGTTTTTATCCTCGAGCCCGCGACCGAGGTCGCAAATTCGAGCGCGCACTCCCAAGCCACAAAAAAACCGTCCCTAAGGACGGTTTTTTAATGGCGGGAGTGACGGGGCTCGAACCCGCGACCTCCTGCGTGACAGGCAGGCGCTCTAACCAGCTGAGCTACACCCCCATTCGAGTTCGTTTCACCTTATACCCAACATTTTTTTCGATTGCAAGTATTTTTTATCAAAATCGTAAAAAAAATTATAACTGTTAACATTCCGGCAATTTTTTTCTGGTAATTTATTTTCCGTATGTTACATTACCCGACGGAAATCGTTAACGGAAATATTTTTGCGAGGATTTTGATTTTGCTGAAAATTCAAATAAAAAAACAAATCTCGGCAACGGTCAAGGACAAACGTTGCTGGCTCACCTTTTGCGCCACCTTTGCGATTGCTCTGACCGTCATTGCCGTTTCTTTTAACAATTCGGAAGTAAACGCCTCGACAACGGCAATGGATGCAACCCTCGAATCTGTTGAAAACGAAATCTATAATGAAGAGTTCAGCGAACCCGACAACGATTTCATTGCCGACGAATTCATCGCCGAAAACGAAATCGAAGAGCCCGCGCCGACAGAAGAAACGCGCGAAAACACCCTCATTCTCAAATCCGGCGACACGCTTCTCAACATCCTCACCGGACTCGGGTTAGAATATAACGATGCCAACGACATCTTCCTTGCTTTCAAAAAAGTTTACGACCCCCGCAAGCTGAAAGCCGGTCAGGAGTTGCAGGTCAGTATGCTGTGGAACCTGCCCGAAGACAAATTGATAAGCGTTGACGGCCTTGTTTCCGAAATCAGCAAGGGTGAACGCGTCGTAGTGGAAAAAGACGCCGACGGCAAATATCTTTCCCGCCGCGAAAAAGACGAACTCGTACAGGAGCTGAACACCGCTGCCGGCATTATCGACGGCAACCTTTCCACCGCCATGAACAATGAGGGCGTTCCCTCAGCCGTTGTCGGCAACTTTATCAATATCTTTTCCTACAGCGTCGATTTTCGCCGCGACGTCAAAAAAGGCGACAAATTCGAAATCATTTATGAAAATTATATCACCCCCGACGGCGAAGTCGTTCGCCACGGCGATATTCTGTTTGCCGCCCTCACGCTCGGCAAAACGGAAATTGAGCTCTATCGTTTTGAAGACAAAGACGGCATTGCCGATTATTACGACAAAAAAGGTCTGGCCATGAAAAAGACTCTGAGCCGCAAGCCGATGTCTTATCAAAACGCGCGTATCTCCTCGCCTTTCGGCCGCCGCTTCCATCCGATTTACAAAGATTATCGCATCCACTGGGGTATTGACTACGCCGCCCCCAAGAATTCGCTGGTCTATGCCGGCGGCGACGGCGTCGTTCAGGTGGCAAAATATAACGGCGGCTACGGCAACTACATCAAAATCCGCCACAATTCCGAATATTCCACCGCCTACGGCCACATGCAGAAATTCGCCAAAGGCATTCGCCCGGGCGTGCGCGTCAAACAGGGACAGGTTATCGGCTATGTCGGCTCTACCGGACGCTCCACCGGTCCGCACCTGCATTACGAGGTCATCCATAACGGCCGCCGCGTCAACCCGCTGAAGGTGAAAGCTTCCGCTTCGGAAAATCTGCGCGGTCAAAAACTTGCCGTTTTCAAAAAACAGGTTGCAAAAATAGAAAAGACCTACCAGAAAATGCTGGCCGAAAAACAAAAGCAGGCGGAAGACGGCAACAAGCTGGCAACCAATATCCGCGACCAAAAGGATGTGAACGCCAACTGAAAAATCTTTTCGGACAATCCGAGCCGGGAATTTTTAATAAACCGTTTGCTTGATAAAAAATACCTCCGCAAAATGAACGATCCGGTTTATTCGGAAAACGATTCAAAAAGTCGGAGGTGTTTTTTTTGCTCTGAATTTGTTGCGTCTGTCGCGGGAAAAGGATCGTTTTTTTGCGACACTCAAATAATAACTTAACGAAAGTTTAATTTCAAGATTATTTTTACATTTATCAAAATGTTATAAAGCCTTTTGAAAACCGAGGAAAAGCCTTGAAAGCTGTCGCAAAAAAACGATCGTTTAAGCGCATCGCCTTTTTGCTGTATATATTTTGCAAAATATCAAAGGACTATAGCCCATGAAAATATCTTCAAAATTCTCTCTTGCCCTGCTTGCGGGGACGATTCTTTCCACTCCGGCAATGGCTGCGGCGGCGGCAACCTTAACCCCGACATTGGATACCATCAAAGCGGAAGCCGCGGATTTGAGCGGCAATTTTGCATTGAGCGAACTGACCGGTGATTTGCCGGAAGGCGCGGCGGAAGTGGAAATTGCCGGCGTTAAATATTACTTCACCCCGACGGGCGACAACGCGGCATTGTTAAAAACCCTTGCGAGCACTTCTGCCGGGAATCTGGTGGAAGATGCCGGCGGAATTTTTGATCTAAACGGCACAAAATACAGTTTTGATGTTGCAGCAATTCCTGAAAGCGTTTTTGAATATACGGAGGGTACGGCGGAAGATTATAACTTCACTATGCAGGAAGCGGACGCCGAAGGAAACATCACAACCAAGTACTACAAAATTGTCCTGAAACCGGAAACTTTCGCCACTTCAGAAAACATCAAATGGAGCACAACGGAGCCAACCGCAGGAGATATCACCGGTTCGGTGGAAGTCAAGCTGCCGAACAATCAAACGCAGACTTTTTATTATGCTTATACCAAACCGGCAGGCTATACCGACGCTGCCGGTCGTATTAACGATACACTTGCCACAGCCAATGTAACCAGCGTGGTTTTCAAGGGAATTTTTTCTTCATCAGATGGCGGAGTGATTTATAATACGCAAGATAACGGCGATATTAACATTACGGCCGATTTTATCGGGAATTATATAGATGCCATCGCTGGCTCTGGCGGGGCGATTTTTAACGGTGGCATCATCGGCGATATTACCGGTTATTTTATCGGGAATTATATCGAAGGAGGAGACTACTATTCCTGTGGTGGCGCAATTTGGAACGATGGTACCATCGCCGATATCTCTGGCCATTTTATAGGAAATTATGCTGGCAGGGGTGGAGCGATTTATAATGCGGAAAATGCTACCATTGGCAACATCACCGGCGATTTTATCGGGAATTATACAGATAGATATGGCGGAGCGATTTATAATGCGGAAAATGCTACCATCGGCAACATTACGGCCGATTTTATCGGGAATTATGCTCAAGGAAGTTACTTGGCCGATAGCGGGGCTATTTATAATGCGGAAAAAGCCACTATCGGCGATATTACCGGTGATTTTATCGGAAATTATGTTCAGTATCAATATTCTGATACTATCGGCGGGGCGATTTTTAACGGCGGCACCATCGGCAACATCACCGGTGATTTTATCGGAAATTATACCAAGGACATAAATGATCGAGCTTATGGCGGAGCACTTGCTAACGGGGCTTACCAAAATCATATGAGCGGTATGATCGGCGACATCACCGGTGATTTTATCGGAAATTATGCACAAAGCACAGACGGCAGCGTATTCGGCGGGGCGATTTTTAACGGTGGTAGTGGTAGTGGTACCATCGGCAATATCACCGGTGATTTTATCGGAAATTATGCTATAAGTACAGGTGACGATGTCGAAGGCGGGGCGATTTATAACACTGACATCATCGGCTCTATCACTGGTGATTTTATCGGGAATTATGCTCAAAGTGACAGTACCGATTTCAAGCATGGAGCCATTGGCGGGGCGATTATCAATATGTATGGCAACTTTAACATCACCGGCAATATCCTGAACAACTATGCCCAAAGTGAAAATGGTTATGCATGGGGCGGGGCGATTTATAATATATCTGGAAATTTTAACATTACGGGCAATATAATGGGTAACTATGTCCAAAATGAAAGTGACTTTGCCTTAAGCGGGGCAATTTATAATTATATGGGCAGCTTTAACGTCACCGGCAATATCTTGAACAACTATGCTCAAAGTGAAAATGGTACAGCCTATGGCGGAGCGATTCTGTCTACAATCGGCGTGGATATGTTGGGGACGATGGAGATATCCACCCCGAGTGTTTCATCCAAAGGGCAGGATATTTTTCTTTCCGGCAACTATACGGAAGATACCCGCGGCAAGATTTATAACGCCCTGCATGTTATGATTCTGCCGGAGGAA